>NZ_CAIKKU010000450.1 GCF_903828115.1 uncultured Thiodictyon sp. | reverse complement strand
TGGAGCTGATCCGTGCCGCCCTCGCGGCCCCGCCGCCGGCGCCAGAACCCGCCACGGAACCGGCGGCGACGGCGCCCTTTGACGGCTATCCCTGTCCCACGTGCCGCATCGGGCGCTTGCATGTGACCGCGCACCTGGCCCCGTTGCGGCGTGGTCAGGGGGTGACGCTGATGCCTGCCACCTGCTAGGCCTCAGCGCCCGCCGGCCGTCCGGGACAGGCCGCCCGCGGCCTGCGTTCGCGCTCGCCCAAGCGCTGGAAAATCGTCTACACTTCATCTCAAAGACGCCGCTGAACCGCCTCGCAGCGCCACACGGACGCCCGCTTGGCGCCGCACCGGGCGCGGCGCGGGCGCTGCAACCCGGTCCGACACCGACCGGCGACCCGGCCTCCGGGATACAATCCCCTCTCTTAAAGAGGACCGCGGCCGCAGCAGGCGTCGTGCCAGGAGCGGATTAGTCCAACAAACGTTTATCCGTCGTGCGCGCGTGGCGTCGCGCTCCGACGCGGGGTCAGTGCGGCGCGCACGACGGATAAACGCTTATTCGTTAGGCAACAAAGGTAAGCGACTATGAGCATTTTCAGCAAGCTATTCGGAAATCCTGACGATCCGCGTGCCTTGCTTAGGAAAGCCAAGAAGTCAGAGCGTCACGGTGACCGCCTAGCAGCGCTAAAGCTTTACAAAGATATATTAGAGCGGTTCCCCACATCGTTAGAGGCGCGACAAGCAAAAACGGAGGAAATTGAAATTGCGAAGCAGTTAGTTAAAAACTTAACCTATCGCTCTCAAGTCGCCGCGACCCTTGCAGCCGAGATCGATCGGTTCGAGGAGGCCAATCCGATTCTCGCTGCATTAGGGGATGCCTGGGGTGGGATTGGACTGGGAAGGAGCGAGCAGACGTTCGCTGCCCTCGATCGCTTAAGTGAGAAAAAGCGCGAGCTGAAACAGGAATGCGAGCGCGAGTGCAGGATCAGAGCTGAAGCTGCGTTAAAGCTTGGGGAGCTACACTACCCTTTTGTAGTTGAACCACTAATCACCGCATTGAAAGATAAATATCGAGAGGTTCGAAGTAATGCGGCAAGCGCATTGGGAAGCATTGGCGATAAGAGAGCTGTTGAACCCTTAACCCGCCTTACTCAAGAAGATTTTGAAAAAAACCAGGGTGTCAGGGAAGTAGCACTGCAAGCGTTAGAGGCAGTAAAGAAATTAGAGAAAGAGCCAGGTAATGTGGGCAAAAGCGAAGCGTTGTCCACCAACTAATGATGCCTAACCTTCGGCCAAAGAAGGAGGAGAACGCAATGAACTGTATTAAATGTGGCAAAATGACAGAATTCGAGAAACCCCGCTCGTATGGGAGCAATGTCGGCATCGTACTCGACGCAAGCAGGACGCACGCCGACTATGAGAAGTACGCATACTACTGCAAAGAGTGCGACAAGGTTTACTGCGGTGAATGCTGCTACCCGAAGTGGCAGGAACTCAAGAAGAAAGAATGCCTGAACGGGCGGGAGTTGGCGGCCAAACTGGAACGAGACCCTGGTGCTTGTTTTTGGGAGTTAGCCACGTGTTCCGTCTGTGGCCGGGAGGCAGATTCCGAATACAGCAGACCAAGCGTACTTGCACACTTTCTCAAGAGGTTTGGCGACAACTTAGAGTCTTGGCGGTGATCGGCAATGTCGCGTAATCTAGTGGATGAAAGTTCCACCTGGGTAAAGGTAAGGATGGGAAAATGAAATCTATTAACTATCGCCTCGGACATCGAATTAGCACAAAATATGAATTGCGAAGAGAAGAAAATGAATATCTATGCACGTCGATTGTTGCCACCCGCCAGCTAATAGGCAAATCCCAAAAAATGTGTGTATGCAGAGTTTGCGGGGAGAAATTTGAGCTAAATCTGGATAGCACCATTAGATGCCAGTCTAAACAGCTATTGATTGTATTTGGATTATTAATAATTGCTGCCTTCATTCCTTTCGCGATCATTTTTCTGATATTCGCAGTAATTGCGCTATTTTTGCCCGTTAGCAAGTCAGATGGTGTCCACCTAATCTCAGAGGGACACTCAACGGCAAGTCACGCGATACTATACGATAGAAAGTAAGCTGGACCCTTTTCGGTTGGGTGGTAGGGATAATGGGGGGGGCAATGGGGTCAGGTCTTGCCTTTTGCCCCAAGAAGCGGATAAAAAAGGGCTAGGCTCGAGTTCTTTTCCCACAAATGAATAAGAGCCTCCGGCGTAGGGACTCCGGTTGCCCGGAGCCCCCGCCACAGACCCGGACGTGCAGTTTTCCCGCATCCGGTTCCTCGGTCGTACTCGCTTTCGCGCGAGCGCGAGGTTTTACGCAAACACCAGTTCGTATTGCAAGCA
>NZ_CAIKKU010000449.1 GCF_903828115.1 uncultured Thiodictyon sp. | reverse complement strand
GAATCGGCTTGCGAGAGAATCTTGGGCGCTACGATAATTTCGACAACGACAACGACAACGACAACGACAACGACAACGACAACGGTGCTGAGAACATTCCCTAATGGACTTGTTTGACTTACTAATGACCTGTTCCTTAGCCGCCGCACGCTTGATGCCCACCTACCGGGACTTGCTCCCACGCCGGTGCAGCGGGAACACGAGCAGATATCCAAGTGAACAATAAAGACGCTCGAGGCCTTTGGGGCCTGCTCCGACCGCTCATCTTCCGCCTCGACCCGGAGTTGGCCCACCGGCTCACGCTCGCGCTGCTCGGGCGCTGGTCCCGGGTCTTCGACGGGCGCCTGCCGGACCGGGACCCGGCGCGGCGGCCTGACTTGGCCCGCCGCCTGATGGGGCTCGAGTTCCCGAATCCCATCGGACTCGCGGCCGGCCTTGATAAGGAGGCGCAGGCGGTGCCCGCCTGGCAGCGTCTAGGCTTCGGCTTCATCGAGGTCGGCACCGTCACCGCCCGGCCCCAGCCCGGCAACCCGCGGCCACGGCTCTTTCGCCTGCCCGCGGATTTGGCCATCGTCAACCGCATGGGGTTCAACAACTCGGGCGCCGCGGCCATGCAGGTGCAGTTGGAACGGCTGCGCGCGCGCGGCCTGCCGCGGGTGCCCTTGGGTGTGAACCTGGGCAAGTCCAAGGTGACCCCGGCCGAACAGGCGGCGGCGGACTATCGCGAGAGTTTCGAGCGCCTGGGCGCACTGGCGGACTATGTGGTGGTCAATCTCTCCAGCCCGAACACCGAGGGGCTGCGGGCACTCCAGACGGTCACCGAGGTGCGGCGCATCGTCGCCGCCATCCAGGGCCCCAATCAGCGCCTCGCGCACCCCCGGCCCCTGCTGCTGAAGCTGGCACCGGATCTCACCGACCGCGACGCCATCGACTGCGCCCGCGCGGCCCTGGACGCCGGCTGCGCCGGGCTCGTCCTGACCAATACCAGCATCGACTTCGCGGGGCTGACCAGTCCCTCCGCCGGCTTGAGCGGCGGGCTCTCCGGCCGGCCCCTGTTTGCGCGCAGCACCCAGTTGCTCCAGACGGTGCGGACCGCGCTCGGGGCGGGGCCGGTGCTGATCGGGGTCGGCGGCATCATGGACGCGGCGGACGTGCGGGCCAAGCTCGCCGCCGGGGCCGACCTGGTGCAGGTCTATACCGGGCTCATCTACGGCGGACCCGGGTGGGTACGCTCCCTGTTGCGGGGGCTGCCCCGAGGCTGACGGGCTGGAGCCCTGTCCCGCCGGGATTGCGCACCGCGGCTCGCGGCTTCAGCCGGAAGCGGGCGCTGTCTCGGCGGGCCGCCGCCCCTGCGCAATGGCCAGCGGTTCTTGGGGCCGTCCCGCTTGCGCGTGACACCGCGCAGCAGACCGGGCGGGTATTCGCCGCGACCTCCCCGTAGCCCGGATAGAGCGCAACGGAATCCGGGAGCGGCCGCACGCATAAAGCGGTGAGGGGCGCGCCGATGCCGCTATGCAACAGCCGCACGGCATCAACGGTTTGCTGGGGCCCTTTCAGGCGCCTCCGTGTTACGCTTGAAGGAACTTGGTTTTCGACGAGCACACCGCAATGCCGCTGGACCGCCACGGGTTCTTGCAGTTCAAGTCACTCCTGCTGGGCCTGGATTGCTGGAACGATCCAAGCCAGCGCTGGGCCTTTCTGCTGGAAGCCTTTTGGGGCGAGGAATGGCTCAATCGGCTGCACCGGCACAGTGCGGGCGAAGAGGCCGCCGTGGAACTGGTCGAACTCCTCAATGGGCTGGAGTCGCGGAACCCCGATGGCTTGTCCCACGCCTGCACGCTGTTCACACGGATTCGCTCAAAGTTCGGCGCCTCCCCGACTGGTCGGGGGCCGGTGCTCACGCAGTTGGAGTTCGCCCTGTGCCGGGCGGATGCACCGATCCGCTCCGTCCTCTTCATCGCGGCCAATGCCGAGCACCAGGACCCGGACCTCGACCGGCTCCGCACTGACCTCGAGTACAAGGGGATCAGGGAGGCGCTGGGCCGTGCCGCCGGACCCGCGGCGCTCACCCTGCACGCCCCCGAGTTCGCCGCCCGGCCCGCGGATCTGACCCGCGCACTCCACGCCACCCAGCCCGGCGTCGTACACTTTTCCGGGCACGGTGAAGGCGTCACGGGCCTCTATTTCGAGGATGGTCCAGGCCCGGCACGCCTGGTGTCGGGCGATGCCCTGGCGAGCGTTTTCCGGCTGTTCAAACACTGCGTCAAGGTGGTGGTGCTGAACGCCTGCTACAGCGAGCCCCAGGCCAAGGCCATCGCCGCCGACATCGACTATGTCATCGGCACTGCGGGTGCAATCGGCGACGCCGCGGCACTCGCATTCTCCGCCGGCTTCTACCAGGCACTCGCCGCGGGCCGGGGCGTCGCGGATGCCTTTCAGGCCGGCTGCGCCCAGGTCCGTCTGGAGGGTCTCCCCGAGCACGCGATGCCGGTGCTCATGCGCGGACCCGCAGCGGTGACTACCGGTGCCTGACCGTTGCCGCGAGGACCGCCGCCCATGGCCCTGACGCCCGCCGCCTACAAGGTCTTCAAGCGGCTCCTGATGGGGCTACCGTCCTGGTCGGATGAGGACAAGCGAGAGTCCTTCATCAAGGATGCCCTCTGGGGACACGCGCTCCTCAACAGCATCCCCTGGAAGTTGGACGGCGACACCACCGCGACCAGGCTGCTCGAGCTCTGCGACCGCTCTGAGGTCTCCACCGGCGAGGGCAAATCCCCCCTCTGCGCCCTGCTCGCCGCGATCCGCGAGAAGGGTTGGGCCGATGCCGACCGGCTGGAAGCGCTCGCACGCGACCTGGGTTGCACCGCCCGCCGACCCGCCTGGCACCACGACCCCTATCCGGGCCTTCTGGCCCTGGACTGGTGGCAGGCGCCCATCTTCTTCGGCCGCCGCACTGAAACCGACGATCTGCTCCGGCGCCTGGCCACCGGGCAGGGCGGGCGCTTCCTGTTGGTGACCGGCGCCTCGGGCTCCGGCAAATCGTCCCTGGTGCGTGCCGGGGTCTGGGCCGCGCTGGCCGCGGGCACCGCCCCCGGTCTCCCGAACGCGCGCGACTGGCTCATCACCGCCATGTGCCCCGACGACCAGCGCGGGGCCGACCGGCGCAGTGACCCCTTCTGCGCCCTCACCAACAGCCTCAAGCAGCACCTGCGGCTCGGCTGGCTCACCCCGGGCAGCGAGGCCGAAACGCTCAAGGCGGAACCCGGCGCCTTCGCGAGCCTGCTCGGGCGTGCCCTCAAGGACCAGTCCGCGAGCGCGGAGTGGCTACTCATCCTCGACCAGATGGAAGAATTGTTCACCCCCGCCTGCGCGGACCTGCGCGAGCCCTTTCTGGACCTGTTGCTGCGGGCCGTCGCGGGGCCGCGGTTTCGCGTCATCGCGACCGTCCGCTCGGACTTCATCCCCAAATGCCTCGAACACCCCGGGCTGCTGGCCGTCCAGAACCGCGGCGGTTGCTACGGCGTGCGCACCCCCGGGCGCGAGGCCATGATCCAAATGGTCAAGGGACCGGTCGCGGACCTGAACCCGCCCCTGACCCTGGACCCGGACCTGGTCCGGCACCTGGTGGACGACGCCGACGCCCTGGCCGGGTCCGGTGGTCTCGCCCTGCTCGCCTTTGCCCTCGCGGACCTCTATGGGCAGTGCCGCGCGACCGGCCGCATGGACCTGGCCGCCTACCAGCATGCGGATTTCGGCGAGCTCAAGGGCGTCATCCGCAGCCGCGCGGACCAGGCCCTGGGGCGCGCGGGCGAGGCGGGCCGTGCCGCCCTGCCGCAGGTCTTCTCCCGCCTGCTGACCGTGCAGCCGGACGGCACCGCCACCCGCCGCCGGGAGGACCTGAGCCACTGGGCCGCGGACCCGGGGGCGCAGCGGCTCATTGCCGAGTTCACCGGCAAGGACACCCGCCTGCTGGTCCTGGGTTCGGACGACCGCCCGACCCTCGAGGTCGCCCACGAGGCCCTGCTGCGGGAGTGGCCGACGCTGGCCGCCTGGGTCCGGGACTATGGCCCGGCCCTGCGCCTGCGCGACAAGGTCGAGGAGGAGGCCAGCGCCTGGGCCGCCGCCGGCCGGCCGCGCCATCGGCTGTGGCGGCACGAGGTGCTGGAGCCCGCCCGCGCCCTGCTCGCGGAGGCGGACCTGCTGGAGCGGCTCGAAGCTGATCCGGATGCTGCGGGCTTTCTGATCCCCGAGGGCGAATGGCTGCTGGCCGAACTGCTGTGTGGGGAGACGGACCACGCGCGGCGGGAGGCGATCGGGATGCGGCTGTGCGAGATCGGCGACCCCCGCCCCGGTGTCGGCGTCATCGACGGGGTGCCGGATATCCTCTGGTGCGAGGTGCCGGGGGGTGAGGTCTTCATCGAAGATGCGGGTTCTTTCGCGGTCGCCCCCTTCCGCATCGCCGCCTATCCGGTGACCTATGCCCAGTACCGGGCCTTTCTCGACGCTGCAGACGGTTATCGCGATGTCTGCTGGTGGGTAGGACTCACGCAAGAGTCGGGACCCGGCCGACAACAGCGGCCCTATGCGAACTACCCCGCCGATCACGTCTCCTGGTATGAGGCGACGGCCTTCTGTCGCTGGCTGAGCGCGCGGCTGGGTCATGAGGTGCGGCTGCCGGACGAGTGGGAGTGGCAGTGGGCGGCGCAGAGCGCCCGGCCCGACTTCACCTACCCCTGGGGGTCCGAGTGGCGGGACGGGGTCGCAAACACCGACGAGGCCGGGATTGGACGTACCACCGCGGTGGGGGTCTATCCAGGCGGAGGCAGCCGGCAGGGTGTTTACGACCTCTGCGGAAACGTTGTTGAGTGGTGCAGGAACCAATATTCACAACGCCAGGACAGGGGCACGGCCGAAACCGGGACGCGGGTGGTGCGCGGCGGCTCTTGGGGCCTCGTCCTGCACCTCGCGCGCGCGGTCGCCCGCCTCGGCCGCGGTCCGCGCAGCCGCTACGGCAGCCTTGGCTTGCGTGTCTTGTGCGTCTCCCCCATTCACTGACCACTCCAAGGCTTCAGCCTTGGGTGCCGCGCCAAGGCTGAAGCCTTGGACTCCAGTGCGCTCGGACGCCGCCTCTCAGGTCAGCGCCTCATAGATCGCCAGGGCGACCTTCGGATCATCCAGATAACCGACGATGCCATGGCGGTTGTCGGTATGGTTCTTGACCTTGCCATAGTTGGTCACCGCCGGGGTGACCGGGAAGTTTTTCTTGTCCAAGGGATAGAGGGCCACGACGTCCCGGTCGTCGTAGGCGTTGTACCAGGCCTTGGCGGGTGTGGGGAACTTGAGCGGCCGGAATTGATCGCGGATCGGGCGCACGCCGAGCGGGCAGCCGACGGTGAGGTAGAGCGGGACCTTGAGCGTCCGGGGGTCCTCGCGCAGGACGCTGTAGCCGACCACCGATCCCAGCGAGTGGCCGACCACGACCATCGGTTCGGTGTCGGTCAGGTCCGCGGCGACGATCTTGTTGATCTCGCTCTTGACGCCGGCGCGGCTCGTGTAGAGATAGACGTCGCGCGTGAAGGTCTCCAGGGCCTTGTCGCTGATCCCCGGGGTGTGGGTGTCGAGTGCACGGAAGATCGCCTGCACCCATTCCCAGTTCTGGGGTCCCTTGGGCTTGGGGTTGGCGCCGTACTCGGCATTGATCTGCTGATCGGTGATACCGGCGCCTTGGCGCAGGGCCTCGGCCATCGCCGCCTCGAAGGCCAGGAAGTCCGCATCTACCTCACCCCCGCGGGTATTGAGGTCGTCCGTGAGGGGCACCGCGGATGCCTTGGTGAATGCATCGAGCCGATCGCCGTAGAAGGGCAGCCGGACCTCGACGGCGGCGGGCAGGGACAGGCCGGTCTGGGCGAGCCCTTTATTCAGTGCCCCCAGCCATTCGTGCCTGAGTGCCGAAGGGTCCTTGCCCTGCTGGCTACGCCCATGAATGAAGACGAGTCTCATGTCAGTTCCCCCTGGTGAAAGGCCGCCTCGATGATGTCCATCCCCGCGGACTCGAAGGTCGTCCACAGGGCGGACCGCAACTGTTCGCCGGCCGCGGCGAGGGCCGGCGGTAAGTGCACGCCCTTGACCCGCAGCAGACCCCAGCCCTGGGTGAGCATGGGGCAGCCCGGTACCGCCCCCGCGGTCCTGTCGGACAGGGTGCCCGCCAGCATGGCGATGTCGAAGAGATCGCCGCCGAGATCCCGGCGCAGGTACTCCTGCATCGAGCGGATGCGCTCACGCAGGCCGGCGTCCGAGTAGGCGTAGGCGGCATAGAGTCCCAGGGTCGGGTCGACGCACTTCAAATAGCGGATCTCGTCGGCCACGGCGGCGGCCCGTTCCCGCTCCACCTGGAAGACACCCAGACCGGCGGCGGCGGCGACGAGGGCGCGCTGGCGCTCCAGGCGCGGGCGCTGCTGTTGATAGTCGGCCCAGCGCCGGTTGTTGTCCGCGGGGACATAGTTGAGGTTCATGACGCGCCCGCCATCGACGACCAGGCTCCCGACGAACCCGTTCAGCGCCGCGATCAGGGTCCCGCTCCCATCGGCGAAGCGCAGGATCAGGCTGCCCGTCGGCTGCGCGCCGGGGTGGACCCGCACCAGCGCGGGAGCGCCTGGGCGGCCCGGGGTCACCACCTCGGCGCCGATGCCGATCCCATAGGCTGCTGCGACCTCGGCCCCGACGACGGCGAAACCGGTTTGGGTTTCAAAGTGGGCCGGTGTGTCCGCTCGCTCGACCACGGCGAGCGAAGCGTCGAAGGCGGAACGCGCCGGTGTGTCCTGCATCGCGATGGAGAAAGACGCGGCCGCCGGTCCGTTCTCCGCGCTGCGGCGCAGTTCAAAGCGCGCCACGTCGGCGACGCTCAAGACCGGCGGCATCGTCGGCGCTGCCAAGCCCCTGGTGGTGGCGCCGCGACGCCGCGCCGCGCGGCCCAAATAGCATGCTTCACCGGACTCCACGATCGACTGCGGCAACTGCCGAAGCCGGATAGCCTTGTCTTGGGCGAGTTGGTTCACCTCGCGCTTGAGGTAGGCCTTGAGGCCGCGGTTCGGTACGACCAGGACGGTCTTGCCCGCGACCGACAGGGTCCGAATCATGTCCGGGTCCGGCTGCTGGAAGGCCTTGAGGAAGCAGGTGGTGTAGATGCCTTCAAATTGCCCGGCGCTGTCCGGCAGCGGCATCTCCAGGGCCGGATCGCCGGGCAGGGTCGCAAGAAACCGGTCGACCTCGACCTCGACGCCCGCGGCGGCCCCCTGGTTGGGAAAGATCAGGCTGCCCCGCACCCGATCGGCCCGCAGGTCCTGTGGTACGGAGCGGCAGGCATCGGAGATGAAGACGACGCTGGGGATGCCGCACTCGCGGGCCAGCAGGGCGCTTTCGGCGAGGCTGACCGCCTGATTGGGGTCATCGGGCGCGCCGGACAGCATCCAGTGCTCGGAGCCGTTGTTGAGGAAGCCGTGGCCGGAGAAATAGACGACCAGTTGCTCAAGAGTCCCCTGGTCGACCAGCCCGGCGACCGCCTTGTAAAGGTCCGCGGCAGCGACGGGGCCTCGGGTGTCGAGAAACTTCTCGACGTGAAAGCCCTCCCGGCGTAGCCAGTCGGCCACCTTGACGGCGCCTGAGACGGCGGCGGCGAGGACCGGCAGGTTGCCGGTCTTGTTGACACCAATGACGATGGCGGCCTTGTTCATGCTGCTCACTCCTCTTGTCCGCTTAAGGCTAGCACAGGTGCGTGACGGCGCCGCTCCCCGCCGGGCTCACCGGGTGCGATTAGATCTGATGTGTTAACGCACATGTCGTAGGGTACGCATCGCGTCCCCGCCAAGCTGCCACGACCGCCGGAGCCGGGTACGCGATGCGTACCCTACAGCTACAGCGACCGGACGTTCTCACGGACCGGGAGTCGTTGTCGTAATCGTGGTCGGATTATTCGATTACGACAACGACAACGACAGCGTACTCGGGATCTCGGCCACGACATCAGTTCGGATCGCACCCGGGCTCACCCGCCGCTGGGAGACCGACGTCGCCAAGGCCGAAGCCTCGGACTCCTGATCCTCTGCAAACCGCGGCTACTTGTCGAATACCTGCTGCCGAACCCTCAATCCAGGCTGACCTGCACCTGCGCCGCGACCCGCAGTGCCTTGGCCTTGGCCTCTTCGATGTCCGCCCCGCGGGCCAGGGCAACCCCCATCCGCCGCCGCCCGTGGACCTGGGGCTTGCCGAAGAGGCGCAGGTCCGTCCCCGGTTCGGCCAGGGCGGCGGCGAGGTTGCCGAAGCGCGGCTGGTCGGACTCGCCCTCGACCAGGATCACGGCGGAGGCGGCGGGGCCGAGCTGGCGGATCGCCGGGATCGGCAGGCCCAGGATGGCGCGGGCGTGCAGCGCGAATTGGGACAGGTCCTGGGAGATAAGGGTAACCATGCCGGTGTCGTGGGGGCGCGGCGAGACCTCGCTGAAGATGACCTCCTCGCCGCGCACGAACAGCTCCACGCCGAAGATGCCGCGCCCACCCAGGGCCTGCGTCACCTGGCCGGCAATCTCCCGGGCGCGCGCCAGGGCGGCGTCGGTCATGGGCTGGGGCTGCCAGGATTCGCGATAGTCGCCGTCCTCCTGGCGATGCCCGATGGGCTCGCAGAAGCTGGTGCCGTCGCGGTGGCGCACCGTGAGCAGGGTGATCTCGTAGTCGAAGGGGATGAAGCCCTCGACGATGAGCCGCCCCGCACCGCTGCGCCCGCCGCCCCGGGCATAGTCCCAGGCGTCGCCGATCTCCTCGGGGAAGCGGACCAGGCTCTGGCCCTTGCCGGAGGAGCTCATGATGGGCTTGACCACACAGGGCAGGCCGATGTCGGCGAGCGCGATGCCGAACTCCTCCGGGGTGTCGGCGAAGCGGTAGGGGGAGGTGGGGATGCCCAGTTCCTCGGCCACCAGCCGACGGATGCCCTCCCGGTTCATGGTCAGGCGCGCGGCGCGGGCGGTGGGGATCACGGTGAAGCCCTCGGACTCCAGCGCGACCAGGGTATCGGTGGCGATCGCCTCGATCTCCGGGACCACATAGTCCGGGCGCTCCAGTTCGATCACCCGCCGCAGTTCG
This sequence comes from uncultured Thiodictyon sp., assembly GCF_903828115.1. Lineage (GTDB taxonomy): Bacteria > Pseudomonadota > Gammaproteobacteria > Chromatiales > Chromatiaceae > Thiodictyon. Next base: position 9,328 of record NZ_CAIKKU010000449.1, on the reverse strand, counting down.
GCCCCGTCCAGCATGGAGAAGCTGTAGGCGCGATCGGCGACCTGCATGGCGGGGGCATGGGGGTAGCGGTCGCAGGCGATGACCTCGACACCGAGACGTTTGAGCTCGATGACGACTTCCTTGCCGAGTTCGCCCGCGCCGCACAGCAGGACCTTGACGGCGGTGGGGGTAAAGGGGGTTCCGATGGTAGGCATGGGGGCTGTTCTCTATGTCATTCGCGGTGTTGCGTGGCCGGCTTCGGACGCTTGCGGCGCCCGGCGGCGCGGCTCAATCCAACCGATACTGCTTCTCGACCGCCTCCTGGATCTCCCAGGTGCAGGCGAGCCCGGCCGGGAAGCGGATCAGGTCGCCGCGGGTGAAGGCCTGGGGGGTGCCGCCCTCGGGGGTGACCAGGAAGCGCCCGCGCAGGACATAGCAGGTCTCGGTCCTCGTATAGCGCCAGGGCAGGACGCCCGGCTCCCCGCGCCACAGCGGCCAGCCGTCGACCCCGATCACCTCCAGCTTGGCAGGCGATGGCTTATGTTCCACCAGGATTTCCAGGTCGTCCACGGAATGTTTCTCCAGGCTTGCGGGGTGCGGGCGCCGGTTCCCCGGCGCGGGCCCTTGATTGTGACGATGCCGCCGCGACTTTGCCACTTGCGCCGTGGTCCGCCCCTGCCGGTCGCTCCCTGGGCCCCGAGCGGTGTGTCTGGTGCCCGGCCGGCAGTGGAGCCTGAGCCGCGGTGCCCCCGCTCCCGCGCGCACGGGCGCAAGGCTGGCCAGGGCGCGGACCTCGAGCAAGCATCATTGACAGAGAACAGCAGCGGCGCATCACCCATGACCGCATCACTCGCCCCCCTCGGCACCCTCCTGCCGACGCGGGGGCCGCGCCTCACCGCGGCGGCATCCTGCACCGGCCGCTGGATCGCCTGGTCGGTCCCCGGGGCACCGCCCTGGACGCGGCGCCTGCAATTGGTCGGGGACCGGGCGCAGTTATGCCCACTGGGGGTGCGGGTCGCGCTCGATGGGCTGGCGCAGCGGCTCGCGGGGCCGGGACCGACTGATGTCTGAGCGCTGGTTTTTTGGCCTGTGGCCGGACCCGGCGACAGCACAGGCCCTGGCGGCACAGGCCAGGCCGCTGATCCCGCACGGCGTTCGCGCCGCCCATCCGCTCGATCTGCACCTGACGCTGCATTTCCTGGGTGAACTGACGCCGCAGCGGTTGCAGGCGGCACGACTGGCCGGGGACGCGGTGCAGGCCGCGCCTTTCGCCATGCGCATAGACCAGGCCGGCTGTTTCCCCCGGGCACAAGTGCTCTGGTGCGCGCCGACCCGGGCACCCGCCGCACTGTTCGACTTGGTGACCCGACTGGAACTGGCGCTCACCGGCCAGGGTTTCGTCCCGCAGACCCGACCCTATCGTGCGCACCTCACCCTTGCGCGCAGGTTTCGCGGTACTGCGTCGTTGGATTGGGGACTGCCGGTGGAGTGGGAGGCCCGGGAGTTCGTCCTCGCTCGCGGGCGCGACGGACAGGTCCCGCGCTATGCGGCGGCGCACCGCTGGTCGCTCGGGGCTGGGCCCTGAGGGCCATGATTTCACCCGGATCTCAAGCCAGGAACATGACCACCTAAACCAGCCCTGGTGCTTGCAAACCGGCCGCGTGCCTCCCATTGAGGACCGGTGAAGACAGTCTCCCGTCCCATCCAGGCCGACCTCAGGGGTAAGCAGCGCGTATGACCGCCGACCGGAACCAAGACTTGCGGGACGAACTGACCGAGCGCGTGCGCGCCGCGGCCGCCGCCGGCCGCCCCCTCGCGCTGCGCGGCGCCGACACCAAGACCTTCCTCGGTCGGGTGGCGACGGGCGAACCCCTGGCACTGTGCGGGCACGCCGGGATCATCGACTATCAACCCAAGGAGCTGGTCATCACCGCCCGCGGCGGGACCAGGCTCGACGCCATCGAGGCCGTGCTCGCCGCGGCGGGCCAGCAACTTCCCTTCGAGCCGCCGCGCCTGGGGGCCGGCGCCACGCTGGGCGGCACCATCGCCTGCGGCCTCTCCGGGCCCGCCCGCCCTTACGCCGGCGCCGCCCGGGACCTGGTGCTGGGCGCCCGGGTACTGACCGGCCGGGCCGAGGTCCTGCGCTTTGGCGGCGAGGTGATGAAGAACGTCGCCGGCTTCGACTGCTCCCGCCTCATGGTCGGCGCCTATGGCACGCTCGGGGTGCTCCTGGACCTGAGCCTCAAGGTCCTGCCCATCCCGCCCTGCACGACGACCCTGGTGCAGGGGTGCGACCAGGCGCAGGCCCTGGACCTGATGAACCGCTGGGCCGCCAGACCCTTGCCCATCACCGCCACCTGCTGGGCGGACAGCGGCGACGGCGGGCGCCTCTGGGTGCGACTGGCCGGCGCCGCGCAGGGGGTCCGGGCGGCGTGCTCCGTCATCGGCGGCGAGCCCCTGCCGGACGCGGAGGCCGCGGCCTTCTGGGCTGGACAGATCCGTGAGCAGCAGCACGGATTCTTCGGCGGGGACCTGCCCCTGTGGCGGATCGGCCTCCCCCGGGCCCTTCCACCCCTGGACCTGCCGGGCCCCCAACTCCTTGAGTGGGGCGGTGCCCAGCGCTGGCTGCGCAGCGCCGCCCCGCCCGCGGTCATCCGCGCCCTGGTCACCCCCGTCGGCGGACACGCCACCCTGTTTCGGGGCGGCGAGCGCACCGGCGCGGTCTTCCAACCCCTGCCGGAGCCGCTGATGGCACTGCACCGCAACCTCAAACACGCCTTCGACCCCCAGGGCATCCTCAACCCCGGGCGGCTGTACCCGGAGCTTTGACGTGCAGACCCAGATACTTGCGCAGTTCCTGGCCACCCCCGCGGGCCGCGAGGCGGACGCCATCCTACGCAGTTGCGTGCATTGCGGCTTCTGCACCGCCACCTGCCCCACCTATCAACTGCTGGGCGATGAACTGGACGGGCCGCGCGGACGCATCTACCAGATCAAGCAGGTCCTGGAGGGTCAGACCCCGACCCGCATCACCCAGGGGCACCTGGACCGCTGCCTGGGCTGCCGCTCCTGCGAAACCACCTGCCCATCCGGCGTGCGCTATGCCCGCCTGGCGGACATCGGCCGGCACCTGGTGGACGAGCGCGTCGCCCGCCCCTGGACCCAACGGCTGCTGCGTGCCGCCCTGGTCGGCCTGGTGCCCCACCCGGCGCGCCTCGCCCCGCTGGTGCGGCTCGGTCGGTTGGTCCGGCCGCTGCTCCCGACCGCGCTCGCCGCCAAGGTCCCGCGGCCCCGCCCCGCCGGGGACTGGCCGGCGCCCCAGGGCCGCCGCCGCGTCCTGGCCCTGGCCGGTTGTGTCCAGGCCATCGCCACCCCGCTCACCAACACCGCCGCCGCCCGCGTCCTGGACCGCCTCGGCCTGGACCTGATCGAGGCCCCCCGGGCCGGCTGCTGCGGCGCCCTGGCCTATCACCTGGGGGCCCAGGCCCAGGGTCTGGACGCCATGCGCCGCAATATCGACGCCTGGTGGCCCGCGATCGAGTCCGGCTGCGAGGCCATCCTGATCACCGCCAGTGCCTGCGCGGCCACGGTCAAGGACTACGGGGACCTGCTGCGTGACGACCCAGCCTATGCCGAGCGCGCCGCCCGGGTCGCGTCCCTGGCCCGCGACCCCACCGAGTGGCTGTCCGCGGCGGACTTAAACCCGCTGGGCGCGCCAGGCCGCGGCCGACGCATCGCCTTCCACGCCCCCTGCAGCCTTCAGCACGGCCAGCAAATCAAGGGCCTGGCAGAATCCATCCTGACCCGGCTCGGCTTCGTCCTGACCCCGGTCCCCGACGCCCATCTGTGCTGCGGCTCCGCCGGCACCTACTCACTCACCCAGCCCGTGCTGTCCCGGCAATTGCAGGCCAACAAGGTCGCCGCGTTGGAGTCCGGCGCCCCGGAACTGATCGCCACCGCCAATATCGGCTGCCAACTGCACCTGGAGGCCGGGAGCCGGTTGCCGGTGGTCCATTGGCTGGAATTGCTGGATGGGGGCTGATACGGCGCGGGCGATGCCGCGTCGCACCCGCCGATTGGGTATCCGCGGTATTGCTTAGAGCAAGCCGGCGACGCGGACGTCTATGCCTGGGTCGGCCGGATACTTTAGAGCCGCAGCCTTGAGAAGCTCTGCGGCGCGACGGGGGGATGCAACGGGGGCGACTTGCCGAGAAAGTCGCGCAGCGACGCTGTGGGAGCGGCTTCAGCCGCGACGGGCCGCGGGGGCGCGGCGTCGGAGTTCGCCGCGGAGTCGTAGCGCGGCCGCAGGTCGCTCCCACAAGGAGTTTTCATGCCTACTATTGGTGACTCCGACTTCCGCGCTTCGCCGCCCGTGTCCTCGCCTTTTAAGCTTGTTCTCGGGTGCCCGCCTCCAGCGAACCGAAACGCGGATCTCCTCGGTTACCGCGCATTCTCAATGTCAGGCTCGACATGGCCTAGGACCCCGGGGAGCACCGACACCGCTCGCCGTAGCACGGTACCGAATTGTTGCCTGCCGGAGGGACAAACCCGTCGGCACTCACCCACCAAATCTTTCGGGGCTCAACACCTTCAAGGTCGGCTCCACCCGTTCCCTTTACACCTCGCCTGCTCATCAAGCCGACGCATCGACACGTCCGTTACCGTTCGCGCCGCAAGGCTCGATACTGGGCTCGCGGCTCACGATTACCCAGGTGGGATTTGCACCCACTAGACTACGCGACATTGCCAAGCCGCACTGTCCCCTATTGCCCCTTCGGTTCTGGGATTCCCAGTTCGTCAGTTACCCAGGCGACGACTTGGCGAAACACCGAATCCCATAACTCCGAATTTGACTCTGCCATCTTCGCGTATACATAGACGCGCTGAAAGTCAGCGAGCGCATCGTCATTTCGGCCGGCAGCCGTGTGTGCCTTGGCTCGATTTAGCAGAACGTATAGTAGCCCGCGAACGCTTTCGGGATCACCATTTGAGATCGCCAACCCTAACGAAGCCCACGCGAATGCATTGCCGCCTTTCTTGCCAGCGCTTCCCGTGCGTATGTGAGCCCAACATCCAATAGTCTTATCGAACTGATCCTGCTGCTGGTAACAGAATCCCAAATAGAACAGCAGCTGGACGACAGGCCGATTGATGTTGAGCTTGAAACCCTTCTCGTCCATCCGCATTGACACCACGCCTTGGAATTTGTCGCCGAATCGGGATCCAGCCGTTTCAAAGTGCATAAGGCTTTATCGTACGCCTGGTCCGCCATCTCGAGATGAGCCAAGCACCAAAAGATGACATAGTCGATGTCATGTTGAAGGTATCCTTCCGAGATCATTGTAAGGCTCCGGACCGGGAGGATATCCGTCTTGCCACTGTTATCGATATTCGGAAGAGCTGCATCCACCAAGGCCCATCGTAATTGGACATTTGTCGAAGCCTCAACTTGTTGATGTAAGCCGCTCAAGCCCCGAAGGGGCGTGACATACCAGCCCAGGGCAACGCCCTGGGTATGGCGGATAACAGACCCCAGCCCTGAAAGGGCGTGGCATAAGGAACCCCGCCGCTGCGTCACTCCCTTCCAGGGCTAGACCGAAAAAAAACGCTAACCCAGGTCTATTCGACCCCGTTGGGGTCGGTATGCAACATAAGGGGGAATGGGGCACTGGTACCGGCGCCAGCCCGGGGCGTTCCTGAATGCACTAAGCCCGAAGTCCCTGCCCCGGCCAACGACCGAGCCGATGACCGGCCAGTTCCAAGAGGCGTCAAACCAACGGCAACTCACCAGTCGCCAGTTTCATCGACCGGTTGACGCCACGCAACTGCCGCCGACATCCGGGCCTGCCCGCGAGCGGCTCGCCCGCCGCCCCTCAATGCCGCCGCCCAGGCCGATCGAACTGATAATTCTTGTCCGGATCACCGCCTTCCTGGACCGAGAAGCGGGCGAACAGCACCTGGTCCCCGGGCCGCAGTGACGCGAGGGTGCTGAGCCCCATGTCCAGGTCGCGGAAGTAGAAGGTGACGCCCAGCCGCTCCGCGACCGTGCAGGCGCCGTGGGCGAAACCGTAGTCTTTGAGCCAGAAGGCGGAGATCATCCGCCCTTCGCCCGTCCAGCCGGGCATGATCTGTTGCTGCATGGCCTCGAGCACGGTGCGGAACCGGGTCTTGATCGCCGCATCCTTGAGCGGCCGGCCGCGGTCGCGGAAGGCCTGATCGAGCGCCAGGACGTCGAAAAAATAGCCCATCGGCTGGTCGAAGTCGGTGGCTTGCACGAGCATGGACTTCAGGTGATCGATCTTGCCGGCGAGGTCGGTTGGCTTGGTCATGCGGCTGTCCCCGATTCATGGATATGGGCAGGATTCTATCGCGTCGGCGAGTGCCTCCGCGACCTGCGCCGACCGCGCTCAGTCCGGCGCCGCGGCGGCCCGTCCGAACCCCACCGGCAGGCGCCGGGCGCCCCAGGTGCCGGGGCGCGCCTCGAAGACCCCGGCGCAGGGGCTGCCGCAGGCGGCGCAGTGTCCGGTCGCGTCGAGCCCCCAGTGGCCGAGTTGGTACCAGTCCCGCTCGATCAACAGGGCCCCGCACCCGTGGCACCAGGTGCTGCCGCCCGCCGCGTCATGGCAGTTGCCGGTGTAGGCGTGGCGCACGCCGTTGCGCCGCGCGATCTCACGCGCCCGCTGCAAGGTCGCGGGCGGGGTGGGCGGGGCGTCGCGCAGCTTCCAGTCCGGGTGGAAGGCGGTGAAGTGCATGGGGACATCGACCCCCAGGTTGCCCACCACCCAGGCCGTCATGGCGTCGATCTCGGCCTCGCTGTCGTTGTAGCCGGGGATCAGCAGGGTGGTGAGCTCGAACCAGACCGTGGTCTCGTGGCGCAGGTAGCGCAGCGTCTCCAGGACCGGTGCCAGGTGGCCGCCGCAGACCTGGCGGTAGAACTCCTCCGTGAAGCCTTTGAGATCCACGTTGGCCGCGTCCATGGGCGCGAAGAAGGCCTCGCGCGCCCCCGGGCTCACGTAGCCCGCGGTCACGGCCACGTTGCGGATGCCCAGTTCCCGGCAGGCCAGCGCCGTGTCCACCGCGTACTCGAGGAAGGTCACCGGGTCGTTGTAGGTGTAGGCGACCGAGCGACAGCCCAGTTGCGCCGCGCGCCGGGCGATGGCCTGCGGACCGGCCGCGGCGGCCAGGGTGTCCTGGTCGCGGGACTTGCTCATGTCCCAGTTCTGGCAGAAGCGGCAGGCGAGGTTGCAGCCGGCGGTGCCGAAGGACAGGACCGGGGTGCCGGGAAGGAAGTGGTTGAGGGGCTTCTTCTCGATGGGGTCGACGCAAAAGCCGCTGGAGCGGCCATAGCCCTCCAGGACCAGGGCCCCGTCGCGGCAGCCGCGGACAAAGCAGAAGCCAAGCTGTCCCTCGCGCAACCGGCAGGCGCGCGGGCAGACCTCGCATTGCACCCGGCCGTCCGGGAGCGGGTGCCAGAACTGGGTGGGGTGGTTCGTCATGGTGAGCTACTCGTCGCGTGTGAAGCCGCCGGCCCGCACGCGCGGCCGGCGACGCGGACAAGGTTGGGGACGGGGAGAAGGTCCCTTCCTGTAGAGTAAGGATAGGCTATGCGCCGCGGCGCGGCGGTCGGCGGCGGCGCAGCCTCGCTATAATGACGGTAGAACGCCCGTCTCGTCGGGCACCACGCGAGGGACACTCCCATGTCGATCGATCGTCAACCGGCCGTTGCCGGGGCCTTCTATCCGGCCAATCCAGCCGTCCTGGGGCGCCAGGTCGATGACCTCTTGGCCGGCGTCGCGGACAGCGGCGCCCAGCCGCACCCCAAGGCCCTGATCGCGCCCCACGCGGGCTACCAATACTCGGGGCCCATCGCGGCCAGCGCCTATGCCCAACTCGCCCCCATCGCCGCGCGCATCCGCCGGGTGGTGCTGCTGGGCCCGGCCCACCGGCTGCCCTTTCGCGGCATCGCCTATCCGGGCGCGGACCGCCTGCTGACCCCGCTCGGTGCGGTGGGCCTGGACCGGGAGGCCCTGGCGGGGCTTGCCGACCTGCCCCAGGTCCTGCGCCTGGACGCCGCCTTCGACGGCGAGCACTGCCTGGAGGTCCAGTTGCCCTTCCTCCAGCGGCTGCTTGGCGACTTCCGCGTGGTGCCCCTGATCGTCGGCGCCGTTGAGACTGAGGCGGTGGCGGAGGTGATCGACCGGCTCTGGGGCGGGGACGAGACCCTGATCGTCATCAGCTCCGATCTCAGTCACTATCACGATTATGCCACCGCGACCCGGCTCGACCGGGCGACCACCCGGGCGATCGAGCACCTGGAACCCGCGGCCCTCGACCACCACGCGGCCTGCGGGGCCACGCCGCTCGCCGGGCTGCTGGTGGCCGCGCGCCGCCGCGCAATGCAGGTGCGCACCCTGGACCTGCGTAACTCTGGTGACACCGCCGGTCCCCGCGACCAGGTGGTGGGGTATGGTGCCTATGCCGTTTTCTGAACCCGCGACGCTGGACGCCGAGGCGCGACGGCTGCTGCTGGAGGTCGCCTGGGAGTCGCTGCGCCACGGCCTGGCCCGGGGCGCGCCTCTGACCCCGGACCCGGCGGACTTTCCCGAGCCCTTGCGGGCCCACCGGGCGGCCTTCGTCACCCTGAACCATTTCCACTCGCTGCGCGGCTGCATCGGCCACCTGGAGCCCTGTGCGCCGCTGGTCCTGGACGTGGCGGAGAATGCCTTCGCCGCGGCCTTCCGCGACCCGCGGTTTCCGCGGCTGGAGCCCTGGGAACTGGACGGCCTGACCCTGGACATCTCGGTCCTGTCCATCCCCGAGCCCATGCGCTTTCGCGACGAGCAGGACCTGCTGCGGCAACTGCGCCCCGGGGTCGACGGCCTGATCCTCGCCGACGGCGCAGCGCGCGGGACCTTTCTGCCGTCGGTCTGGGAGTCGCTGCCAACGCCAAGGGAGTTCCTCAACCATCTCAAGGGCAAGGCCGGACTTCCGGGCGGCTATTGGAGCCCGACCCTGCGGGTTTCGCGCTATCACACGGAGTCCTTTGGCGATTAACGCTATAGTAACGAGACAAGAACAAGTCAACCACAGACACAATCGTTGTCGTTGTCATTGTCGTTGTCGTTGTCGTAATCGGAGAAGCGATGTATACCCATCGTACTTGGTTTTTCGTTTCTCGTTTTTCGGAACGCGCTGTTTATAGTCTTCTGCGAGAAATTCCATATCTTTAAATTATAGCAAGGCGCTGAAAATAAAATGCTTTCTCATCTTTCAAACTATTGATGTTCTTGCAAGGTACTATAATCAGTTACAACGAAGACCGAAAAACAGAAAACTCAAAACCGTTCGG
>NZ_CAIKKU010000448.1 GCF_903828115.1 uncultured Thiodictyon sp. | reverse complement strand
GCTTGTGCTATTGGCCAGGCATGTTGGGGAAAAAGCCTCTGAAAAGGGCGCATCCCTGGCGTGTAGGTGCGGAGAACTGACCTAAGACTGGGCTAAATCGGGAACGGCTAATATTAGGGATTTTTGATGCAATTGCCCTGTTCGAGGGCCTGACAGGGTGCGCAACGGGTCGCGTTGGGCACATACCGCAAGCGCTTCGCGGGAATCACGTTACCACAGTCACGGCACGATTCGCGGCCGACGGCCAGGCCCGCGTGTTTGCGGATTGCCGCGATCGCCAGTTCGGTCACCTGGTCGATACGAAACTGCGCCAGATCGAGTTCGTCAGCAAAGCGTTCCACTGGTGTTACCTCCGGATGAGTCGTTGCAGTGCTCGATCATCGCAGACGGATGTGACACCGGGATGACTTGGCCGGGTGCGATCAGAGCTGATGTGGTGACCGAGATCCCGGGTACGCGGTCGTTGTCGTTGTCGTTGTCGTAGTCGTAGTCGTAGTCACAGTCGAACAATCCGACCACGATCACGACAACGACAACGACAACGACAACGACGCCCGGTCCGTGGGAACGTTCGGTCGCTGTAGGGTACGCATCGCGTACCATACGAGATGTACGTTAATACATCAGTTCTGATCGCACCCGGATCCCAGGCCCGCCCTTGCACCGGCGCGGCCCTTGGGCCCAAATGCAGCGAAACAGCCCCGCCGCCAACCGGAGGACCCCATGACGCAGCCTGATCCCCAAGGCGATTCCCGCCCAAGCACCGAGCGCTCCGTGCTCATCACCGGCTGCTCCAGCGGCATCGGCTACATCTGCGCCCACGGGCTCGCCCGGCGCGGCTGGCGGGTCATCGCCTCCGCCCGCCGGGCCGCGGACGTGGCGCGGCTCCAGGGCGAGGGGCTGACGGCCGTCCGGCTGGATCTGGACGACCCGGACTCGATCGGCCAGGCCCTGGCGCAGACCCTCGACCTCACCGGCGGGACCCTGGACGCGCTCTTCAACAACGGCGCCTACGGCCTGCCGGGCGCGGTCGAGGACCTGACCCGGGCGGCCCTGCGCGCCCAACTGGAGACCAACCTGCTCGGCTGTCATGACCTGACCTGTCGGGTCATCCCCATCATGCGCCGTCAGGGCCACGGGCGCATCGTGCAGAACAGCTCCATCCTGGGCCTGATGGCCCTACCCTACCGGGGCGCCTATGTGGCGAGCAAGTTCGCGCTGGAGGGCCTGACCGACACCCTGCGCCTGGAACTGGCCGGCAGCGGCATCGCGGTCTGCCTGATCGAACCCGGTCCCATCCTCTCGCGCTTCCGGGAGAACGCCCACCGCGCCTTCAAGGCCCACATCGACACCGAGCACAGCGTCCACCACGACGCCTACCGCCAGGCCGAGGCGCGGCTCACCAAGGAGGGCCCGGTACTGCCCTTCACCCTGCCGCCGGAGGCGGTGCTCAAGCAACTCATCCACGCACTGGAAAGCCGGCGCCCCCACCCACGCTATTACGTGACCGTCCCCACCCACCTGATCGGCGTCCTGCGCCGCGTGCTCGGCACCCGGGCACTGGACTGGGTGCTGACGCGCATCTCCGGCGGAGGGGCACGGTGAGCGACGAACTCTGGCCCTCCCCCGCCTACAGCCGCCAGGTCGAGCGCCTGCGCGCCGCCATCGGCGAGACCATCTATCTCGCGGAGCTGGCCGACAGCGAGGTCCAGTTGGCCGTGCGCTTGACCGACCGCCCCTTCGTGCTGCTCGGGATCATCGAATTCCCGCGCCCGGACCCGGTCCGCGGCCTCACCCCGCACCTGATCCTGCTCGACGACGGGCGCGGCGTAAACCTCGGGCGCATCGCCCGCATCACCCGCCGGCCCTTCAGCCCGGCACCGGCCGATCTGCTGTATCTGGACACCGAGGCCCACGAGAACCTGCTGTTCAGCGAGCGGCGCCTGACGGCGGACTTCATCGCGCAGCGCTCCCGCGCGGTGCTGGGGCAATGCCTCGGCAAGCCGGCGGCCCCTGCGCTCGCAGGACCGGGCGACCCTTCGGCCGGCCGCCTGAGCGGACCGGCGGGCGAGGATGCGCCGTAGGATGGGTAGAGCGCAGCGAAACCCATCCTCTTACCCGCAGCCAAGGACCGCGCAAACCGACCAAAAGGGCCAAAACCGCGTCGAGCGAATGGCCGAGAGCGGTTGATCTTGCATGATGGACTCGACGGCCGGCGCGCCTTTGAGCATTTGGATGCCTTCGGCCGTCGTCTCGACCGCCACCGTCCCGAGTACCGTGGCGCCGCCGATCCGCCGACCGCCGTAGCGCTCCAGGATGGCGTCGATGGCCGGGAATGCCTCCTGCGCCGCGGCACGCTGGCGCTCCTGCATCGCCCGACGCGCCTCCCGGGAAGGTCGCTGCCCCTGACCGACCGCACGGCTGGCCTTGGAGAGGAGCAGCACGGCACGGATCAACCCCGGCCCCGAGACACCCATCGGGGGACCCTGGTCCGCAGCGGCGAGCTTGCTGTCGACTGTGGACATGGCTGAAAGCCGATGATCTGACATGGTCACTCCAGCGCCGAGCAGAATGGCCCGGACCGGGCGCGGTCCGGCCCTAGGATCGGTGTGCATTCATTTCCTTGGCCCTCGGCGGACTTCGCGGACTCGGTTACACATGATACCGCGAAAAGCGAAGGGATGGACTTGGCCGCCGGGTCGGGGGCAAGAATCCACGCCACCCCTTAGATCAAGGTGTCGAGGTGGGGATGATCGCGTGTTGCCTCAGGGGCGTTCCTGCCGGAGGCGTCGGTCCGCACAGCGG
>NZ_CAIKKU010000447.1 GCF_903828115.1 uncultured Thiodictyon sp. | reverse complement strand
GAGTTCGAGGCGGCGCTTGAGATCCAGGGCGGCGGCCAGGCGGGTTTGGGCGCCGTCCACGGCGTCGCGCACGCCGGCCTCCTGCTGGCGGGTCCAGTCGCCCAGGTAGGTGTGGATGAGGCGCTCCAGGTTGCGGGCATCGAGCTTATGGTAGTTCACCAGGGCGCCGAAGCCGTCTTTGAGTCCGTCCCAGAGGTGCCAGATGAAGGGGCGGTGCTGGAAGCGCCTGGCGTGTTGCTCGAAGAACTTGTCGCGCAGCCAGACCTCCAGGTCCTTGCCGGCGCAATCGGCGACGGCCAGCAGCTTGGCCAGGATGCTGGGCTTCCAAGTGCCGGGCTCCACGGTCTCCCAGGCGGCGATGAGCAGGGCCAGCAGGCGGTCCTGGGCAGGCGGCTCACCGCGCACGGAGGACAGGCAGACGATGCCGTCGTCGTCCAGATGGCCGGCAAGGGCTTCGCAGCGGGAGACCCAGGCGCGGGCTTCGTCAGAGAGTTCCATCTCGGCGTCCGTCTCGGCCGGCCAGCGGTAGCCCAGGAGGCGGGCGACGGCGACTTGCAGCGGGTCGGTGGCGGGCTGGGGGTGGCCGTGGAAGAGCCACTGGGTGGGGTCGTCGGAATAGGGTTTGGGCAGGCCGTTGGGGTAGCGTTGGGCAGCGATTTGTCGCCAGTGGGTGAGGTCAAATGAAACCTTGGCGAGTGTAGCGACGGTCACATTGACCTTTTGGTCGATTCGGCGAACAGCCTTTGTGTAGTCCTCGCTCGTGCAGAAACACCATAGTGCAGGCAAGTTCTTGTCGTCATAGGGAACAAGTGTTGCCGCGCTCTTCCCAAATATTTCGCCCCCATAAAGCGTTACTGAGAGCACCCGCATCTGAGTGATTCTGAGGCCGCGATTCTTCCAAGCTGCTTTGCCCTTGATGTAGGCGCCAGGGAACTGCGAGACCAGTTTGCCACCGCGTCCCCACCGAATAACGTCGGAGCGGCCTGTGTAGTATTCCGTTTCAACCGCATTTTGCACGAATGGGGAAAATGGCGGCCACCACCCCACATCCCAGAACTGAAACACGAACCTATCGAGGTCGCCCGTAGTCAATCCCTCATAGCTTTTCGCGTACTTCGCCAACAGTTCGCCCCCTTCACCAAGCTCCAAGGTCAAGCGGAAGTCAGGGTTGTTGATTTGGGATGACTGCGGGAGTCTCTCAACTGCGCCTAATTCAAGAAGGCTCTTTTTTTTGTCAAGAGGTTTTTGCTGGACAATATTGATAGCAAGAAATTTAGAACCCTCACGAGGGGCACTCCTGGACGTAAGCATCAGAGTGGCAAGTGGCCCTCTTTCCCCAAAGTATTCCCATGCCTCTTCACCAAGGGCCACCAGAGCGTTAATCTCGCAATTTTTAATAAACCATGCTCTAAAAGAAGAGTAGGTTTGGAGGAACCACCAATTCTGAGGGCTAACTATTGCGGCAGTTCCGCCCTCTTCAACCAATTGATAGCATCTCTCAATGAAAACAGTCGCTAAATCGTTCTTCGCATCCGGAAAAATGCTGGCGCAATAATTCTTCAGAGTATCGTTTTGTTTGCCACGCACCAGATAAGGTACGTTGGTTACGACCAAGTGATAGCGTGCATCCAGCAGTCGCGCGGCATCCAGCAGACCGCGCGCAGTCACCGCCAGGTCCCAGGCATCGTCGTTCAACTCCTGCCCCGAACCCCATGGCGTAACCGGCGTCTCGGTCGCCAAGGCAAGCTCCAGCAGGTCTTTCAGATCATCGAAGCTGGACTTAAATAGATCGTCCTTCAGGCCGCGAGCCGGGTCCAGCAGGCTGCCCAGCAGCGGTGCCTGGGCAAAGCCGGCGTGCAACAGCCGCAGTTCCTGCCGCAGCAGCGCGGCGTTGGGTTGTGAATCAGGGACCAGCGCCTCCCAGTCCTTAGCGCTGGCGGCCACCTTCAGGCCGCAGCAGGCGATGTTGGGCGCCGGCATCCCGGCCCACACGCCCAGCGGGTCGCCGTGCTCGTCCGGGAAGCGCCAGGCGGCCAAGGCCAGGGCGAAGACCGCAATCTCGACACAGCGGGCGTCCAGTTCCAGGCCGTGCAGGTTGTCGGCCAGCACCGCGTCCACCGCCTCGCGCGCACTCAAGGATTCGGCGGCCATGCGCATGGGTACCAGCATGAGGAAGGCGGCCACCAGGAAGTGGCCCGAACCACAGCAGGGGTCGAGCAGCTTGAATGCCTTTAGGGTGTCGGGCCAGCCTTTGAAGGCGCCGGCGGCGGGGGTCCAGCACCGCGGCTGCGCCTGCGTAGTCAGGCCATCCTGGCCTGACAATTCGGCTCTCACCGCTGGGGGATTGTCAGGGCTGGAAGCCCTGACTACGTAGGCGCAGGCGCTCGCGCCCGCCGTTGGGGGTGCTGTGTCCTGCGTAGTCAGGCCATCCTGGCCTGACGATTCGGTTCCCGCCGTTGGGGAATCGTCAGGGCTGGAAGCCCTGACTACGCAATCGGAAGCCCTGACTACGTAGGCGCAAGCGGTCCAGCGCCATGGCCAGTCGGGGATATTGGCCTTGTCCGGATTGTGCCAGACGTAGCGAACCTGGTATTCGTACTCCTTCTGCGTGCGGATGATGTGGTTGTAGGCATCGACCTGCCAGAGGGCACCGCTGAGCCCGAGGCGGCGGTTGATCGCATTTGCGGTAAAAGACTTCCAACTGTGGATGATCTTCGACAGCGGGTTGTCGCCCAAGGGCTCGACGATGACGTGGACGTGGTTCGGCATGACGCACCAGGCGTGCAGCCGGTAGCGGTCGCCATCGAAGTGCTTCAGCGCATTGGCGACGATCTCGGCGATCACGGGTTGGCGCAGATGGGAGGCGCCGTAGCCGGAATCGAGCCAGGTGTCGATCTCTTTGGTCCTACGGTAACGGGCTTCTTGCTGAGCCTGGTCGGTCTGCTGACCGGCTTCTTCGCGGGACAGGGGCTCGGCCCATTGGTCAAGCTTGGATTGGGGAATAGCGTCGGCGAGGCGGAAGACGATATGGTAGACGGCGCCGTTGCAGGTCCAGTGGGGCAGATGCTCGCCGTGGCCGATGGCGAGGGTCTGTTCGTCCATCCTTATCGTCGTCAGGTCATCCTGGACTGACGTTCCGGGTTTGCCAGGGCTGGAAGCCCTGGCTACGCAGACGCAGGTGCTCGCGTCCACCTGCGTAGTCAGGCCATCCTGGCCTGACGATTCGGTTCCCGCCGCTTGGGGATCGTCAGGGCTGGAAGCCCTGACTACGCACTCGCAATCGCAATCGCACGCGGGGGCACGGACGAAGCGGAGGTATTCCAGGGGCACGCCGGGGATTGCGGCCTTGCGGCGCAACACGTCCTCAGTTTCGGCGTCGCGCAGCTCGTCCGGGCTCAGGCGACGGGCCGCCCACCAGGCCCCCAGCGAGTTGTGGAGCAGGAAGTCCACCATGTAGGGCTCGGTGAAGAGCTGGGTGACGGCGGGCAGTTCGTCCGCGCCGATCTTGACCTCGGAGGCGTTGACCTCGTCCTTGCGCTTGGCCTGCCAGAACTGATAGACCCAGCCCAGGCTGTCGCTGGCCTGGAAGACCTCAGTGGATAGGTCGGCCAGCAGCCGCTCTAACGCGCGCTGATGTTCCGGCGCGAAGGTCAGCTCGAACACCGGACTGTGCGGCTTGAACACCTGGGGCAACATGCGCGCGGCGAGTCGGCCGGCCAGTTCCCATTGGCCCTTGGCGCCCAGGGCCAGCTCGGGGTGATGGTCCACCAGGTCCCGGCAGTCGTCCAGCGACACCGCGGCGCCGGGCTCCCATAGCAGCAGGCCGTTCTCGGCGAGGAAGCGGGCGAACAGCATCCGGTGCCAGTGCTCGTAGGCCGCCTCCCAGACCAGGCGCTGGACCTCCTGCGTGTCGTCCTGGTGTTTGGCGTCGCCGAGCGCACGACCATGGGCGCGCAGGCGGCGGCGTAGCGCCTTGAGGTCGTCGGTCATGTAGGCGGGCGCCTTGGCCTCGCCGACGGCGAGTTGCGCCAAGGCGGCGCGGGCGGCCTGCTCGGCCAGGTCGCGGGCGGTCTTGACGGTAGTTTCCAGTTGGGTACGGAGTGGTTTGGCGAGGGTCGATGCGTTCATTCGGACGGTCTGCGTGTCTTTATCTGGGTATCGCACCAGGCGATGAGTGTGTCCGCCAGACTCAGGGCATCGGCCGGATCGATGAGCGGCATAGCGTCGTCGTTGTAACGGAATTCGACCGCATAGGGGGTCAGCCGGATCAGATCGGGCTCCGAGACCGGGAGCGTCTGGCCTGCATGTTCAAGACGGGCGGCGAGCTCTTCCAGGTCATGGGTACGACGGAACTCGACACCATGCAGTGTCATCAGGGCCTTGAGCGCCTTTTCGGCGGCCTGCTGGGCGTGAAAACAGGCCACCGAGGACGCCAGTTCCGGCAGTGCTATCAGGGTCGCACAGGCCAGACGATCCCGGCGCGCCAGGCGCAAGAGGCGCTCGGCTTCTTCAAGACAAGGATTCATGCAATATCTTCCCTTCTTTCCTGGCCCAATAGGGGAGCGTGCCGGGCACCTGGCTGCGGCGCTCGAATTCCTGCACGGAGAACAACAGCAGGTCGACGCCGACACCGATGCGGCCCACGGCCTGCTTGAGCCGCAGGTATTCCGCGGCCTTGTCCGGCAGGCTGGGTTCTATAATCAGCAGGTCGAGATCCGAGTCCTCCGTCGCCTCGTTGCGGGCATAGGAGCCGAACAGGATGATGCGGGCCGGCTGCGAGAGCTTACCGATGATGCGATGTACGATTTGAATGAGTTCGTCTTGAGTCAGCATATTGGTCACCCATACAGGATATTCCTGGGCGTATCACAACGCCACCGGGCCAGTCTTGAGCTTCTCGCTCAGCAAGGCCTCCACCTCGGCCAGCCAGTCCTGCAACTCGGCCTCGTCGTTCAGGGTGCGCCGCGGGATGCTCACATGCACCACGTTCGGCTTGAGCAACTGCACCGCCGCATGGCGGACGGCATCGAAGCGGCTCGGCAACGCCTGGGTCTTGGCGACCCAGTGGTCGAGATCGCAGTCGTCCAGCGCGTCCTGAAGCTGCTCCGGCGTCCCCAGCGGAACCGCGGCCAGCGGGGTGAGGTGATGCTTGAATGTCAAGTCGGCGCGCTGGGCATCGCTGAGCTTGCTCCAGTCGGCATCCGCGGTCAGTTGCGTCTCAAGCCCCTGGAAGGCCGAGCGGTAGGCATCCAGCTTGGCATTGAGGGCCTGGCGCATCAGGTCCACCACGCGGTCAAGCAGCGGGCGCACTTGGTCCGGCTCGGCCAGCAGACTGCGTTGCGCCGCGATGGCGTCGGCTTCGTCCTTCAACCCGGCGTAAGGCCCCAGCGTCTTGGCGTGGCGCAGCAGGTCACCCAGCTTGTGCCAGACCGGAAGGCGCTTGGCGATGTCGTCGGCGGTCTTCACCCACAGCTTTGACAGACCAGTGATCTCGTCGCAGCGGTTGTAAAGCTCCAGCAGCAGGGCATTACCCGACTGCCCCTCCACCGCCTCGACCACGTCGAGTTTTGGCGTCCCCGGGGCCGGCGCCACTCCCCCGGCCTTGCCTGCCTGCTCGCGCAGTCTGAACAGCAGCGCGGGCACCTTGGCTTGCTCCTCCTTGGGCTGGCAGGGTACGCCGACGGCGCTGAACAACTGCCGAATCTTGATCAACTGCGGCGGCGAGATGTTGATCGACTCGCGCTGGAAGTTGGCCTGGGTGAGTTTGGCGCGGTCCAGGCCCTTGGTGTCCATTGGCTTGCCGGCCGCGTCGGTGGCCTTGAGGTGGCCAGTGGCCAGCAGCGCATACAGGGCACCATCGATGGCGTCTTGGGGCCAGCCGTAGGGGGCGGCCTGGAACTGGTCGCGGACCTCGGCGCCTTTCTTGCCGGGGCCGATATAGGCGAGCAACCGCTGGCAGACGGGATGCTTGTCGGCCTCCTGGGTATGGCCCACGGCCTTCAGCGCTTCGCGGCTGCCCTTGCGCGCCTCATCGAGCACCTTGCTCCATTGGTCGTGGTCAGCCGCATCGAACTGGCCGTACAGGCGAATGGCGGAGGCCACGCCCGCACGGTTGATACGCTCCGCCAGGTCGTTGCCGTCAGTGGCCTCCTGGCCGCCCGCCTGGAATACGCGCACATCGGCAAAGAGCCGGTCGAGCAGGTCGACCAGGTCCTTCTCGGTCGTGCGGCTACGGCTCTCCATCGAGCGCCTCGCATCCTCACCCTCTCCCGTCGTTGGGGTGCCCTTCTTCTGCAGGGTGGTGCGCGCCGCCTCCAACGCGACGATGGCGTTGGCGAGTTCAGTCTTGTTTTGTGCCGGCAGGAAGGCGAACAGCGTCGGGTTGTCGGTGCCCTTGGACTTCGCCTCGGCGATGACTGACTTCTGGTCGGACTGCCAGCCATCCTGAATCCACAGGTACAGGGCGCGGTCGTTGTCCTTGGGCAGGGTCTCGTCGTAGGTCGGGTGGAGCCTGCGCTCGACATTGTCCTTGCCCTGGACGACCCGGACTTTCTTCAACACCTCGCCGAAGCGCGTCTTCAATAGGTCAGAACGTTTCTGCTCCACACGCTGCGGCGCTGCCTTGAGCTCGACCTCCTGCACCCGGAATTCGTCGTACCAGGCGCTGGACTCACGGGTCTGCAGTCGGTACTCGGTGCCGCTGCCACCCGCCAAAGCCATGATCAGGCGGTCTTTGTTCTGAAGTTCCTCCAATAACGCGGGCAGCTTCTTGCGCAGCTCGTTGGAGCCGGCATGGAGATCCGTCACCAGCAGGTCGGCCAGGACCTCTTCGGTCGCCTTGAGCCCGATGTCCATCGCGGCATCGGCGGGCAGCTTGTTGATGAGGTACACGAGCTTGAGCAGCCTGGCCCGCAGCTGCGCATCGGCATCGCCGGCTGCAAAGCGCTGGACGTTTTCGAACACCTCCATCGGCAACTGGGCGGTCGAGACCAAGTTGGCGGCGATCTGGTCGTACAGGAAGTCGCCCGCGACGACGTGACCCAGCGGGGCGTCCGCGGTGGCCAGCACGGCCTCATGCACCACGCGCAGCTGGCTGCGCAGTTGCGACACGGTGCCGGTGGTGTCGATCGTGCGCAGCACGCGCTCCCAGAAGCGCCGACGCACCGGCAGCAGCGGGTAGTCACAGGTCATCAATGCCTCGTCCGCCGTGACGTGCTCAAGCTTGGTGCCGTGCAGATGGCGGGAGATCTCGCCCAGGTTGGCGCGCCACATCTTTTCGATTTCAGGCTGCGCGGTCGGTTTCTTGGCGAGGATGATCTGGCGGGTGACGTTCTCCACATCCCAGTCACCGAGCATGATCGGTACCGGGAAGCGGCCCATCAGCCGCTGTAGGTTGGTCATGCCCGACAAGGCGGACTGACCCGTGGCGACAAACAACAGCTTGCCCTTGAAGTGCTTGCACAGGGTCTCCGTTACCTCCTGCACCTGGAAACCACGCTCGGCATCCGAGCCGATGTACTGCTGCACCTCGTCGAGCACGATCAGGGTGAGCGGGAACTTGCCGTCGCTCGCCAGTGCCGACTCGATCGCGGTGACCATCTGGTCGCTGCTGATGTCGGTAACCTGGGGGAACTGCGCCTTCACGAGGCTGCGCGCCTCCTGCTCGGTGTGGGCCAGGTCTGGACGGGCCTTGAGCAGCGCTTTGGCCAGGTCACCCGACACGTACATGTCCATCAGTTCCTGACCGAGCGTGCACCCTGCCTGCGTCAGCTCAGCTTGCACTGCCTCCAGCAGTCCTTCGCGCTTGAGCCACAGCACGAGCTGGGCCTGGTTGTATTGCTCGGGCAACCCCTTGGACTTGAAAACGATCCCGAGCAGCGCCAGGCGCACCCGGTCGCCGGCGCCCGCGCCCAGCTTGCCTGCCGCCGCGTGCAGACCGCCATGGCGTTTGCCTTGAGTAGAGACCTCTTTGAGGTGCTCGAACACCCCAGTCGGGAGCTTGGCGATGCTGCGCGCCGCCGCACCGTCGGCGAAGCTGTAGTCCGTCCAGAGGATGCGCAGCATCTTCGCCAGGTGAGACTTGCCACTACCGAAGAAGCCGCTGATCCAGACGCCGGGCTGCTCGGTCTTCGCGTCCAGGTTGAGCAGGAACTTGGCGAGGATGGTCTCCAGACCCTTCTCGTACTGTCCGTCGCAGACGAAGGTCTCCAGCTCGTAACGCAGGACGGCCTGCGCCGCCTCGGAGTAGTCCTCCGATACCTCTGCCACACCGTTGTTGGCCAAGCGGTTTTCCTTCGGTGCTGTGCTGTAGATATCGCGGTTGAGCATGTGAGTCTCCGTTGGTAGAACCGGCGGCCTCGATCAAGATTTCGGCCACTTGGGCTCGCCGGGTGCGTAGTCAGGCCATCGTAGTCAGGCCATCTTGGCCTGACACCGTCAAGGCTGGAAGCCCTGACTACACACGCATCGCGCACCGCTGGCCGGGATTATGCTCAAGGCCTGACCGGCTTCCAGCCGGTTTCATGCGCCGTCGTGTGAGATCGACGGCCGACCATGTGGACCCGGCTGGAAGCCGGGTCTACGCAATCAATGGCACGGCGAGATAGTTCCAGCCGTCGCGCGCGTCGAGCAGGCGGTAGCTGTGGTGTTCAGGGTGGTGTTCACCCGGGAAGAAGACCAACAGCCGCCCGGTGACCGACTCCTTGATGCCCTCGACGACGGTCGAAACCCGTGCAAGGCCGAACAGGGTGCCGACGCCCAGCAGTGCGACCACGGTGTCGGGGCCGCTCTGTGCCTCAATGCTGGTCTTGAGCCTGGCGACGAGGTCGGCGACGAATCCGGTCAGCTCGCCGGTCGGATACCCGGCCAAGTCCTCCGGACTCTCAAAATAGGCGTCGCGGTATTTCTGCCCCATCATCCATTCGGGAAAGGCGTTCGTCAGGTCGATGAGGAGCCACTGTTTGCCGGCCTGCGCGGTGGCGAGCGCAAACTCCTCCAGGTTCGCCCGCAGGCGCAGCTCGTCGGTCTTGTCGTAGACCGCGAAGACGACACGCTGGATAGCCGCCAGGCCCATCTGCCATGGCACGCTGAGGTGCGCACGGTAGGCTGACGTGAGTTTCTGAACCCTAGACGACATGTGGAGCCTCCTGTCTGATTTGTTCTTCCCCCGGGGTCAGATAGCCGTGAAACCTGACTTCCTGGACGCCCCCGGCGTTCATGAACACGAGCAGCCCGCGGTTTGCCGCCGCGCTGGTCAGCGCTTCCAGCTCGGCGGGCGTGACGCCCAGCAATGCCATCCATTCCGAGGAGAACAGCCGCTGGCCCGAGCGGCCCTCGAGATAGCCAAGGAAAAGACTCAGTGCGACAACCCCGGGACGCACTTCGGGCAGAGACCTGGTCTTACGCCGGTGTCCATGCAAGAAGCCCGCTGCGGTCCATGTGCCTGCTATGTTACGGGAAAATGACTTCAGCGACGCACTGCTGAAGCGGTCGGGGAAGGCTTCAGCCAAGAATGCTTCCAGGTCCTGCGGGGGTACCAATGATCCGACGGGTCTGGATAGAACGAAACCCTGGGAAGCCCGCAGTAGCGGGTCTCGGGCCAGGGCCACAGTCAAGGCGAGCAGTGGCTGGGCCGCTACATCCAAAGGCCAAAGACGCCGAAGGGCACGAAACAAGGGGTTGGCAGCGTCAAGGCCGTAGAGGGCGGTGAGATGCTTGAGCGACAGCTCGCGCGCCTTCCGCGTGGATTTGCCCAGCAGGTTGTCCGTGACGATCGCGCCGGCGTACTCCTGCCGCGACGCGCCCACCGGCGTGTGCGCCAGTAGGTTCCGCAGGTCGTCCAGCATCATCGTGCGTGCCGCATGCGGCCCGTTGATTCCGAAACGAAAGCCGAGTCGCCTCAGGAGGTCTTGTCGTCGGTCTGTCATGCCGGCCATAGGCGTTCAGGCTTGCGGTCACAGGCGTCCTTCAACACGTTGAACTTACTACTTAATCATAATCAAGGTCAGGTGCGGGAGGTCGCGGACGGGCCCTGTCTGGTCATGTCGAAGACGCTGTCGCGGTGTTTGCATACCTGGGCACCTGGTTTCATGGGTTCGGCTGTTGTCATGGGGAGGCCATGGCCGAGCCCCTTTGTAGCACACGGGGAAACGGTAGGACTATCGCTGAATCGGTCGCTCGGCTCCCTGTCACGGGCCGGGGCGCAGTTCAGGTGCCGAGAGCCGGCCCCGAGCGGTCGGGGAGCGCGCGGAGCACGCGCTGGCAACCCGTAGAAGTTCTTCAACCAGCGGGGCGGGAATCACCCTGACTGCCCGCATCGGGTGCCGTCTTCCGGGTCATGCTAGACTTACTTACCGTCCGCCCGGTTGTGTGCGCCGCATTGCCGTCAGGCCGCAGGGGCTGGACCTGGACTACGTGGCCTTTGTTGCCGCGACACGGGACAGCGTTGGGGGCGGGCTGCGGCTGATCGCCGATCTCGATAGCCTTGCCGGGATCGAATTTGACGAGTCTGCGATGGTCACCGAGGCCGATGCAGAGCCCTTTGTCGCCCGACTTCAGGAGATGGCGGACACGGAGTTTCGACTCACGACCCATCTGACCGACCTGGAGGGGGACAATCAGCGATCCGGCCGCGCCCAGGCGGCGTTGGCGCTCGAGACCGCCTATGGGCTCATCACCGGGCGTCAGAAGTTCGGGAACGCCGATGACAACTTCTGGAAGGAGCTCGACGCCTGCTGGCGGCTGGTGGCGGAGCGCACCGCGTAGGGCGGCGGGCTCACGGTCCAACGGGTGCCGGGCGTCTACGACCAGGTGGCCACGGCCTTCGTGCCGTTCGAGGTCAAACGCAAGATCAGCGACGAGAACTTCTGGGTCGATACGGCCCCGTCGGCGTTGCTGAACGCTGTACTGGACGCCGCGGCCCGGGTGGCGGATGGGATCAAGAAGAAGAAGGCAGAGTTGACAACGGACTTTGCTTTGACCAGGATTGCCGGGGAGATGACAAGGGTACTCTCTTAATGCTGAATTGGAGTAGGCTCAATATCACGCAGCGCGTACTCTTGTGTCTCGGTCAACCTCGGAATACTTGCGCTCCGCTACGTCATTCAATCCAAATTTTTTTATTATGATTCGGTTATTTTCTTTGGTCACAGCGCAATCCGTGGGCTGCCCCGAGTTTCCCCAGAGTGCTGGGGCAACACCAGTCAGGTCACGCCCCATGTGCATCACCTCGCCCCGCAGATCCAGACCGGGGGCATGCTCTGGTTTATGCGCACATCAGACTCTAAAGCGCAGAAAATGCGTGATAGAATGCATCACCCGGCGTTAACTTTATTTTCGCAAGGTCCGAGAGCGGAGACGGATGGTGTCAAGCCTGAACGAAACCGAGGTAGGGGATCAGTTCACGTCCCTGGAAGCACTGACCGAGGTGCTTGCCGGGCCGGACTGTGGATTGGCTCGTGTGCGCGGCAGTCGGGTCCGGAATAGCCAACTCCTGGGCTGGTTAGAAACCCGGGCAGGTCTGGATTCGGCCGGGCTGGCTCGTATCCAGGCACTGTTCAAGCGGCTGGGTACCAACCCATCACTGTTGCTCTTTGCCCTGCGCTACACCCTGACCCCGGACGCGCCACTGGAGCTTTGTCCGGGTGTTGCGGCACGAAGCCCCGCGGAGCTCGCCGCCACGCTACTTGGCGCCTGGCCCGACATCGAATCTCCGCTCAAGGCATTGGGAATGCTGGCGGCAAGCGGCCGGCTCGAGGAATGGTTACGGGCGAGCGAGCCCCCAGCCTGGCAGTGGGCAGTCCAGGCGATCGAGTTCGTCCGCACATGCCATCCCGGGGAACTGGAACTGCCCTGCTGGCTGCTCCTCTGGGCCTATGGCGCCAAGTCGCCCTTTCCTTTCAACGGCGGTCTCGTCGAGACGCCGCCGGACTTGGCGCGCGCCATTGATGCATCGGACCGCAGTCGCGAGGAAGGCTTACGACGATTGGACGCGGGCTGGATTCGCGCATGGCTTATCACCACACGACATATCGCAGAGCCTGCCGCTTGGGATGCGGCGGTCCAAGATACCAAGATCGCCCCTTCGGTACGACTCGCCGCCGCGCTGCGCCAACTTGATCCCGATCGCCCTGCCCCAGCACTCAGGGCCACACCGGCGCAGTTGGACTTCGGCACCATCCGGCGGGGCGAACAGCGACAATTGGAGCTGCGCTTCGACACCCTGAATCGGGAAAGCGTTGCGTGCAGCTTGTCGATCCAAGATGCCGGAGTCCCCATCGCCCTGAACGTCACGCACTTGGAGGCAATCCCGGCCACGATTCAGGTGTCGGCCGGAGATCGTGGCCTCGCCGCCGGACACCGTGTTGAGACCGCCATCTTGGTAAATGGGGGCGGCGCGGAGTTGCGCGTTCCGGTGCGTTTTCGTGTTGCGGCCTCCGACGCGGCTGGCGCCCGACGGTTCTCGCCCGCTGTGATCATGATCTTATTGGCGGGCGCCGGTGGTTTGGGCTGGTGGTATTTTCACGACCAGCACCACCATGGGGGCTCGCATACAGTCGGAACGATCACCCCACCCCCCACGCCAACGCCCATGCAGCCCGGGGGAACTATCACACTAGCCGGGGTGGCAAACGGACTCGACAGCCAGAAGGCCCCGCGGCCCTTTGCGACGAGATTTGTCCCCACTGATGGCCCGTTGGTGTATTACGTGAGCTATGCCGGGGCTCAGGTTGGCACAACCTATCACTTCGAGTGGTGGAAGGATGGTACGCGAGTCAGCAACTGGGATTATTCACTTTCCTACGACAACGGAAATATCTGGAGCTGGTCCCCCAATCCATTGCAGCGCGGACGCTATGAGGCGCGCCTGACGGTCAACGGGGAACTGCAGAACCTTACCACGATCGACGTCGTGGAGGCCGCGCCTGTAGCGGTCCAAAACACCGAAGAAACGGCCTTTGTCAACACCCTCCAACTCAATATACGCAATGGTCCGGGCCCCGATTACGCATCTCTTACCAAGGTCCCGCAAGGGACCCCCATCCGCGTTCTTGAGCGTCGGTCCGTTGGCGAGGACGCACTCTGGGCCAGAATCGAAGTTCAGGGGATAAGCTGCTGGGTCAATATGAAGCTGTTATCGGCCACCCCGGTGGCACCACCCAACATCGATCCGAGTCTGCCCGGACCGATTTCTACGCCTGTAAGTCCCCCATCGACCCAGAACACCGGGGAAACCGCTTACGTCAACACCATTCTACTCAACGTCCGCAACGGCCCCGGTCCTGATTACGCCTCTGTTACCAAGGTCCCGCAAGGGACCCCATCCGCGTTCTTGAGCGTCGGTCAGTCGGCGACGATGCTCTCTGGGCCAGAATCGAATTTCAAGGAGTCAATGGCTGGGTCAATACGAAGCTGCTGTCAGCTGTCCCAGTGGCAGCGTCCACCACGGCGCCGACCCCTTCGGCCAATGTCATTAACCCGCGCCCTCAATCACCAAGCTTCAATTGCGCTGCCGCTACGACACAAAGCGAATCCGCGATCTGTCGCGATCCCGGACTGTGCGCTCTCGACCGAGATCTTGCAGCATTGTATAGCACGCGGCGCCAAGGATTACCGGACGCGTCGAGTAAGAGTCTTCGAGATAGCCAACGGCGCTGGTTAGCCGAGCGGAATAAATGTGGATCGGACGTCGGGTGTCTCGCTACCCGTTATCGCGAACGAATCGTGTGGCTAAGAAAATCTTGACCGTTATATGAAACGTTTACAGGGGTTGTAAGTCGCTGGGATGCCTCGCTCTCCAGGTCGATGAGCCGCGAGCGCTTACCCGGCGTCAGCGGCGCGATGAGCGTCAAGCCACGAAACGTCAATCAGGTTCCCTGGTCGCCCCCTCCGCGCGGCAAATCATATCGTCCAGTGATTCAAGCGTAGAGAGCAGGCCGGGCAGCCGGGACTCCCAATTCACCCAATGGCGGCGACGAAAGCGCGAGTAGGTGGAGTCCCGCCAACACTCGGCCATCTGCTGCTCCTGAACCTGGAGCAACTGCCATTGGCCACGTAAGTGCTGGGTCAGGTCAGTAATTTCGTGCATGGCGGCTTAAGTCTTCTCCGATTCATCGTCCAACCAGG
>NZ_CAIKKU010000446.1 GCF_903828115.1 uncultured Thiodictyon sp. | reverse complement strand
TGCCGCTCGCCAGGGCCGGCAGGGCCTCGGGCAGCTCGAACCCGGGGAGGTTGCCGCCCGCCTTGAGCCCATCGCCAGGAGCGGGCCGGAGTCCTTGAGGCTGGTCCTCCTGGGGCCGATGCCGCTCGCCAGGGCCGGCAGGGCCTCGGGCAGCTCGAACCCGGGGAGGTTGCCGCCCGCCTTGAGCCCATCGCCAGGGCCTACCGGCGCTCGATCCAGGAGGTTGCCGCCCGCCTTGAGCCCATCGCCAGGGCCTACCGGCGCTCGATCCAGGAGGTTGCCGCCCGCCTTGAGCCCATCGCCAGGAGCGGGCCGGAGTCCTTGAGGCTGGTCCTCCTGGGGCCGATCCTTACCGCCGCGCGAACTCGACCACGTTACTCGGTTCGGTCTCGCCTACCAGGTGCAGGACGTAGCCTGCCCAAGCGTCAAGCGCGGCTTTGCGTTCGTCCAGATACAAGGCCCGGTTGTAGGTGCCAGCGACACCAGCGCGGGCGCCCGATACATGGTTCAGCGTGGCTTCTATGACATGTGGCGGTATCCGCAAGTCCTCTGCCATGCGAGTAGCCAACGTCCGGCGCAAGTCGTGCCAGGTCCAAGGGGCGAGATTGACACAGGCGTCAAGCTTGGCCTTGTACCAAGACCAGCCATAGACAGGCTTTGCGCCGGATGTGGTAAACACGAAGTCTGATTTGATGCCCATCGAATCCTGCTCAGACTTGCGCGCTTCCAGGATCTCTAAGACGGGCGCCGACAGGTGAACGACATGTTCGCGATGGTTCTTCGTGCGGGAACTGGGCATGGTCCAAGTGCATCCGTCAATTTCTGCCCAGCGTAACCCCGTCACCTCGTCGCGCCGTTGCCCGGTCAGGGCGAGAACCTTAACCATACCCGCAAACAAGTATTCACGGTGGGCCTGAGTCTCTGCCAGGGCTCGCCAGATGGCGCGCAGTTCATCGGGAGACAGTACCCGCTCCCTGGATCGTTCGGCGCCGGGCTTCTTGATGCCGTCTGTAGGATCGGTCTTGATGATTTCCCGGTCCAGTGCCCACGCGCACAGCATTCCGAGATAGGCGAGCGTCCGGTTCGCCATGACTTCGGCGCCACGTTCAACCAGCGCGTCAAGAACGTCCAACACGTCACGCTTGGCGACCTCTACCAGCGGCCTGTCGGCCCACGCGGCGAACAGGTCTGACGATAGGGCGCGCTCTATCTCGCTCAGGGTGCGGGGTGACGGTCGGCGTTGCTGGCGTCCGCGGTACTTCTCCAAGAACTCGTCACGCACGGCGGCAAAGGTGTTGCGGCTTGCCGATGCCTGCCCTTCCCGCCGGTCCTGGATCACTCGCGCCGGGTCCTGCCCCCGTTCAGCCATGGTCCGGGCCTCGGTCGCCAGGGCGCGGGCCTCTGCGAGACTGACCGCCGGGTACTTCCCGAGCGTCACCCGTTGCTGCACCCATGCGCCGGCCTTGAGGGTGCGCACGATCAGGACCCATGTGCGGGTTCCCGATGCCGACACGCGAACCCCGAACCCGGGTTGGGTCCTATCCCACCACTCTGCACGGTCGGCCCCGTCAGGGGCCTTCAGGCGCTTCACGGCGGCATCGGTCAGGCGCAGCTTTGGCATGGTCGCGGTTCCTGTTATGGCCCGGGATGTTACCCGGGGCGCTCCCCGGGTAACGCCTCGGGTAACGGGTTGGGGTGTTATGGGCTGTTACCCACTAGGCGTAACAGTCTATAACAATCGACAGGAAATTGAACGCGGGGAAGGGGTTGGGGTGGTCATAGCCGACTGGCATGTTATGCACAGTTAGGCCAAGAAATGCGATTGTCACTGATCCGCAATCAGTGATCCTGGAAAAGTGTGCGGCTCAGGCGCCGGTCGCCGCCGGTAACCGCTCCTCGATCAGTTCGATCAGCCGCGCCAAGGCGCCGCGGTTCTGCTCGACCACCTGCCGTCCGCGTTCGCCGATGCGCGCGCGCAGGGCCGCGTCGGTCAGCCAGTCGCCCAGCAGGTCCGCCAGGGCCGCCGCGCTTGTCACCTGCACCGCCGCCCCCTCGCTCACCAGCAACTCGGTGATCGCCGCGAAGTTGAAGACGTGGGTGCCCGTGACCACCGGGACGCCCACGGCGGCGGCCTCCAGTGGGTTATGACCGCCGGTGGGCACCAGGCTGCCGCCGATAAAGGCGGCGTCCGCGGCGGCCAGGAAGACCGGCAGTTCCCCCATGCTGTCGCCCAGGAACACGGCGGTCTCCCGCGTACAGGGCGTCCGGGTGCTGCGCCGCACCAGTTCAAACCCCGCGCGCGTCACCAGGCCCGCGACCCGCTCGAAGCGTTCCGGGTGGCGCGGCACCAGCACCAGCAGCGCCCCCGGTTCACGCGTGCGCAGCCGGCGGTGGGCCGCCAGCATGAGTTCGTCCTCGCCCTCATGGGTACTCGCCGCCACCCACACCGGACGGTCGCCGCCCCAGGTCCGACGCAGTACCTCCGACTGGTCCTGAAGGCTGGCCGGCAGGCGCAGATCGAACTTGATACTGCCGGTCACCCGCACCCGCCGCGGGTCCGCCCCCAGGTCCAGAAAGCGCCGGGCGTCCGACTGCGCCTGCGCGGCGATCAGGTCGAAGCGCCCCAGGGTCTCCCGGGTCAGCCCGGCCAGGCGCGCATAGCCCTTGGCCGAACGGGCGGAGAGGCGGGCGTTGGCGAGCACCACGGCAACGCCGTGAGCGGCGCACTGGGCCAGGGTGTTGGGCCAGATCTCGGTCTCCATGACGATCAGCAGCCGGGGCCGCACCCGCTCGAGCAGGCGTGCGACGACCTCGGGCAGGTCATAGGGCGTGTAGCGATGCGACACCGTATCCCCGAACAGATCCCCCACCCGGGTCGCGCCCGTGGGGGTGGTGGTGGTCACCAGGACCTTGAGCGGCGGTTGCCGGGTCAACAGGTGCCTGATCAGCGGTGCCGCCGCCTGGACCTCCCCCACCGAGACGGCATGGACCCAGACCGCGGCCGGCGCGGTGGGGGGCGCGTCGCGGACCAGGCGCTCACGGATCCGCCGCCGATAGGCCGGGGCCTTGAGGCTGCGCCAGTAGAGTCGCAGCAACACGAACGGCAGCAGCAGGCGCAGGATCAGCGTGTAGGTTTGCAGATTCATCGGGCCGGTGCCGCGTGCCGAGGGGGGGAATGTCGCCATCTTGCCGCAACGGCACCGGCAGGTCACTGCAAATCCGGTGGGGCGGGGGGTGCGATCAGAACTGATGGGGTGCCCGCGATCCCGGGTACGCTGTCGTTGTCGTATCAGTTCTGATCGCACCCGGGGCGGGGCGACCTTGTGATTGCGGCGGCGCGGACCCATTACCCGTCCCGCCAGCGGCACCTGCAAGACCATCGGCGAGCGCCGTTTGGCGTGCGTCGCGTGGTTTAGCCGTCTTTCAACGCTCCACGCCCCCCTTCCGCGCCGCTGCCGACCTGAGCGCGCAAGCCTTGGCCGCGATCAGCGCTGGGCGGGCCCTTGATCACAGCGTCGCCCACTCGCCCTTGCGGCCACCCGTCGCGGCCTGGGGG
>NZ_CAIKKU010000445.1 GCF_903828115.1 uncultured Thiodictyon sp. | reverse complement strand
GTCGATCTCCAGGGTGTCGCCGTCTTTGCGCTTGAGAACCCGCCGACTGACCATGTGGACCGGTATCCCCCGTTCGGTAAAGAGCCGCTCGCAGGAGGGGGCGACCAGGTTTTCCACGAACAGACCCCATTGCCCGCCGAGGCGGCCGAGTTGGCGGTTGACCTCTTGGATCTGGCGGTCGGTTTCCTGAAATTTCCGATCCGTCTCTTTTTGGGCCTTCAGCAACTCGCGCAGTAGTGCCCAGACCTCGTCGGCGGTGGTAGCGGCCATTCTGGAATCCTCGTGAGCGGTGGACAGCTTGGACCTTGATTATAGCTTCAGCGGGCTTGATTCGCGTTCCGGCCGCTGGGGAGAGGGGGCAAGTATCCGCCCGGGACCGGCTCCACGCCCGATCCGTAGGGTGGGTAGAGCGCAGCGAAACCCACCAATCAACGCTTGAGTTGCGCGCAAGCGATGGGTTTCGCTGCGCTCTACCCCTCCTACGGCCAGCCTCTGGCGCGGTGGTGCGAGTGATGGGTTTCGCTGCGCTCTACCCATCCTACGGGAGCCTCTGGCACGGTGTTGCGAGTACGGGGGCGCGCATGGAGTGGCCGCAAAGCAGGAACCCGCTCCGCTCCCCTCACCCCACCCGCCGCAACAACAGCACGGCCGCGCCGATGAAGAGCACCGGCGGGGCCAAGGCCGCCGCGAGCGGGCTTAAGCCGTAGAGGAGCGCCAGATAGGAAAACGTCTTGCTCACCAGATAGTAGAGGATGCCAACGAGGACCGCGAAGAAGGCGCGCACACCGGTCCCGCGGCTGCGCGCCGAGCCGAGCAGGACGGGGATCGCCACCAATACCATGGACAGGGTGAGCAGGGGGTAGAGCACCCGGCCCCAGAAGATCACCTGATAGTTGCTCGCATCCTGCGCATTGACCGTCATGAAGCGGATGTATTTCCATAGGCCCCAGACCGGCAGGATACGCGGGTCGACCACCACCACTTCCAGGATGCCGGGATTGAGCATGGAGCTCCAAACGGCATTGGGCAGGCGCTCCACCTGCACCCCGTCCATGCTCACCCGGCTGCGCGAGAGGCCCTCCAGGACCCATTGATGGTCTTGATAGCGCGCGCCCTGCGCGTGGGTCGCGATCAGGGTCCCCGCGGCGTTGTCCGCCTGGTAGATGAAGATGTCC
The DNA here is from genome assembly GCF_903828115.1 of uncultured Thiodictyon sp. Classification (GTDB taxonomy): domain Bacteria; phylum Pseudomonadota; class Gammaproteobacteria; order Chromatiales; family Chromatiaceae; genus Thiodictyon. The sequence goes on along the minus strand of NZ_CAIKKU010000445.1, from coordinate 24,531 downwards.
CGCAGGCTGGTACCGGAGAGGATCTCGCGGATGTTGATATAGGTCCCCTGGTCGATCGCCCAGAAGCCGGACTCCGTCTGCTGGGTCACCGCCCCGGAGAGGGCGGCGCGCTTGATCTCGATCCCGCGCTGTTCCGCCACGGGGGCGACCACCTCTCCGATCAGCATGGCGCCGGCGGCCAGGAGCACCCCGCCCAGCAGCCCGGCCCCCGCGATCCGCCCCACCGAGACCCCCGCGGCGCGCATGGCCACCAGCTCGGAGCGGTTGGCGAGCGCGCCCAGCCCGAGCAGGGCGCCGATCAGAGTGGCGATGGGGAAGACCTGATAGGCGTAGCGGGGCAGGCTCAAGACCATGAACAGCAGGGCCTCCTGGAGGCGGTAGCCCGCCACCCCCACCTGCTCCAACTCGTTGGCGAGAACAAAAAATCCCAAGAGCGGCAGGAGCACGCCCAGGGTCAGGAGGGTGCCCGCAATCACCGCCCACGCCAGATAGCGGTCGAGAATTCTCAGTCCCATGGCCGGTCTCCTGGCAACTTCGCACCCACTGATTCTTGATCCAACAAAAAAGGACTGGTCCGCACTCGGGTGCGGTGCCTGGCGCCTGACTGATGCGCGGCGCCCCCCGGTGCCCGGCGTCCCAGGTGCTCACGGGTTTCGGGTCCGGCACGCAATCCGGTAGACTCTGGAGTCCCCACATCGTAACCCCGAATGACTCACTAAAGAACCGCCCCCCGAGGTACCCCCCGATGGAGTTCAAGATCAAGACCGGCGACCTCACCAGGCACAAGACCCCGTGCCTGGTCCTGGGCGTCTTTGAGAAGCGCAAACTCACCCCCGCCGGCGAGGCACTCGACAAGGCGAGCGGCGGCCGGCTGACGGAACTGCTGAAGAAGGGCGACCTGGACGGCGAGACCGGCCGCACCCTGATGCTCTATGACCTGCCCGGGGTGGCGGCGGAGCGGGTGCTCCTGGTCGGTTGCGGCAAGCGCAAGGAGGCCACGCGCACCAACTACCGGCAGGCGCTCGCCGCCTCCATCGACCTGCTCCAGCGCACCCATGCCGGGGAGGCCCTGTCCACCCTGGCGGAGGCGGCCCCGGAGGGGCTCAGCCCGTATCTTGCGGTGCGCGATGCCGTCACCACCGCCGCCGAGCGGGTCTACCGCTACAGCCAGACCAAGGACGACAAGCAGGCCCCTAAGACCCCACTGCGAACCCTGACCCTGTGGGTCGCCAGGAAGCAGGACCTGGACGCCGCCGAGCAGGCGCGGCTGCACGGTGCCGCCATCGGCGAGGGCGTGACCCTGGCCCGGGAACTGGGCAACCTCCCCGGCAACCTCTGCACCCCCTCCTATCTCGCCGATCAGGCCCGCGAACTGGCGGCCCGCTTCGACCAGCTCCAGGTCGAGGTCCTGGAGGAGGCACAGATGGAGGAATTGGGCATGGGCGCCCTGCTGTCGGTCTCCCGGGGCAGCCGCCAGCCGGCCAAGCTGATCGTGTTGCGCTACCAGGGCGGCCCCGCGGGCCTGCGCCCGGTGGTGCTGGTGGGCAAGGGGCTCACCTTCGACGCCGGCGGGATCTCGATCAAACCGGCCGCCGAGATGGACGAGATGAAGTACGACATGTGCGGCGGGGCCGGCGTGTTGGGCGCCGTCCAGGCGGCCTGTGAGTTGGAACTGCCGATCCACCTGATCGGCGTGGTCCCGGCCTCCGAAAACCTCCCGGACGGGGCCGCCAACAAGCCCGGCGATATCGTGAAGAGCCTGTCCGGCCAGACCATCGAGATCCTCAACACGGACGCCGAGGGCCGGCTCATCCTGTGCGATGCACTCACCTATTGCGAGCGCTTCGACCCGGCGCTCGTGATCGACTTGGCCACCCTCACCGGCGCCTGCGTGGTCGCCCTGGGCAAGCACCCCTCCGGGCTCTTTACCCCCGACGACCGACTCGCCCAGGAGCTCCAGGCGGCCGGCGACGCCGCCTGGGACCGGGTCTGGCGCCTGCCCCTGTGGGAGGACTACCAGACGCAACTCGACAGCAACTTCGCGGATATGGCCAATGTCGGCGGGCGCGAGGGCGGGGCCGTCACCGCCGCCTGTTTCCTCTGGCGCTACACCAAGAAGTACCCCTGGGCACACCTGGACATCGCCGGCACCGCCTGGCTCAACGGCAAGGAAAAGGGCGGCACCGGGCGGCCCGTCGCGCTCCTGGTCCAACTCCTGCTGGAGCGCAGCGGAGCGCTCGCCGCGGTCGCTTGATTTGAGATGAGCTTTAAGCTTTCAGCGGTCAGCTTTCAGCGATCAGCGATCAGCGATCAGCGATCAGCGGTCAGCTTCAAGGCGGACGGTGCACATCTGGCTGACCGCTGACAGCTGATCGCTGAAAGCTGATCGCTGACTGCTGATCGCTGACTGCTATTTCCACCCATCCCCATTCACAGAACCCACAGGTGACCCATGCTGCGCAACTGGTCAGAGGTCTACTCCGTCGGCATCCCGACGATCGATGAACAACACCAGGGATTCTTCGCCGCCTCCCACCGTCTCTACGAGCAGATCCTGGACCGCGAGGCCAACCAGGGGGTCGCGGAGGCGATCGCCTTCATGCGCGACTATGCCGACAGCCACTTCCAGACGGAAGAGGCCTTCATGCGCGACCATGAGTATCCGGCACTTGCGGCCCACCAGGGGCTCCACGCCGCCTTCTTTGCCCGTCTGGACGCCCTGGCGGAAGACCTGGCGACCTTCGGACCCAGCCCCGATCTGGCCGAGCGGGCGCTCGACCTCACGCAGGACTGGCTGGTCGACCACATCGCCGACGAGGACGTGCTCTACGCCCTGCACGCCAAGTCGCACGCGGCCGGCGTCCCGCGGGACTGACGCGGCGCCGCCGCGCGCCCGCCCGCTCAGCTCAGTCCCGACGCGGCCAGCAAGGCACGCTGCAGCGCATCCGGGTCCAGCAGCACCGCCGGTTGGCCCTGATGGCGCAGGGCGACCACGCTGAAGGGACGGCCGGGGGCCTCAACCGCGGCCGGATCAGGACTGAGGGTACGCGGCGTGACCCGCTCCAAACGCGGCAGGCTCGGACTCGCGAGGGCAAAATACGGCAGGACGGGCGCGCCCGTCGGCGCCCGACACAGCACGACGTAAGGGCGCGCCGCCGGGCGACCCGCGGCGGGGTCGGCACCCTGACCCAGGCACACTACCGGCACCCGCAGCCCACGCCAGGGCAGCAGGCCCGCAAGCCAGTCTGGGGCCCCCGGTGTCGGGGGCTCCAGGGACGCGGCGGACAGGATCTGTTCCACGGCCGCGACCGGCACCATCAGGTCCCTCGGGCCAGCCGCGGACACCGTCGGGAGCAACAGGACGGGCAGCCCCCGCTCCACCCTGTTCATGTTGCCGGCGCCGGGGCGAGCGGCCCCGGCTCCTCTTGGTTCAGGGGAGCGGCCGCCGCTGTGCCGTCCGCGCCGCGCCCCTCGTCGTGGCCGCTGGCGGCCTGCACCAGGGCCTGGGCATCCAGGATCAGGGCGACCCGCCCGTCCGCCAGAATGGTGCCGCCGGCGAGCCAGCGCAGCGCGGCGAGCAGTGGCCCCAGCGGCGTGACCGTGATGCGCGTGCTACCGATCACTTGGTCCACCTGCAGGGCCAGGCGCGGAGCGCCCGCGCGCGTGAGCAAGAGCGGCAGCCACCGGCGTTGATCCAGGTCCGCCGCCGCCGTGGGATCGAGCAAACGGCCCAAGTGGGCGACCCGGTACGGGCCATCTGGCGCGGAAAAGTCCCGTCTCTGGCCAGCGTAGATAGCGGCCAAATCGTCCTGGGGAATACGCGCCACACCCGCGACGTCGGCCTGGGGAACCGCGTAGACCTGGCCCGCGACGCCCACCAGGAGGGCGGGCAGCAGGGGAGGCTCCAGGCGCGGCAGCCCGTCATGCACGGCTTGCGTCGGCAGCTCGGGAGACAGCACCGGGAACTGGCTTGGTGCGGACACTGGCGGGTCGACCGCCGTGGGCGCAAGGACCTCCGTGAAGGCCGACGCCGGTTCCGCGGACGGGGCGGCCGCACCGCTGGGTGCGCCCGCGACGCCGCCATCGGTGTCGGCGGCCGGCTCGCCCCCGGATGCCGCCGCGAGTGACGCGGGCAGTGCGGTCAACGGCTCCCATGCGTCAGCGGACTCGACCAGCGCAAATGACTCGGGCAGGCCGACGGACAGGCGCGGCGTCTCCTGATCGATCCCGTCCCCCGCGGCCAGCCATTGCGGCAACTCCAGCGGTACCAGTTCCCAGTCGCGGGCGTCGCTCGACGCAACGGCCGCTGCGACCGTCGGCCGGGCGGGCGGCGCGTCGCCGTCCCCCGCCCGCCCGCGCCGCTCGTCGGACGCCAGTTCTCCGTCGAGCAGACTCAAGGCTTGCGCCAGCTCGGCGGCCAAGGCGTCCGCACCGGTGGCGGAGTCCTCGTCCGCCGGCCGGGGGGCGAGCGAGGACGAGGACACCGGGGCGGGCGGCGGCGGGACCGGCACTGGGAGCAGGTCCGGCAGGCTGTCCGCGGAGACGACCGTGCCCGACTCCGCAAAGGGGTCAGCAAAGGGGTCAGCAAAGGGGTCAGCAAAGAGGTCGGCAAAGGGCTCGTCCGCGAACAGCGCCGCGCCCTGCGCGTCCGGCTCCGATTCTGGCCCTGGCTCAGATGGCCAAGTCAAAAAGTCCTCCAGATCCGAATCCCGCCGTGCCAGGTCGATGCCGCTGGAATCCGCTCCCGCCGCGCGGTCCTGGGTACCACCGGGCAGAGTAGGCGCCGACCACTCGGCGAACCCTGAATCCGCTACCCCGATGGTCGTCGGCCCTGACTCCGGCTCCGGCCCCAGTGCCGGCAAGGCGGCAAGGGCCGCCGACACGGCGCCCAAGGCCGCGACCCCCGGCCCCCCCGCCGGGACCTCCGCGATGCGCTCAGCGATGGCGCCCAAGGCCCGCTCGATCAGGTCCAAGAGCGCGGCCGGCACCCGGCTGGCCGCGGCCTGAAACGGGCGCAACCGCTGTTCCAGGGACTGCGCCACCTGGGCGATGGAGTCGATGCCTGCCATGCCGGCGCTGCCGTTAAGGGTATGCAGTGCGCGTACCGTCTCCTCGTCCGGCACCGCCTGACCGGCCGCGGCCCGCCCCAGGAAGGCGCGCAGATCATCGAGATAGTGGACCATCTCGCCGCGAAACAGGTCCATCAGCTCCGGGTCGGCCGCATACCGACTCACGCGATCACTATCGTCCGCGACCGCCGCACTGCCGCGGTCATCCAGGGCCCCGGCGCCGGGAGGCCAGGCCCGCGGCGGCGTCACGGTCGGCGCCGACCGGCCGGGCTGGGCCTCGAACCAGCGGTCCGCGGACTCGATCAGCAACCCCTCGGCCGCGGGAGGCGTTACCGGATCCGCCGGGGCCGGCCCGACCGCGGCCAATGGCGGGAACGGCGGGAACGGCGAAAATGGCGAGGGGGCCGCCGCGGAGGGCGGGGACTGGACCCAGGCGGCGGCCCTGCGCAACAGCCCGGCGGTGTCCAGGGGGCGGTTCTGCACCTCCGCATTCACCAGCTCGGGCATCAGGTCAACCACCTCCGCCAGGTAGGCCAGGAGGTCGGCATCGCGGCTCAGACTGCGCTCGATCAACCGGTTGAGAATATCCTCCGCGACCTGGGCCAAATCGGCGACACGCTCCGCACCGACCAGTCTTCCGCTGCCTTTCATGGCATGAAAGCCGCGGCGCAACTGGCCTAGGGCGACCTCATCGCCCGGGTTGGCGCCCCAGCGCACGAATTGCTCGCCGATGCTGTCGAGTTCCTCGCGCGCCTCCTCCAGAAAGATATCCAGGAACTCCGGCGCAATCCCCGCCCCGGCCCACCCGCTGCCAGGGTACCCGCCAAGCGCGGACGGCGCCGCCGCGGCGGGATCATCCGGCGCCGACGCGACCGGTGGCGCGGGTGCCGCGGGCGCCGCCGCCTCGAACTGCATGGCCGCGGGCGTGGGGGCGCACTCGGCGCGTGCGGGCCGCGGACGCTGCGCGGCATACGCCTGGAGCGCCGTCTCGATCCCCAGCAGCTCCGCCGTCAGGGGTTGCAGACGCGCCGCGTCCGTGGCCGCATCGGCGGTTGCCAGGTCGCCGAAACCGCCCGCCAGGGCGCGCAGGCGCTCGGCCGTGTCGCCGGTGTCGGCGCCTTCGAGTGCACGCGCCAGATTGCGCATCCCCGTGCGCAGCGCGGCGAGCGGGGTCCGGTCGTCATGCTCGCCACGCACGAAGAGGTCCAGGCACTCCTTGAGGATCGCAAGCTCGCCCAGCATCGCCTCGGCCAGACCGGCCAGGGCCTCGGGCGCCCCCTCCAACGCCGGGAGATCGACCGCCGGCCGGGCGCAGTGGGCGCGAATCTCGGCCACCAACACCGGCTGTACCTCGGCTTGATCCAACTCGGTCAGGAACTCATCGATCAGGTCCCGGATTTCGGCCTCCGGCCAGGCCGGGGGGGGCGTGACGAGGGGCTTGAAGACCCGGTCCACACGCCCGACCAGGGCCCGGGCAGCACTATCGGCGGCCACCTGGCCGCGTTGCAGACCAGCCGCATAGGCCTCGGCCAGGCGGAACAGATCGGCCAGAATCCCGTCCTTGATGAAGCGGTGCAACTGTTGGAACAGGCGACTGAGCTTGATCAAGCCTTCGGCGGCGGTGCTGGGGCGGTACCAGTCGACCAGGTGGCGGTGGAAATGCGGTCGGACCTTGCGCAAGGCCGCGGCCAGTGCCTCCAAGGCCTCCGGCGGCAGGTCCTCGTCCTCCATCGCCAGCACCGAGCCGGGGACCAGCAACTCAGCCGGAGTCAACGGCGGGGCGCCGCGGGATTCGCGCAGATCGTTGATGGTCGGCCAGAGGCTCAAGGGCAGGACCTCGGCCCCGGCGTCCAGCCGGTCCAAATGGCTGGGCAGCTGGATCAGGGCCAGCATCATGGCCTCGGCCGCCTCCCCGGGGCTGCGCACCCGACGCTCGGCCATGGCATCACACAGGCGCTGCATCTCGTCGACCAGGCGCGCGGGCAACGTGAGCTGCAGCGCGAGCAGGACCCCGCGCACCTCGAACAAGGCCTCCACCGCATCGCCCAAGGCACTGGGCTCGCTGGTCTTCCCATAGGTTTCCACCAGGCCCTTGACCCGGCGCAGGGTCATGGCGATCTCACCTTTGACCCATTTCAGGCCACCGACAACTTTCTCTGCCATCGGATGATTTCCCTTGGTTTAGACCCTTGGATCGGGCCCTGATTCAGACCCGGGGATGGCGCCGGGACCGCCGGTCCGCGCGCCGTTCGTCATGGCATCCGCAACGCGGCCGCCAAGCCTTGCAACTCGGCGGCGACTGTCACCAAATCGTCATGCGCCTGGACCAGGCCGCGGATCCCCTGCGCATTCTCTGCCGTGATGGCGCGTACCGCCTGGAGTGTGTCGGTGAGGGCCTGCGACTGGCGCTGTATGGCGTCGGCCACACCCCTGACCAGATCGGCACCGGCGACGCCGGCAGTCTCGATCTGGGCCAAGGCCTCCCCGGCCTGCGGCAGGAGGTCGGCAACCGGCGCCGCGGCGGCGCTGCCGGTCTGCAAGGACGACCAGGCCGCCCGCAGCTCCGACTGGAGGGTGTGCACCAGGGCCTGGCCCTGCCCGGTGCTGTCGCCGGACTCCCCGACCACGCGCAGCACCTCCTCGGCGAACACCGCGCAGTCGTGCCCCGCCTCCCCCGCCCTGGCCGCCTGCATGGCCGCGTTCAGGGCCAGTATGTTGGTCTCATCGACGCTATCGGCCAGCCGTTCGAGCAGGGCACCGAGCGTCTGCGCGGTCTCGCCGCAGCGGGTGACGGACTCGCTGCCCGCCTGGAACCGGCCGCCGCCGGCGGCCATCCCGGCGAGGGCCTCGCGCCCCATCTGGATGCCGCGCCTGGCCGCGGCCGCCGCCTGCGTCGCCGCCCCGGCGGACGCGGCGGCCTGGCCACCGAGCGCATCCAAGTCCGCAATGAGCGTTTGGACGGCACCGCAGAGCAGCGCGACCTGCCCCGCCTGGACGGCCGCCGCCTCGCGCAGGTGCAAGGCATCGGCACGCGTCTGCGCGACCGCTGCCATCAGTTTACCGGCAGTCGCATCAATGCTGTGGTACAGCCGCCGTTGGCCCTCCACCCCATCCGCGTCGGCCCCGCGCCCCGGGCCGGTCGGGCGGCCGGGCTCAAGACGATCATTAAAGCCGTCATCAATGCCGTCATCAATGCCGTCATCGCTGCCGTCATCGCTGCCGTCAGCGCGCGGGCCGTCCGGTACCTGCCGCAGGGCCAAGGCGGCCGCGGCGTCCCGCTCGCCCCGGCGGCGGGCGGCGCCCTCCCGACGCCGGAGCGCGCGCAGGACGAGCAGGAGCGCGCTGACCAGGGCCAGGGCGCCGAATACCGGGGCCGACCAGGGGCCGATCGGCAGCGGGCCCAGTCGCGTCGAACGCGGGTCCTGCCACGCCGCCGCCACCAGTGGGTCCAGGGCGGCGGCGAACCGCTCTGCGTCCGCCTGCATGGGCACCAGGGTCATGATCGCGGCCTGGGCCTGGGGGGCCAACTTGGCTACCGGGTCCGCCGCCAGGCGCACGGCCTCGAATAGTTGGGCCGTCTCCTGAAGCGACGGTCCGGCCGCCGCTTCGGCCCGGGCGCCGGCCTCGGCCACCAGGGTCTGGAGACTCGCGCCAAAGGTCGCGAGCGCCGCCGTGCCGGGGTCACCAGCGAAAGGGGCCGCGCCGTCGACGCCCGGCGGTGACGCGCAGCCGGACCTCATGGTCGCGATCCGCGCCAGCTGCCAGCCCGCCTCCAGGACCTGCCCCACGGGCGCCCCCGCGGCGGCCATCAGCTCAGCGGACTTCGCCATCGACGCCGCGAGCTCGGTCAGCAGGGGGGCCGTCGCGGCGAGTGCCGCACGGACCCCCACAATCGCGTCCTGCGCGGCCAGTATCCGGTCCGCGGCCTCACGATAGGAAAGCCAGGCGTCTTGGGCCGCCGCCATCGGCGTTGCGCCGGGCGGCAGCGGGGCCCCGCCGGTGAGCCCGTCCAGATCCGCTTGCACTTGATCCCGCTCGCCGCGCAACTGGGCAAAGGCACCTTCATCGCCCTGTAGCGCCGCCGCGGCGGACTGCACCAGTTGCCGGCCGGCCACCTGCGCGGCGGCCGCCGCCCGCGACCGGCTCAGGATGCGCGCGTCCAGGTCCCGCGTCACAACGACGCTGGTCAGTGCCAGGCCAGCTCCGAGCGCCAGGCACAGCCAGAGGCTGATCGTCACCGCCGCGGCAGTACCGGCAGGCGCGGTGCCGTCGGCCGTGTCGGCACCTGTCTTGGTTCGTATCGCCATCTTGTACCGACTCCAGGTCCGGTTGAACTTAGCCAAGACCCATCGGCGGGGCCGCCGACAAAAGGTCCAGGGCGAGCACCGGCACCACCTCGCCGGCGAGGTCGAAGGCCTCATCGATGAAGGGCCGCAGCACCCCGGGGCCGCCAGGCGGCGGGGCTCGGCGTGCCTCGTGGTCGCAGTGGCGCAGCCCGAGCACCGCGGTCACCGCCAGGCCGCAGGGAGGGCCGTCCTGGTGCACCACCAGGACGCGCTCAGTGTCGCACCGGGCCGCGGGTCCGCCACCGATCAGGGCAGCCAGGTCGAGAATCGGCAACAGGGTGCCCTGGTGGTTGGCAATCCCGCGCACCCGGTTCCCGGTTCCAGGCACCGGGGTCAGGTCGGGCGGGACCTCCAGCACCGCGGCGATCTGGTCCAAGTGCGCCAGGAAACACCAGTCACCGACCCGCACCAAGAGCCCGGACCAGTGCGCGAGCCCAGCCTGATCCGCCGGTGGGCGAACCCCCGGGGCCGGATAGCGCGCCGCGACCCCGGCGACCAGCTCATACAATTCGGCACCGGTGCGGACCTGGGCACCGGGCCGCACCGCGGCGGTCGGCCGCGGGTCGCCGTCATCACTCATCGCGCGCCCTCACCGACCTGCGGTCTTGGTCCTGGTCTTGGTCTCGTCTTGGTTTCATCATCACCGTTGCCACCACCTTGCTCAGGCCCCGGAACGCCCGCCGACACCGCGGCAGACAGCCGCCGGGAGCCGAGCCTTGCGCCCGCCCCGGTCCGCCGCTTGCGCCGACAGCGCAAGCGCCTGATCCTCTTGCTCCCCCCCCTAGTCGGGGAGGGTTGGGGTGGGGGCGGGCTGAACGGTTACGCGGGGAGCGCACGACACCCGCGGACACTTCTGCCTTTTACCACGGCGCGGCACGGGCGTCGATGGTTGCAGCGGCACCGATCGGTCGCGTGTCGGCGGGGGCACTTTTGGCGTTGGGGGTCTGACTGTGCTTCGGCGCTGATCACCGTTATCGATGCCTCGGGCCTGACCCTCTTCGCTGGCCGAATCCTACCGGCAGATCATTACATGTGCCTGGCAAGCTCCCCGACTACGGCATTGATCAAGATGAGCGCTTTGGGATCGGAAAAGCCTTTCTTGGCGAGCACGAATGCATAAGAAAGGGCCTCGAGCTTCTTGCGCGATTGCAGGACCAGATTTGCTCTGGTGTACTCGATGGCGGCTATCTCCATTCTCCGCAGCGTCGGATTATTGAACTGTGCGCGTGCGATCATCATGATCTCGTCGATGTGAAAGGCGGCGTCTTGCGCAGCGGTTTTCACCATACCCTTACCGACCTCTGTCACCGCCACTTTCGCTGCGCGGCGCTCGATCTCCCTGATTGTTGCTTGCGCGGCGGCGTTCTCGAGCAACTTTTTGGTTTCATAGGCAGCGCTCTGTTGGGCCACCTTCTTTACGACGTACTTCTGGGCCATGCCCTTCACCATTCCAACAGTGGGGTTGAAGAGCGAAGCCATCAGCCCGATACCCCCGGCGACCAAGGCAATGTCTTCATGGCCAGTAAAGGTTGCGACAAACGAAGTCACGTTAGCAAGCCCGCTGATCAAGGTCATGGTGATCATGATCGACCCCGGGTCGAAGTTCTTCCCGGTCGGATCGCTGAAGTCTACCGGATTGGCGCGGGCATAGAGATACCGATGCAGCGAAAGCGGATCGGCCAGTACACCGTCAAACGGGTCCTGAGTGATGAACCGCCCGCTCTGCGGCGCATAGTAGCGCGCGCGCAGGTAGTAGAGCCCAACACTGCTGTCGAACTGCTCGCCCGCATACCGATACGCGTTGGGCGTCGTGCCCACGGCGGCCAGCGGGACGCCGAAGGCATCGTAGGTGTAGGCATCGCTCACCGCTCCGGCTGGAGCCGCCAGTTGACGCGTGGAAAGCTGCCCATCACTCAGGTAGAAAGCCGTCCCGGTGCCGGTGCGCGTCTGGGCAATGAGCCGACGGCCATAGGTGAAGGTAGAAACCGTCGGTCCTGCAGTTTCCACCACAACTTGTGCATTGTCCTGGTTCTTGTCCAGCAGGAAAGCCGTGGTCAGGCCGCCGGCGGTCCTGCCGATGCGCATCCCGTCGGCGTCATAGGTATAGGCCACCGGCCCCGGATGCGTGCCCGATTGCATGGCGGCGGCAATGAGGCGATTCTCGGCATCGTAGGCATAGGCATCCGTCACTGCTCCGTCACCACGGGCCAGCAGGTTGCCATTATTGTCGTAGGTCGCAGTCTGAGTCACCGCACCACTGGTCTCAGTGAGCAGTCGATCGCGGTTGTCATAGACATAGCTGGTCGGCGTGCCATTGCGCTGCATCCGCGTCCGGTTGCCCACCGCATCATAGCTATAGCTGATCGTCAGGTCGTTCGCCGCGCCCGGCTCGTCGACCTGCTCCTGGGTCAGTCGGTAGACGTCATCGTCGGAATATGTCACCGTGCGCCCGGTCGTGGCCGGGCCCGTTTCCATGACGTGCGTCCTGTTTCCGGCGCGACCGTAGGCATAGGTGTAGGAGGAGAGGAGCCCGCCGGTTCCCGTGTTCGCCACCTGCATCAGACGGTTCAGTGCATCGTAGCTCTGGGTAGTCTTGATCCCGTTGGGATAGTCCACGGTCGCCAGGTTGCCGACGGCGTCGTAGCTGTAGTGGGTCGTCCCCGCGGCAGCGACCACCGTCTGTAGGCGGTTGAGATCATCGTAGCCATAGGTCGTCGTGCTCTGCGGGGTTGTGATGGAAGCCTTATTACCTGCGGCGTCGTAGGTATAGGTGATCGTCTCGCCCGTCGCCTTGCGTTCCTGCAACAGTTGGCCGCGCACACTGTAGGCGTAGGTGTCGCCCCCGGCCTGGGTGCGTAGTCCGGTCGGCGTCCAGCCATACCTGATCGTCCCGGCTCCGGGCAAGTTCGTCTGAACCAGTTGGTCCATCGCGTCATAGAGGTAAGTCGTCGTCTTACCGTTGTAATCGGTGTGACTCGCCCGATTGCCATTGGCGTAATAGGCGTAACTCTCCTGTTCACCCGTCGGCAACGTCCGTCCGACAAGGCGGCCCAGGCCGTCATAGCTCATTTGGGTGACATGCCCGTTCGCATCGCTCTGCGCCACGCGGTTGCCGACTGCGTCATAGGCATAGGTGGTGATGCCGCCGACCGCATCGGTAACCTGGAGCAACTGGCCCTTGGCGTCGTAGGCAAACCGCGTCGTTCGTCCGGCCTGATCGGTGTCGGCGATCTGCTGCCGCGCGGCATCATAAGACGCCGTCGCAAATGTTGCGTCCGGGAACGTAGTCCGACTCAAATTCCCGAGGCTGTCGTAAACGTAGCTTGTAACATGGACCAACGCGTCGGTCAGACGAAGCAGACGCTGGCTGCTGTCAAACTCCTGCTGGGTCACATTCCCTAGCGCATCGGTGATTGTTTGCCGGTTCGGCGCATAGGCGTAGGTCGTAATCTTGCCCCGCTCATCGGTCTGCGTCGCCACGCGTCCGGCCGCGTCATAGGCCGTGGCATTGGTCGTTCCATCAGCGAACTTGGTCTGAATCCGCCGGCCAATTGCGTCAAGCACGAACGTGGTCGTGTCACGATCGGGATCGGTCTGCGCCACGCGGCGAGCGTTGGCGTCAAAAGACGTCAGGCTCAGCGAGCCATCCGGATTGGTGGTGCTGACGTGATTGCCATCGGCGTCGTAACCGTAGCCGGTGACTCTGCCCAGGGGATCGACGCGGCGCGCGACCTTCTGCCCATTGCCGATCGGGCTGTATGACAGCGTGCTGGTGTTGCCCATCCTGTCTGTCGACACGGTGGCTCGCCCCACCGCATCGTAGGCAGTGTGCTCGGTCCGGCCCAGCGCATCGGTGCTGCTTAGCAACCGGCCATTGCTGTCATAGCTTGAAGTTGAGGTATTACCAAATGGATCGGTGCTGGAAATCTGGTTACCGGCCGCATCGTAGACGAACGCAGTTACCTGCCCCAACGGGTTCTTCGCGGTCAAGCGGTTACCCGCTGCATCGTAGGTATTGCTGGCAACTCCCCCTTCCGGGTCAGTGACCTGCAGCAGATTCCCGCCGGAATCGTAGAGATTGGTCGTCGTGTGCCCTTCGGGGTCGGTCCGCGTCAGGACCTGACCGTTTGCGTTGTAGGTCGTGGTCGTCACGTTGCCGTCGAAGTCGGTGCTGGCGAGCACGCTATTCTTGCTGTCGTAGGTCTTGCTCGACACGCGCCCTAAGGGGTCGGTTTCGGTCAACTGGTTATTTCGGCTGTCGTAGGTGTAGGTTCGGGTGTTGTCCAAGGCATTCGTCTCGGTCAAGACGTTGCCCATGGCGTCGTACTCGAAGAGCGTAGGATTGCCGAGGCGATCACGCACAAGTTCCTGCGAAGTCCCCGGATTGTGGGTATACGTGATCTGGTTGCCGCGGGCGTCGGTGGTGGCGATCAGACGGCCGCCGGCATCGTAGTCGTTGCGCGCCGGATGATTGCCGGCCGGGTCCTGGATGTCGATCAGGCCATGGCTACGGTTGTACGCATACCGGGAGATATTCCCTACGGCGTTGGCGTGGGCGACCAGATCGCCATTGCCGTCGTAGCTGTAGTTCTGCACATTCCCCAGCGGGTCGGTGATCTGTGTGATACGGCCCAGCGGATCGCGGGTGAAGGTGATGCTCTTGCCCGCCGAGTGGATGATCCCGGCCGGACCGAAGGTTAACGTGTTGCCGTTGAGGTCGGTCACTTTCTGGACACCCACAGTCGGGCTGATCTCAACTTGGGTGCCATCCGCGCCCGTGTAGCGATAGAGCGTCGGCGAGTAGGTATTGAGCGTAGCGTCGTCGACCAGCTCGACTTGTGCGCCGCCGCTCGCGATCAGCAGGCTGTTGTTACCCAGGGCCTGCAACTGTCCCAGCGTTCCGGACCTTGGCTGGAAGCCGGTCACGTTCGTAAAGTCCAGCGAGCCGATGTTCGAGGTCGGCGACACCACCATGTCGAATTCCTCGACGTGGCCGTCCGGCAACGTCAGGCTGACCTTGTGCGCATCGGTCGGCGACAGCGTGACCACGATGCCCGCGACAGTGCGCACCCAACCGGTGCCCAGCACCCGGTTCGTGCGCAGCCGCAACGTCTGTAGTCCCAGTCGCCAGCCGACCCCGAAGTCGCCCTTGGCCTTATCGCGGCTGTCGTAGGTGCGGCTGACGGTGAGCGGGATGCCCGACATCGGGATGGTGAGATCATCGAAGGTGAGGCTGAAGAGGCCGATCTTGCGGTTGCCTGTCAGTTGCACGGTGCGCGTCGCCACACTCTGGTTCTCAGCACGGTCGAAGACGGTCAGACGCAGGGTGTATTGATCGTTGACCAGCATGGTCGGATCGAGCGTGCCTAGCGTGCCATCGGTCACCGCCGTGGTGCCTTCGGTAATGAGGGTGTACTTCTCCTCACCGGCCAGTGCGTAGGCCAGTTCATAGCGCAGGAAGTTGACATCGCTCGCGGTGCCGACGATCGGCATCGGGCCGGTGACGGCGCCACCGTCCGCCGATGAGGTGATGGCGGCGGTGGGCGGCGTGTTGCCGCCGAGCGCGCGCGCGGCGACGTCCAGGGTGCCTTGCACCGTCTTGCCGTCGAGGCTGGCGCTGATGGTCGTCGCGCCGACCTGGATCGCCTTGGCGATCCCGGTGGTGCCGATCGTCGCCGTGCTGGTGGCCGAGGATGACCAGGCGGCGGTCAGCGTCACGTTCGCGCTGGTGCCGTCGGTGAGGATGGCGACCGCCCGATACTGCAATTCGTCGCCCGCCAGGCGCAGTAGGGGTCCCGGGCCGGGCTCCAGCACGATCGAGGCAATGGGCATCGGCAGCGGTCCGCCCGCCGAGACCGTCAGGGCCACCGGAGCCGCGGTCGCGGGCAGCAGTTCGGTGCCGGCCGCTGGCGATTGGGCCATGATTTCGCCGACCGGGATGGTGGTCGAGGAGGTTCTCGTCACGTTGACCGTCAAGCCCGCGCCGGTGAGCAGGGCGTTGGTCGGCGCCAGTTGGTCGCCGACGACGAAGGGCATCGTGAAGGGTTGCGGGCCTTTGGAGACCGTCAGCCGGATGTCGTCAAAGCGCCCGACAACGGCACCTGCGACCGCGTCCTGCGCCAACACGGTGCCCGCGGGCAGCGCAGAAAATGATTCGACCCACTTCACCCCCTGCAGACCGGCCGCGATCAATGCGGTGCTCGCCGCATCGAATGTCATCCCCACCACATTGGGCACCGCAACTGTTGCCGTCGTGAGGTTGACGATAAAAATCTGGTCGGTGTCGGCACCCCGCGAATCGGTCGCGGTGACGATGACTTTCGTCCAACCCCAGTCGCAGGGATAGCCGTATGACCCGCACGTAGGCTCGAAGCGGATGCGCGCCGGGCTGACCAGTGTAACGTTGGTCGGTGCGGACTTGATCGAAAAGGTGATGGTGTCGCCCGGATCGGGGTCAATCGCGGCCAGGTCGTAGTAGTTGGTCACCAGCCCGCCCGGCGGGTTGGGCGCGAAGGCCTGCACCAGGCTCTTGGGCGGTGTGGAGGTGAACACCGGCGGCCGATTGTCAGGAACGATGTCGATGACGACGGTCGCCGGAGCCGTCGTGGCAGAGCCAGCGCTCGCCGCGTAGGTGAAACTCGCGGCCTGTACCAGGCGCGGATCGCGCACCGTGCCCTGCTGTTCCGGCGTGCGGAAGATGCGCGACACCTTCGGATCGTGCAAGACCCGGGCGTTGCCGTCGATTGCTGTCGAGCGGTATTGCACATGCGGGTAGGCCTTCGGACCCGGCAGCCAGTTGTTGCTCCCGCCACCGGTCAAGGCAATGGGGCCGACCAGCGTGTCGCAGGTGCCGACGGGGAAGCCCACAAACCCGCAGTTGAAAGTGAAGGCCGAGTTTTGCACCACGTCGACGTGGCCGTCGTTGTTCATGTCGAGCAACATCAGCGCTGACACGTCGACATAGCTGTTGCTGAACGTCCAGTACGGGTCGAGCTTGCGCAGCCCGCTGCGGCCGTTGAGGATCATGATGCGGGCATTGGCCGAGAAGACGACTTCGGCCAAGCCGTCGCCATCGAGGTCGTAGACCTGCGGCGCGGCATTGGCCACGCGGAAACTCTCGACCGGCTGTGTGAAGTAGGGTGCGAGTATCGAATTGTCCGGCACGTCTACCGGAACCTGGTACGCCCAGATCGGCTGCCCGTCGTCGCGAAACGCATACACGGTGCCGTCGGCACCCAGCACGATATCGGATCGACCATCGCCGTCGACATCGGCAATCGTCAACGGCGTGAACCAGTAGGTGTCCAAGGGAATGCGCCGCTTGAGCTGGCCATCGTAGCTGTAAAGGAAGATGCCGCGATTGTCCCTGTTGGGCTCGCCGCTGCTTCTGACGTGAATGATCTCGGCCTTGCCGTCGCCGTCGAGATCGGCCACCGCGGTGTCGTTGACCGACTGGGACAGGTGCCAGCCGAGGTCGAATCCGCCGCCCGCGTTCTGCATCCACACGGCGGTGCCCGATACCAGGTCGACGCGGCCATCGCCGTCGAGGTCCATGGCGATCGGCGGCATCTGCCACAAGGCATTGGGGCCGCCGGGACGGCTGCTGGTTGTTGCCGGATCGCGCACGACCAGCGTCTGCAGGACACTGCCGTCGCTGCCGCTGATGATGAGCGTGGCGCGGCAGGCGACGTTTTCGTCGGCCGGCAGGCCCGTGACGGCTCGGCAGCCCGCGTAATGGGGGCGGGCGGACGTATCGTGGTAGAGGGTATCGCCGTCATTGTTGGAGAGTTGCACGTTCATCAACAACACAGGCGGACCATCGGCACTGAGTCGGGCCAGGCTCAACCCCCTTTCCCAGGCGAGCCCGCCGATGGTCAGACCTCCCGGCGGCACCGTCGGCGCACCCCGCGAATTGTCCGGATGCGGCTTGGACAACGGCGGCGACACCCACTTCAGCTTTCCCAGGTGATCGAAGGCAACGAGGTTGTCGTGCTGGGGGCTGCCCGCGCGTGAACACCGGGTGGTCAGGATGTAGGCGGGATGACCGCTGTCATCGATGTCGGCCAACACGCGGTGATTCATCGCGCCCCCGGTCATGACCGCGCAGTCGCTGGCACCCGTGAAGTCGAGGGCCCACAGTTGGCTGCCGTCGCGGCCCGACCGGGCTCGGATGTCCGAGTTGAGGTTGTGGCTGATGATGTCCGGATAGCCATCGCCGTTCAAGTCGGCCACCAGCTCGTGCGCGCCATAGCTCCAGGTGGCATTGGCGTTCCACAGCCTGGTCGCCGTCAAAGGATCACCCGGCACCGTTGCCGGAGCCTGATAGGTGAAGCCGCCGTCGCTGTTGAACGCGGTCAGGGTGCCGACACCCGGATCGGTCAGGCGTGCCGCCGAGAGGGTGCCAATCCCTTCATAGGCATCGTTGGTCAACACGCCCGCGGCTGGCACCGTGAGCACCTGGCTGACCTTGGCCGTGTAACTGTCGTCCCGCGCCACCGGCCCCGGCGCCGCCGGCGTCAGCGTGACGGTGAACTGCCGGCTATCGGTGAGTCCGCCCGCGTCGGTCACACTGACCGTGACGGCCGCGTCGCCAGGGGCGATCCCGGCGGTCGGCCAGGTCAGCGCGCCGCCGGTCAGCGTCATCCCCGCCGGACCCGACACCAGCGCGAAGGTCAGCGTGTCGCCCGCATCCGGGTCGGTGGCCTGCAGGGTGCGGCTGAACGCGGTGCCGACCGGCAGTATCACATTGGCCTGGGGTGCCAATTGCGGCGCCTGATTGGTGTGTTCGACCGTGACATGAAAGGTGGTCGTGGCCGTGTGGCCACCGGTGTCGGCGACGGTGGCGGTGAAGGTGTTCGATCCCAATTGCGCCGCGGTCGGGGTCCAGTCGATCAGCGGTGACGGACTTAGTGCCGCGCCGGTCGGCGCCGTCGGCAGCGCAAAGCTCAGCGTGTCGCCGACGTTGGCATCGCTCGCCACCAGCAATTGCTGATAGCGGGTGCCGAGCGCGATGGTGCGATCCGCGATTGCCTGGAACTCCGGCGGCCCGTCGCTGACCGTCACCTGCAGGTCGCTGTTTCGACTGAGCAAGCTATCGCCGGCGGTGAGGCGCAGCCGGTAGACGCCGGGGGCGGTGAAGGTCGCGCTGGTGTTGAGGGTCGTGGGGCTGCCGAAGACCACGCCCGACGGGGGACCGGAGACCAGGCTCCAGGTCGTCGTCAGGTGCGCGGGCGGATTCGGCTTCCCGTCATCGGTGGCCGTGCCGGCGAGGGTGGCCACGGCCGGAAGGGTGATCGTTTGATCGGCACCGGCATCGACCACTGGCGGTTGATTGGTCGGTACGCTGGCCGCCACGGTGACGATAGCCGTATCGGGCACGCTGTCGAGTGCAGCGTCCCTGACGATCAGTTGGGCAATGTAGTCCCCGATGGCGTCGGGCACAAAACTTGCCGCTGCCAGGGTGTTGTCGCTGATGGCGACCGTGCTGCCGGCCGGCCGCGTGGTAAAGGACCAGGCATAACCCAGGGGGTCAAGGTCCGGATCGGAGGAGGCGCTGCCGTCCAGGGCGACCGTCTGTCCCAGGGTGGCGGCTTGATCGGCGCCCGCATCGGCGATGGGTCGACTGTTCTCGGTGCTGATGACGACCTGGTCCGGGACACTGTCGAGGAGTCCGTCGTTGACGACGAGTTCGGCGATGTAATTGCCGGCGCGGTCAAGGGTGAAACTGGGGTGGTCGGTGTCGGCACCTTGGAGTAGCGCACTGCTCTGCGGGGGGCGCTCGATCAAACTCCAGTTGAATCTCAACTGGTCCCCGTCCACGTCGGACGACGCGCTACCGTCGAGCAGCACGGTCTCGTTGATGAAGGCGCTCGCATCGACGCCTGCCGCCGCAACCGGCGCACTATTGGTGGTATCGATGCGCACCTGGTCCGGCGCGCTGTCGAGCGTGCCGTCGCGGACGATGAGGCGGAGCAGGTAGCTTCCGCGTTTATCGATGGGCAGGGTCGGATTGTAGATGGTCGCGTTCGACAGCGTGGCGCGGCTCTGAGCGGGCTTTTCATCCAGCGACCAGACGTAGGTCAACGTGTCTCCATCGGGGTCCGTCGAGTGGCTGCCGTCAAGTTGGGCGGTGGCCCCCACCAAGAGTGTCTGATCATCCCCAGCACGCGCGGCGGGCGGCGCATTACTCGTGACGAGGTCGTAGCTGAACTGGACGGCGGTGGCCGAGAGGACGAAGGGTACGCTGCGCTTCTGGCGGATGCTGATGGTATCGACGCTATCGACGGTTTCGCCGTCGGCGATCGCGCGATTGGGATAGCCGAGTCCACCCTCCAGAATCCGGGTGTTCGGGGACGTGCTGGTGACGGTGGCGGCAAGGTTGGAAACCGAGGCCCCGGCGTGGTTGGCCGCGGCGATGCGGTACACCATGTCGATGTGCGTGCTGCCATAGAAGGAACGGCCGACGAGCGTCGCGCGCCCGGCCTGAACGGCGCCGTCTGGTGGTGCCCAGAGAGGACCCGAAGTGCCCAGGAAAAAAAGACCAAACAGGGCAGCAAGACCGGAGCGCAAGCGAGTCATGACGGGGGCCTCTCAATGGCGTGAAGATGTAAAGGGCGCGCCTCTGTCAGGTGCGCCCTGTGCTCGCTTTACTGGCCTGTTTGCCGAATCCTGCGGCGAAATGCGGCAAGCAATGGGGCTACAGCAAACAGGGCAATGGGGGCTGGGACGGGGATTGTTTGGGAGCTAACTCCGGCGATCCTGATGCCGGCGTTCGCCACTGCGCTGTAGCTGTCAGTGGCGGAAGCCGACTCGTTAAAATTCACAGCGCCATAGACGTCGAGGGCGCCGGTTAGGGTCAGGGTCTGCCCGGGATCGATCCTGATCAGAAAGCTGGTGGTCTCAGTGACGCCGTCCGCTGGAGGACCGTAGATGGAATCCGCACCCGCGAACCGGTCGATGAGCGGGTTCGCGTCCGGGCCGGTGAGGCCCAAAGCAGCCAGCGCGAGTGCGTCGCCGCCTTGGGCGTCGGCGCCGAGGCCGAAACCGACTTCAAAGGCGATTTCAAAGAGCTTATCGATGGACAGGTTCTTGATCTCGAGAAGGAAGTTTAGCGTCAACGAGGACAGCGCATCAAGCTCACTGCCGGAGGTGGACGCAGTGAACGACGCCCCATCCCCAAGCGCTGCCGAGGTGCCGGTGAGTGGAAAGCCCGTTGCCGCCGTACCCACCACGGTTGCCGAAGTGGTCGCACCACTCACGGTAAGGCTCGCCGTTGCGCTGCGACTGGAGTTTCCGTCCAGGCTGTTCGAGGGGAGGTCAACAAAGATCGCGGTAATAATTGAAAGATCAGGGTGGATTGAAATTGGGGCAGCAAACGCCAAATGAGCTGGCACAAGCAAGCCGGCGATCAACGCCAGCTGCATGGTAAACGACTTGATCATCATAAGAATGAACGCCCCTTATTGTGAAACACTTAACGCTCTATTTTGCGTTCCCGACAATTGAAACCGGAACGTCTTTTCAACTATTCCCATGTCCACCGGTAACCCTTGAAAACGACTGCCGGCCATCGCTGCCGGCTGTATCCGTGGGCCCGGGCACGTTGCCGCACGACCAGTTGCCGGCAGCGTTCCCGTTGCCGGCCGCCGGGTTCCAGGTGCAGGTCGCTGCATCGCCCGGGGGGCCAAGGCCCCGGACAACGCGAGCAGGATGGCCTGCGCGCCGGCCTTGAGTGCGCACCGCCAACCTGGCTGGCTGCGTCCGAGGCGAGACGCTGCGGGCGATGATGTAACACCGCAGCGGCCGCTCTGTTGTGATCCAGACAAGGCAGACAGGTGGTGTGCTCCCGACGCGGACAGACCCGGCGAAGACGATTTTCTATGGTTCAGCACGTTTGGTGCCATCATAAAAAATAATTATTATTCAATATTCTATGGCTTTCCAGTGCAAAGAATCGGCCGGCAACTGTAAAGACAGTTCCTGATGCATTTGTACTAAGACCGGAGCGACGCCGGGCATGGCCTGCCGTATCGGCATAATTTGTGCATGCGGGTCTGTATCTGGCTCCTGTTGGCGTCGGATCGGTCGGATTGTCGGACTTGCGCCAGACGCGGCCGCACGGGCAAGGTGTCGCTCCCGGCTCCGGTGTCTCGCGTCCCGAAACCGCTCCGGTGCCGCCGACCTATCCCCATCGCTCGAGCCAATGTTCGTCTATGCTCTGGACCGCGTCGGGTTACGCCCAGGCTGGCTAACCCGAGCCACGGAATTCTTAGCCACGGACTTCCACATGACTGGCGTTCCCCTTCAGGATGTATCCGGCTTGAATGTGCGCGGCCTGTGCCAGGCGATTCTGCAACTGCATCGCGCTGGGCGCGAGGCAGCTTTCGCTTGGTTTCAGCCTGCGGCCCTGGAATTGATCCAGGAAATTATCCCGTTCGATTCGGCGTGGTGGGGCAATGCGGCGGCCGAGCCGATGGAAATCCACCGGCTCTATCTGTTCAACTGCGACGACACGATTCGGGAAGCCTATGCGCCTTATATGGCGCAGGACTTTTTTCGCGCCGCACTGATAGCGACCCCCGGTACCACGATCAACATGGCCGATCTGATCACCCGCGAGCGCTATGTGCTCACCGAACTGTATGGCCGGGTGGGCCAGCGCTACCGGATGGAATGGTCACTTGGTACCCTGTTGGTGGAGCCGGTGTCGTCGTTGCAGGAATTTCTTACCCTGTGGCGACGCGATGGGAATAATCCGTTCACCGAGACCGAGCGACTCACCAAGGAATTGCTCATGCCGCACTTGTCCGAGGCGCACCGTGCAGCGCGGCTGCGGGACGTCCTCGACGGCGCGCATGTGCGACACGACTGTTGGGCGGTGGCGGACGAGCGGGGCTTTCTGCGCGAGGCAAGCCCGGCCTTCATCCATTGGTTGCGCGAACACTGGCCAGGTTGGCAAGGCAGTCGGCTGCCGGAGGTGCTGCTGGAGTGCGTTCGCTTGGCGACGCCCTTCCAAACGGGGCGGATGAAATTGCAGATTGTCCGCAAAGGCAGTTTCCGCTACCTGCGGGCGCTGGCCCTAAGCGCGGTGGATAGCCTCTCCCCCCGAGAGGGCGAGATCGCCAAACGCTATGCGCACGGCGAAACCCATGCAGTGATCGCGCTGGCGCTGGGGTTGGCCCCCACCACCGTGCGCAATCACATCGCGAATTGCTACCGCAAACTCGCCGTCAGCAATAAGACTGAGCTGGCGCTGCGGGTGTTGACTGCCAGGCCCTTCATGGGTGCGGCCTCCGCATAATGTGCCTAACCGTAGCACTCAGCCCCAAACTGGTCGAGTTGCTTGACCAACGTCTTGCAGGCGGCCTCGGTGATGCCCGATCCGATCGGCAGTCCCGCGGCGACGAGGCCCGGGTAGTGCATTTGGTGGCGATGGTTGGTGAAGTAGGTCCAAGCGCTGAGGACGTCGTCGCGGACCGCCTGCGAGAGCGTGTGCCGCTGCGGCAGGCGCGCGGCCTCCCGTCGCGGCCGGGGGGCCCGCTCCTACGGGCGTGACGCCGGGACTACGATCAGCCTGGGCGGCCGCACGGCGCCGGGACCGCACCCGCCGAGGGACCATCCGCACCGGCATTCGGTTACACTGCCGCCATGACTATCGAACTCGGCATCATCATGGACCCCATCGGGTCCATCAAGATCAAGAAGGACAGCACCTTCGCCATGATGCTGGCCGCGCAACGGCGCGGCTGGCCGCTCGCCTACATGGAACTGGGCGACCTGTTCCTGGGCGAGGGCCGCACCCAGGCACGGATGCGCGCGGTGACGGTCACCGACGACGCGGCCGGCTGGTACCGCTTCGGTGCCGAGAGCACCCGCGCGCTTTCGGACCTGGACGCGGTGCTCATGCGCAAGGACCCGCCCTTCGACATGGACTATGTGTTCTCGACCTATCTCCTTGAACACGCGGCGCGCGCCGGTGCCCGCGTCATCAATGACCCGCGGGCGCTGCGCGACGCCAACGAGAAGCTGTTTACCGCGCAGTTCCCCCAGTGTACGCCGCCGACCCTGGTGACCCGACGCCTGGCCGACATCCGCGCCTTCCAGGTCGCTCACCAGACCATCATCTTGAAACCCCTGGACGGCATGGGCGGCAGCGGCGTGTTCCGAGTGAACCCGGGTGACCCGAACCTCAGCGTGATGGTGGAACTGCTGACGCAGCGCGGGCAGCGCCTGTGCATGGCCCAGCGCTATGTCCCGGAGATCACCGCGGGCGACAAGCGCATCCTGATGATCGACGGCGAACCGGTCCCCTACTGCCTGGCCCGGATTCCGGCCCCCGGGGAGACCCGCGGCAATCTCGCGGCGGGGGCGAGCGCCGTGGGCCGACCGCTCTCGGAGCGCGACCGCTGGATCAGCGCCCAAGTCGGACCGGAACTGCGCGCCCGCGGCATCCTCTTCGCGGGTCTCGACGTGATCGGTGATTTTCTGACCGAGATCAACGTGACCAGCCCGACCTGCATCCGTGAACTGGACGCCCAGTTCGGGCTGGACATCGCGGGCGACCTGATGGACGCCATCGCGGCCCGGATCAGCGCGGATCGGCGTGTCACCCTAAGTAGCCAGTCAGGAACAAGTTAAGCGCAATCGTTGATCGACACCAGCCACACCCAGGGCCTCCCCCGCGCACTCACCGCGCCGCTGGACGGCGGCCCCTCCCGTATCCTGCCCGCGGCCCTGCTGGGGGCGGCCGTGCTGCACCTGTTCTTGATCCTGGCTATCTCATTCAAAATGCCGCAACCGCGCACCGCGCCCCCGGACCAGTCGCTGGAGATCGTGCTGCTCAAGGACGCGGGCCAGGCCACCCGCAACCCGGAACCCGACGCTGCCCTGTCCCAACGCTCCCGGGTCGGTGAGTCACCGCGGGGTGACGGGGTCATCGCCTCGCCGCTGGACGGGCCGGTGCTGCCGGCCCTGACACCCGCCGAGGATGAGCCCCTGCCGGATGAACCACGGGCGCAAGACCCCCGCGCCCAACCCGCCGTCGCGACCGCGGCACCGCCCGCCGCGCTGGCCCGGCGCACGCCCCCGCAGCCGCGCCCCGAGCGGGTGGTGGCGGC
>NZ_CAIKKU010000444.1 GCF_903828115.1 uncultured Thiodictyon sp. | reverse complement strand
CGCAAGTAAAGCACCTGCGGGCCGAACCATGAGGGTCCCCACCTTTTTTTGCCCGCCCGGGGCGCCCACCGCGGGGCACGGAGCTCGCCCGCCGAGCGTGCGATGCGGGTCCCTCTGCCTTAACTTATAACTGACTACGGGACGCCTTGCCCAGCCGCGGCGCTGGGCCGCGGGACCAGGCGCTGCGCGTCCATCACCATCAGCCCGTCATGCCAATCCAGATGGTGCAGGGCGCGTCGGCCGCCGCCGGCCGGTCCGCTTGTGGCCCAGATGCGCCGTTCCCGAAAGCGCTCCGGGGTCAGGTCCAGGACCTCGTTGAGCGCCAGGCCATAGCCGTAGCGGGGCACCGAGACCTGGGCCGGGCGCAGCAGCCGGCCCGACTGGTCGACGAAGACCCGGCCCGCGGGGCGCGCGCCGGCATAGTCGCGCACCAGTGGGTTGCCGGGATGGGGGGTCCAGCGGTCACTGAGCGGGGACTCGGCGTGGAAGGCGAAGAGTGAGTCGTTGATCCGCGCCCGGCCCTGGCGGGCACTGCACAAGAGCCACCAGCGGCCCTGGTGCTCGAACAGGGTGGCATCGGCCGCCTGGAGGCCGTCGAGCAGGGTGCCGGCCCGGGTCCAACCGAAGGGGAAACTGTGGCAGCGGTAGAGGTCGACCCGGCGCGTGGCGGAGGACTCGGGGACCATGTAGAGGTCGCATTGGAAGCTGAACAGGAAGGGGTAGGAGAGGTGGCGGTCCTCGTCCAGGACCGGCACCGCCGGCCCCAGGGGGTTCAGGTCCGCCCCCAGTTCCAGGGCGCTGATCCGTCCGCGCCCGGTGTGGAAGGGGTATTCCTCCATGAAGATGAAGCGCCGCCCGGCCTGCGACCAGGCGAAGGGGTCGGCCCAGAAGCAGTCCGCCGGGGGATAGAGCGGGGTCAGGTGCGCCGGGTCCGGGGTGCACCAGGCGTTGCGTTCACGTTGGCCGGCGAGTAGAAACCACTGGGGCCAGTGGGTCCGCTCGTCGCGTTCATCGCGGCGTTTTTGCCAGGCGCGGGTGAGGCGCTGATGGAGGTGTCGCAGCGCCTTCATCCGCCGTCTCCGTCGCCCTGGGTGACATAGAGCCCGGCGCCGGTCGGCGGGAGGGCGCGGACCATGAGCGGCTGGGCCCGGCCGGACTTGGTGAGCCGCGGGCCGAAGCCCATGGACCCCAGGCAGGCCGCGATCCCGTCCCCGCAGGCGAAGGTCTCCACCCGCTCGGCCCGCTGCGCGCGCAGCCGGTGCAAGGCCCCGCCGATCAGGGCGCGAAGCGCCTCGGGGTCCCCGGGCGCGGTCAGCAGGTCTACGAGCTTGGCCCAGCGCCGCCGCCCCTTGTCATAGGTGAGCAGGACGCAATAGCCGCGCAGACGCTCCCCGTTGCCGGCGGTGATGACCTGATAGTCGTTGAGCGGGTGGCGGCGATACCGCCAGTTCAGCGTCGCGGCGTCGCGCCGACAGATCGCCGGGTACCGGCCCCGGAGGTCCTCCCAGAGGCGATCGAAACGCCCGTCGAATCCACCCTCCAGTACCTCCAGCGGCAGCCGCGGCCGGGGGCCGAGGCGCAGGCCCAGGTCGGCCGCCGCGCCGAGCAGGCGGCCGAGCGGCGCCCCCAGGGACCGTTGCAGGGTATGCCGCAGCGAGACCCGCCGGTGCATGGACCCACTGACCGCGGCGGCCGTAAAGCCGATCCGCTCGAGGATCGTCGTCATGGGGTCGGAAATGTGCTTGCCGAATTGGATCGGACTTGCGGCGGGGTGCTCGAACAGGGCCGCGGCAAGGCCCCGGGAGAGGTCGGGTCCGGCGGTCGGGGCCTGGCGCCGGTATTCCTTCAGTGCCTGGCGCGTCAGGCCCCAGTGCACCAGCACATCCACCAGCCAGCAGGCGTCCACCGGCTCCCCGCCGATATGCAGCCCCGCGGGGATGGTGCCCAGATTGCCGATGATCTCGCCGCGCCACTGGGCGACGATCCCCCGATAACCCGGGGTGGGCAGCCGCGGGTCCTGGTGCCATTGCCAGTCCCACAGGCGCTCGGCGCGCGCCGCGGGCTCGGGGCCGAAGACCTCGGCGATGCGGGCGATGATCTGGGGGCGGTCGGCGTCGGTGGCGGGTCTGATCTTGATCATGGGCTGGTATATAGCGCCCCTTCGGGGCTTCCGTTACTCGCGAGATCATAGGGAGACAAACTCGGAAATCAGGAATGTCCATCGAAATAGGCATCATCCTTCCCGGCCGCCGGCCCCCAACAGCCGCCTCAGCAGGTCCTGATAAATCTGCGCCAAGGCGTCCAGGTTCGCCACCGAGACACACTCGTCCACCTGGTGGATGCTGGCATTGAGCGGGCCGAATTCCACCACCTGGGCGCCGGTGGGGGCGATGAAGCGCCCGTCGGAGGTGCCGCCGCTGGTCGAGGCCTCGGTGTCGATCCCCGTGATTGCGGTGATCGCCGCACGGGTGGCGGCCACCAGTTCCCCCTCCGGGGTCAGGAAGGGGTGTCCGGAGAGACGCCAGGTCAGGTCATAGGCGAAGCCGCCGGTGTCCAGGATGGCGCGCACCCGCTGCGCTATGACCTCCGGGGTCAGTTCGGTGGAGAAGCGCAGGTTGAACTGGGCGCTCAGGTGGCCGGCAATCACGTTGTCCGCGCCGGTGCCCATGGTCAGGTTGACGACTTGCAGGCTGGTCGGCGGGAACTGGGCGTTGCCCTGGTCCCAGACCTCGGCGCACAGGGCGGCCAGGGCCGGGGCGGCGGCGTGGAAGGGGTTGTCGGCCAAGAGCGGGTAGGCGACATGGCCCTGTTTGCCGTGCACCGTCAGGAGTCCGGTGAGGCTGCCGCGGCGCCCGACCTTGATCTGGTCACCCAGCCGCTCCCGGCATGAGGGCTCGCCGACCAGGCACCAGTCGATGTGCTCGCCCCGGGACTCGAGGCGCTCCACCACCTTGACGGTGCCCGCGGTGGCGAGGCCCTCCTCGTCGCTCGTGATGAGCAGGGCAATGGAGCCCCGATGGTCCGGGTGGGCCGCGACGAACCCCTCCACCGCGGTGACCATGGCCGCGATGGAGCCCTTCATGTCCGCGGCACCGCGGCCGTACAGCAGCCCGTTGCGGATCTGCGGTTCAAAGGGGTCGCTCGCCCAGTCCGCGGCCGGTCCGGTCGGGACCACGTCGGTGTGACCGGCGAAGCAGAACAGGGGGCTGGCCTGACCCCGCCGCGCCCAGAGGTTGCTGACCGCGCCGAACGGCATGGGCTCGATCCGGAAGCCGAGGGCGGCGAGCCGGGCGGCCAGCAGGTCCTGGCAGCCCGCGTCGGCGGGGGTGAGAGAGGGCCGGCGGATCAGTTCGCGGGCGAGTTCGAGGGTCGCAGACATCAGCCGAGCAACTCCGCATAGGTGGACTCGGAGAACCCGAGCAGGCGTGCCGTGCCGGTGTCGAGCAGGGGGCGGCGGATCACGGCGGGATGCTCCAGCATGACGCGTATGGCCGATTCCTGGTCGATGCCGTCGCGCACGGCCGGCGGCAGGTTGCGCCAGGTCGTACCCCGGCGGTTGATGAGGGCCTCCCAGCCCAGTTCCGCGACCCAGGCGCGCAACCGGGCCTCGTCGAGTCCGTCGCGGCGATAGTCGTGGAAGCGGTAGGCGACACCATGGTCGCCCAGCCAGCGCCTGGCCTTCTTCATCGTGTCGCAGCTCGCGATGCCGTAAAGAATCATCATCCTATCCCACTATCCCCCAGGAACGGTTCACTGATAAGTTAAACAAGTGCATTAGAGAATGCTCTTGCGTCGTTGTCGTTGTCGTTGTCGTAATCGAGGTTAT
>NZ_CAIKKU010000443.1 GCF_903828115.1 uncultured Thiodictyon sp. | reverse complement strand
TTAACCTCGCCCATTACGCCGCGAGTTCCGCGGTGTCTGCCTGTGGAGGGGAAGGCGCTGGTGCGGGCCGCAAGGTGCGCACGAAACCGGCCCCTGTGAAGCAGGAACTCAGCGACAAACTTGCTGCGTAGGTTTGTGTAAGTCTGAGAGAACGGTGTGCGAAGGCGGACAGGTCTACGACCCGCGCAACGGCAAGACCTACTCCGGGACCATCACCATGGCGGGCAAGGACCGGTTGGAACTGCGCGGTTACATCATGGTCAGCCTGATCGGGCGCACCAGCACCTGAACCCGCGTGGACCCCGGCAAGTACGGGCTCAAGCCCTGAGCGAGCCGGCGGCGCGCTGAGACATGCACATCGACCACATTGCCCTCTGGACCAACGACCTCGAGCGCTGCAAGGCGTTCTACGTGTCGTATTTCGGCGCGGTCGCGGACAGCGGATACGCCAATTCACAGAAAGGCTTCGCGTCCTGCTTCCTGCGGTTCACCGACGGGGCGCGGATCGAAGCCATGACGACGACTATGCTCGACCCACTGGTCATCGCCCCAGGGGCACAGCGCATGGGGCTGACGCACTTCGCCATCTCGCTCGGGTCGGAGCGGCTTGTCGATGAGCTGACGCGGCGACTGAAGGCCGACGGGTATCCGGTTCTCGATGGCCCCCGGAGAACCGGGGACGGTTACTACGAGAGCGTCGTCCTGGACCCGGATGGGAATCGCATCGAGATCACGGCGTGAACAGGCGCCCGCAAATTGATATGGCTCCTGTTATCCTGGAAAGAGCAGTTTTCACGCCAAGGCGCCAAGCTCGCCAAGGAATTTCAAGGCGTTGTCGAAGCCCCGGGCGCCTGGGCACTTGAACCTGAATCCGGGAATTGCTCTCACAAAGACACAAAGAACACAAAGAAAAACAGATCATTGAAGGCGTTGAGCAGAACGCCGCCCAGGTGACCGCCTTGACCGACAGTTTGAGAACCTTTGTGTCTTTGTGCCTCTGTGAGAGAACTACTCGTTCCAGGTTGAACTGCGCCGCCCAAGCGCAGACGCCTCCCGCTGCAACAACGACCTACCGGCCAGGACCTGGACCGGGACCCGCGCCCGCCTTGGGCGACTCGGGGTCCCGGTCGGCGTCCGGTACGCAGCGCGGGTCGACCTCGTCCTCATCCATGAGGATACGGCGGCCGTCGCCTTCCAGGTCGTCGAACTGGCCGCTGCGGGCGGCCCAGAAGAGGACACCGACCGCGATCAGGCCCAGGATGATCATGCCGGGGATCAGGCCGTAGATGACGTCCATTGGGGACCTCCGAGGGGTCAGGGGCGGCCCTTGAACAGGCCGCGGATACGGGCGGAATTGCCGATGACGGCGAGTGAACTCAGCGGCATCGCGATGGCGGCGATCAGCGGCGTCAGTACCGCGGCCATGGCGAGCGGCACCATGATGAGGTTATAGACGATCGAGATCCCGATGTTCTGGCGGATGGTGCGCAGCGTCCGGCGGGAGAGTTCGGCGGCCTCGGCGACCCGTTCCAGTTCGTTGGACATGAGTACGATGTCGGCGCTGGCGATGGAGACGTCGGTCCCACTGCCCATGGCGATGCCGACCTCGGCGCGCACCAGGGCCGGGGCGTCGTTGACCCCGTCCCCGACCATGGCGACCCGCTGGCCCTTGGTTTGAAGCCCGGCAATCACCCGATCCTTGTCGGCGGGCAGGACCTCGGCGATGACGTCGATGGCCCCAAGCTCGGCGGCGATGTGCTCGGCCGCGGCGCGGCGGTCGCCGGTGAGCAGGGTCACGCGCAGACCCTGGGCGCGCATCCGTCCGATGACCGCGGCGGCGCCTGGGCGCAGGCGGTCCGCGGTGGCCAGCGCCAGGGTACCCAGGCCGGCGACGGCGCAGTGGATCAGGCCGCCCTCCCTCGATCCGTCAGGCCCCGCCGCGTCGCCGTCCAACGCGGCCGGCTCAAGCGCGTTGTCGGCAAGCCAGTCGGCGCTCCCGACGACGACGCGCGCGCCGTCCACCAGGCCGCGGATGCCGCGCCCGGGAACCACCTCGACCGACTCGACTCGGGCGGGCGCGGACGCGATATCCAGCCGCTCGCACAGGGCCAGCACCGCCACCGCCGCCGGGTGTTCCGAGAGCCGCTCCAGGGCGCCGACACGGCGCAGCAGGTCGCGCTGGCCGTCAGCCAAGTCCAAAGGCTCGGAGCCCAACGACTGCCAGGGCGCCGACCCGAAGCGCCATCCGGTGACCTCGGGCCGTCCGGTGGTGAGGGTGCCGGTCTTGTCGAAGACAAAGTGGTCGATGGACGAGAGGCGCTCCAGCACGGCGCCGTTCTTGATCAGGATGCCACGCGACGCGCCCAGGCCCGAGGCGACCGCGACCGCCATGGGGGTCGCCATGCCGAAGGCGCAGGGACAGGTGATGATGAGCACCGCGGTCCCGGCCAGGATGGCGGTCTGGAGGTCGAACCCGACCCAGGCGATGAAGGTCAGGGCGGCGAGCCCCAGGGTGAGCGCGACAAACCAGGGGACGATGCGGTCGGCCAGGCGCTGGATCGGGGCGCGGCTCGCCTGCGCATCCTCCACCAGGCGGATGATGCGCCCCAGCGCGGTGTCGCGCAGGGTCGCGGTGGCGCGCACCTTGAGCACCCCGGCGCCGTTGATGGTGCCGGCGCAGACGCCCTCCCCCAGGGTCTTGCGCACGGGCCTGGACTCACCGGTCAGCATGGACTCATCGACCTCGCTTAGCCCCTCGACCACGGCCCCATCCACCGGCACCCGCTCCCCGGGGCGGATCAGGACCAGTTCGTCCCGGGCGATGGAGCGGATCGGAACCAGGGTCTCGGTGTCGTCCCGCAGCACGGTGGCGACCTTGGGCTGGAGATCGAGCAGGCGTTGCGTCGAGGCCACCGCCGCGCGCCTGGACAGGCCCTCCAGGAAGCGCCCGAGCAGGATCACGAACAGGAAGTTGACCACCGTATCCCAGTAGACCTCCCCGGCCCTGGTGCCGCTGACCGTTACATAGAGCGAATAGACATAGGTGATCGAGGCGCCGATGGCGATCGGCAGATCCATGCCGAGCCGCCCGGAGCGCAGGCCCGCCCAGGCACCCTGGTAGAAGGGGTAGCCGCTGTAGAGCAACGTGGGGGTGGCAAGCGCGCAGCCGACCCACTGGAACAGACCACGGAACTCCCCCCGATCGGCCCCGCTGTAGAGTGCGATGGAGACCCACAGCAGGTTCATCATGGCGAACCCGGCGAAGGCCATCCGATAGAGCAGGTCGCGACCCTGGCGGCGCAGCGCGCCCTCGGCGGACTCCGGATCGAAGGGGACGGCGCTGAAGCCCAGGTCGCCGAGCCGACGCAGGAGGGTGGAGAGCTTCAGCCGGCCGTTGTCCCAGCGCACCCGCAGCCGCCGCCCGGTCAGGTTGACCCGCGCCTCCGTGACGCCCGGCAGGGTCTTGAGCCCAGTCTCGATCAGCCAGACACAGGCGGCACAGTGGATGCCTTCAACGAGCAGGTTGATCTCCCGGTCATCGACCCTGGTGTCGACGAACTCCTCCTGCACCGCGTCGAGGTCGTAGAGCCTCAGGTCCTTGGGCAGTGCGGGGGGCGGCCCCAGGGGTTCGCCCGCCGTGGTGCGGCGGTAGAAGCCGTCCAGACCGGCCGCATGGATCGCCTCGCACACCGAGCGGCAGCCGATACAGCAGAAGGCCCGCTCGGCCCCGCGGATGACGGCCGACACCTGGCACCCCGGGTTCAGCGGCAGACCGCAGTGATAACACCCGGGCCGGTCGTGCGGTGCGGACCCGCGGAACTGGTCGATCCCCGGGGCGCCCCGGCTGGTGGCGGCGGACACCGGTACCCAGGCCGTCAGGGTCGCGCGACGGTGAGTCGTTCCCCGGTGGTGAATTCGTCCTCACCCTGGCGGACGGCGATCAGTGCGTCCCAGGCCCCGAACAGGGGGAAGACCACCCGCGCCGCGTATTGGCCGGCACCCACGGCCGCCATGGGGGCGGAAAAGTCCCGGGTCTTGTCGGACGGCCGGTAGGCATAGAAGCTGACCTGGTCCGGCGTCACCGGCTGACCGGTCCTGTCCACCAGGGTGACCAGGATGGCCGCGCCCTCGCCCGCCTTGAGGTCGTCGGGGATGTCGGCGCGCAGACTCCAGCCCGGGTCCTTGGCCAGGCGGGAACTCAGGGTCTTCTCGTAATGCTGACCACGCTCGTAATAGTCATCGTTGACCAACCCGGGATTGGTCGCGAAGGCCAGATAGACAAAGGTCACATTGACCATCAGGACCACCGTGATCAGGCCGATCCAGGCGAGCACCCAGGGGCTGCGCCACGGTGAGTTAGAATGGCCGACCGTCGGTGCGTGCATCATCATACTCCCGGTGCGCAGGGTGGCACACCCTAGCGTTGTCGTTGTCGTTGTCGTTGTCGTTGTCGTAATCGTAATAGTAATCGGAGAAGCGATGCACTTTGGGGTGCAATAGAATCCGGGGCGCTACGATAACCTCGATTACGACAACGACAACGAAAATGGCGCTATCGGCCGCCCCTAATGGCATTGTTTAACTTATCAGTGAACCGTTCCTAACGCGGCGGCCCGACGAAGACGCTGGTGCGCTCCGAGGCGATGACCTGCCCGTTGGGGCGGACCGCCTCGACCCGAAACCGGATCGGCGCCTGCTCTTGCGTGAGGTTCTTCTTCGGGACCTTGACGAAGACCCCGGCCGCCGTGACCCCGCCCTCATGGACACTGACCGGCGCATCGGCACCGACCAGGGTGAGGCCCGGCGGACCCGTGACGCTGATCCGCACCATGAGCGGCTCCGGCATCTTGTTCAGGACCTTCAGCGTATAGCGGTTCTGCACTGAACCGTCGCCCAAGGTGACGAACAGGGGCGCCCGCTCGTGCAGGATCTTCAGATCGAGGGCGTCCAGGGATGACAGCCCGTGGAGGATGCCGGACAGGGCCAAGAGCAGGATGGCCGAATAGACCCAGACCCGCGGACGCTTCAGCAGCGGGCGCGCAGCCTTGCCTTCCAACTCGTCGAGCGAGGCGTAACGGACCAGACCCCGCGGGCGGCCGACCTTGTCCATGACCTCATCGCAGGCGTCGATGCACAGGGCGCAGGTGATGCAGCCCTCCTGTTGCCCACCCCGGATATCGATGCCGGTCGGACAGACGGCGACACACTGCTTGCAGTCGACGCAGTCGCCGAAGGTCCGCTGCTGCGCGCCCTCACCCTTTTCAAACCGCCCCCGGGGTTCGCCACGGCGCTCGTCATAGGTCGGCACCAGGGTGGTCTTGTCCAGCATCACCCCCTGAATACGGGCATAGGGGCACAGCCAGAAGCAGACCTGCTCGCGCAGAAAGCCCGCGAGCAGATAGGTACCGACCGTGAAGAGTGCGACCGTGATATAGACGGCACCGTTCGCCTGGCCGGAGAAGAACTCCAGCCACAAGGAGGGGGCCGGGGTAAACCAGGACACGAAGCTGAAGCCGGTGAAGAAGCCGATGGCGAGCCAGATGCCGTGCTTGGTGGCCTTGAGGCGCAACTTGTCGCGGGTCAGGGGCGCCGCGTCGAGTTTGCGCCGCTGCGGCGGCGGCCCCTCGAGCCGCTCCTCGATCCAGGTGAAGACGTCGGTCCAGACCGTCTGGAAGCAGAAAAAGCCGCACCAGACGCGCCCGGCCAGGGCGGTGGCGACCGCCAACAGGATCGCGAAGAACAACAACAGCAGCGACAGCATCCAGAAGTCCTGGGGGAGGACGGTCACGCCGAAGAGGTGATACTGACGGTTCGGGATATCGAACAGGACCGCCTGGCGCTCATCCCAGCGCAGATAGGGCCCCAGAAAGAAGATCAGCCAGACGCCGGCGCTCGCCCACTTGATGGTGCGCCAGCGCCCATGCAGCCGCTTGGCATGGATGCTGGCATTACCGGTATTGACATGCCAATGTTCGGCCTCGTCATAGAGTGCGTCGACGGCCGCCGACCCCGGAATCACGTTGCTCGTACTCAAGAACCCTCTCCCATCGGGTGACCGACCGGCCACGCCGCCGGTGCGGCCGGTTACGGCCAAGCCGCCACAGTGCGCCCTCGCCGCCCCTCGAATCTATGCGTTTTCGCAATTATAACTGATTGAGTATCAAGAGCTTCCAGGCAGAAACAAGGGGGATGCGAGGGCACGCCCGGCCCCCTTGCCCGCGGTACCGGCCAGCGTAGGGTCCGCTGTGCGGACCGAAGACCCCGCGGCGGCCTTGATCATCGTTCCGGCCAGCGGTCCGCGGTCCGCGGTCCGCACAGCGGACCCTACGGTTTCTGGTCCTTATGCGCCTCGGCGTCGCGCTTGATGAGGGCCGAGACCTTGAAGGACAGGAAGACGACGATGGCGATGGCGCCCACCACCATCAGGATCGACAGCCAGGCCACCGGATCCCAGTTCATCAGGTTGGTGACTACACCCATGGCACTCCCCCTCTGAATTTAATCTGCCGACGGAGGGCGTCGCCGCCGTCCGCCGGACCCGCGTCAGTCGGCCGACGGCCTAGTAACCGCCGCCCAGTTCGTGGACATAGACCACGAGCTTCTTGATCTCCTCCGCACTGAGCTTCGCCTGACCCTGACGGGCCGGGTCGGGACCCCAGACGGGCATCACCGCATTGCGGGTCTGGGTCACACCAGCCTGGTTCACCCCGTAGAGGATCGTGTGCCTGGCGCTGTCGTAGCCGCCCGGCTCGAAGCGCCAGATCCCGTCCGTCAGGTTGGCCGCACCGACGGTCACGAAGTCCCCGCTCGGCAGGTCGACCACATGGCCGTTCGCCTTCTCACCGTGGCAGGCGGTGCAGCCCTTGGTCTTGTACAGGGCCCAACCCTCGTCGCTCCCGCCCTTGCCGACGGTCTCATTCATCTGCACCACCCACTTGGCCAGGGTGTCCGCCTCGGCCGGGGTGAGGGTCTTCTCGTGGGCGGTCATCGCCGGTTGGCGCCCGCCCACGATGGACTCCTGGATCTTCACCGTGGTACCGCCATAGATCCAATCGTCGTCGGCCAGGACGGGGAAGCCCGGATTGCCGGCACCCCCGGTGCCGTGGCAGGCGCGACAGTTGTCGCCGAACAGCACCTTGGCGGCGGCCAGTGTGTATTGCTTGAGGCCCGGGTCCTCGATGATCTGGGCCGGCGTCATGGCAGCGAGCTGGTCCTCGAAGCGGGCGCGCCTGGCCACCATCTGATCCAGGCCCTCCTGGTATTCCTTCATCTGGCTCCAGCCCAGCACGCCCTGGGTCGGCTCTTGGCCGACGGGCCACATGGGATAGAGGATCGCATAGCCGATCCAGAAGGCAATCGAGGCCCAGAAGGCCAGCATCCACCAGCGCGGCGGCGGGTTCTTCAACTCGCGCAGATTGCCGTCCCAGACGTGCCCCGTATTGTTCTCACCGGGGAAGGGATTATTTTCCGCCATCTTTGTCTCCGTTGGATTCGTTGTCCACTTCGAACGGGATGTGCTTTTGTGCCTCGAGGCGCTCCCGGTTCTTGGGACGGAAGACCTGGAAGTACACCACCACCATCAGGACGAAGATGACGACGGTCAGAATGGTCCCGACCCAGTCGCTGACCGTCATCGCCGCCCAATCGGTGTGGAAGTACTCGCTGATGCTATTCACGATAGGCCTTGGCATCGTCCAGCTTCGCCATGGTGCCCAATACTTGCAGATAGCTCACCAGGGCATCCAGTTCGGTCTTGCCCTCGACCAAGGGGCCGGCGGCCGCGATGTCGGCGTCGGTGTAGGGGACCCCGACCAGCCGCAGGCCCTTCATGTGTCGCTGCATCCGGGAGCCGGTCGGGGCAGGCCACAGGGTCCAGCCGAATACGACCAGAGACCGGTCGGGGTCCACCGGGGTCTGGTCGAGCCAGACATAGGCCGGCATGACCGACTCCGGCACCAGGTTTTGGGGACGGCGCAGGTGCTGGCGGTGCCAATCGTCCGAATACTTGCCGCCCAGGCGGGCCAGGTCCGGACCGGTCCGTTTGGAACCCCATTGCATCGGGTGATCGAACATCGACTCGGCGGCCAGCGAGTAATGACCATAGCGCTCCTTCTCATCACGGAAGGGGCGCACCATCTGCGAGTGGCAGAGGTAGCAGCCCTCGCGCTGATAGATGTCACGCCCGGCCAGTTCCAGCGCGGTGTAGGGACGCACGCCATCACCCGCAGTCCAGTTCCAGACCTGCTTGCCGGCCTCATCCACGGTGACGATCGGCGCGACCCCCGCCTTGGACCAGACGATCTCGGGGTACTTGTTGTACTCCATGGTCTTCTTCATGAAGAACAGGGGCACGATTTCGACCAGACCACCCACGGACAGGGCCAGGGCCAGGAAAAAGAGCAGCCCCCAGATGTTGATCTCCATCCATTCCTGGAAGCTCTTCGCCTTCACTTTTTGCTCAGCCATTTCTCTTAGTCTCCTGAGGTGATCAGGCCGGGGCCGGCAGGCTGCGCGCGTTCGTCAGGCTGCCCGAGGCGGCAGACTTGCGAACGGTCATCAGCACGTTGAAGAGCATCACGATGGCCCCGGTCAGGAAGATCGCGCCGCCGACCGCGCGCATCGCGTAGTAGGGGTGCATGGCGTCGACCGATTCGACAAAGGTATAGGCGAGGGTGCCGTACTCGTCATAGGCGCGCCACATCAGGCCCTGCATGATGCCGGAGACCCACATCGCCACGATATACACGACGGTGCCGATGGTCGCGGTCCAGAAATGGAAGTTCACCAGGCGCTCGGAGAACATCTCGGTATGGAACAGGCGCGGCATCAGGTGGTAGATGGCACCGATGGAGATCCCGGCGACCCAGCCCAAGGCCCCGGAATGCACATGGCCGATGGTCCAATCCGTATAATGCGAGAGGGCGTTGACGGTCTTGAGCGCCATCACCGGCCCTTCAAAGGTCGACATGGCGTAGAAGGCCAGGGCCATGATCAGGAAGCGCAGGACATAATCGGTGCGCAGCCGGTCCCAGGCCCCCGACAGGGTCATCATGCCGTTCACCGCGCCGCCCCAGGAGGGGATGATCATCGCGATCGAGACCGCGGCGCCCAGGGACCCGGTCCAGTCCGGCAGGGCGGTATATTGCAGGTGGTGGGCACCGAGCCAGACATAGCCGAACATCAGGGCCCAGAAATGGATGACCGAGAGACGATAGGAATAGATCGGACGCCCGGCCTGTTTGGGCACGAAGTAATACATGATGCCGAGGAAGCCGGCGGTGAGATAAAAGCCCACCGCATTATGCCCCCACCACCACTGGATCATGGCGTCCTGGACCCCGGAGAACAGCGAATAGGACTTGAACAGCCCCACCGGGATGGCCAGGCTGTTGACCACATGCAGGTAGACGATCATCACCATCATGCCGAGGAAGAACCAGTTCGACACATAAATATGCGAGGACTTGCGCCGGGCGATCGTCATGATGAAATTGAAGGTGAAGCTGAGCCACACCACGGCGATCAGGATGTCGACCGGCCATTCCAGTTCAGCGTATTCCTTTGACTCGGTGAGGCCCAACGGCAGGGTGATGACCGCACACAGGATGACCGCGTTCCAGCCCCAGAAGACGAACCAGGCGAGCTTGTCGCTCCACAGACGCACGCCGCAGGTGCGCTGGACGGTGTAGAAGGCGGTCGACATGAGGGTACAGCCGCCGAAGGCGAAGATGACCGCATTGGTATGCAGCGGCCGCAAGCGCCCGAACGAGATGTAGGGGCTGTCGAAGTTCAGGAACGGCCACGCCAGTTCCGATGCGATATAGACGCCGACCGAGGCCCCCACCACCAGGTAGACGGCCGCCATGACGGTGAACCAGCGTACAACGTCGAAGTTGTACTTCTGCTCCAATCCGGATTCCATAAGCCCTCCCGGGAATTAAATGAGACAACAGCAGAGACGGGGGCGCTCCGGCCATGAGTGCCGCGCCGTCCAATCCCTGGCGCGGCAAGGCCTGGGACACCCAGGCAACAGATGGCCGGGCCACCATGGAAGGCCGTACCCGCCAGTGAGAAACCAGCCCGCATCAACACAATTTTTCAGGATGATGGGCGGCGAGGCCAGCCGGCACCGAATGCCGGTGAATCCTGCGAAATTGCGTTAATCCTCTCTATTGATTCTCGCCGTTCAAACGCGCAATCAGGCCGGTAGCGCAGACGCCTTGCCGCGCCACGAACCCAAGCGGGCAGTGGCGGTAACTACACTGGAATATGCTTATAAAGTCAACAGAGACGGCATCATGGACACTGCCGCGACACACCGGTCGTCGCGGTATGCGTTGAGTCTAAGCGGCAGGAAAACAGCTTATATTCCAATAATCTGTCAGTAAAGAGAGGGTGGAGGTGCGGCGCGCGCCAGGCGCCGGGGGCCGGCAACCGAGGGCACGGAAGGTTCCGCTGACCGTGAACGGGTTAACCAATGCCCATCACTTGAAGAAGGATTCGACCGAGAACCCTTCTTTTTCCAGGATATCGCGCAGACGCCGCAATGCGTCCATCTGGATCTGCCGCACCCGTTCACGGGTGACCCCCAGCTCCTGCGCCACCCGCTCCAGGGTCGAATGCTCGTGACCGTGGAGCCCGAAACGGCGCTCGACCACTTCGCGTTGTTTGTCATTGAGTTTGCCCAGCCAGTGCTCGAGGTTGGCGTGGATGTCCTCGTCCTGGATGCGCTCGGTCGGGTCGTCGGCGGTCTCGTCCTGAAGCATGTCGACCAACGGCTTGTCGGCATCCTTGCTGTAGGGGGTGTCCACCGAGGCGATCCGCTCGTTGAGACCCAGCATGCGCTTGACCTCGCTGATCGGCCGGTCCAGCAGGACCGCAATGTCCTCGGTGGTGGGCTCGTGGTCGAGGCGCTGGGACAGCAGGCGCGCGGCCTTGAGATAGATATTGATCTCCTTGACCACATGGATCGGCAGCCGCACGGTGCGCGTCTGGTTCATGATGGCCCGCTCGATGGTCTGGCGGATCCACCAGGTGGCATAGGTCGAGAAGCGAAACCCGCGCTCCGGGTCGAACTTCTCCACCGCGCGGATCAACCCGAGATTGCCCTCCTCGATCAGGTCCAGGAGCGGCAGGCCGCGATTGAGGTAGCGCCGCGCGATCTTCACCACCAGGCGCAGGTTACAGACGATCATCCGCTGACGCGCCAGATTGTCCCCGCGCTGGGCAAGTCGCGACAGGGTGATCTCCTCCTCCGCGGTCAGCAGACGCGACTCGCCGATCTCATTGAGGTAGAGACGGGTCGCATCGAAGTCGCCGTCACCGGTGACAAAGCGCTCCGCCGTCGGCTCGGCGGCCTCCGGATCGATGCCCTCGATGAGCTGCACCTCGTTGACATCCGGGTCCGCATCCGGGTCCGCGTCCCCCGCGGCGTCTATCGCCTCGTCGAGGCCCGCCTGCCCCAGCAGGATCAAGGCCTCGCTGTCGGCATCGAGCTCGATCTCCGGCTCGCTCTCGGACTCGACGATTTCCGGGTCCTCAGTGGTAGACATCCACATCTCCCTCCGTCCGCTCAGACGGGGTTAGGCGCGCGGGGGCAGGTAGAGCAGCGGGTTGACCGAGGCACCGTTGCGGCGTACCTCGAAGTGCAGCAGGGGGGCACCGCCCGGTCCTTCGCCGCATTCCGCCAACGCCTGCCCGCGTGTCACGCTGTCACCCTCCTTGACCAACAGTCGGCGGTTGAAGCCGTAGGCACTGAGATAGTTCTTGTTGTGTTTGACGATGATAAGGTTGCCGTAACCCTTGAGTCCACTGCCGCTGTAGACCACTGCTCCGGCGCCCGCCGCATGCACCTCATCGCCCGGCCGGCAACTGATCCGCAGCCCCGGGCGAGCCGGGTCGCCGGCCCGGAAACCTTGGACGACGGCGCCGGCGAGCGGCCAGGCCCAGACCACCGCGGAGGCGCCGGCGCCGCTGCCCGGGACCGGCGGCACGCCGGCGCCGACGGCGGGGCGCACCGACTTGGCCGCCCCGGGGCTGGCCGTCACCCGCGCGGCCCGGGCGGCCGCCGCGCGCGGCGGTGCAACCCGCAACACCCGCCCGACATAAAGGGTGTAAGGGGGCTTGAGGCCGTTCCAGCGGATCAGGCGATCGACACTGACCCGGCGCCGCTGACTGATCCCGCCCAGGCTGTCACCCCGGCGGACCCGGTAATAGCCCTTGGGGACCGGTGCGTAACCCCTGGTGCCCGCCCCCTGACCGCCCCAGCCGCCCACCGGCGCGGGCCCGGTGGAGGCGCAGCCGCCCAGCAAGAGCAGGGTCGCCAGGATGGCGGACCACACCAGGATCATGCCACCCCCGCGATCAAGGGAACGAAACTCACGGGCTCCAGCACCCGCTGGTCGAACCCATCGGCCGTGCGGGTCACCCGGATCAACACCTGACGGTCCCCCTCGCCCATCGGCAGTACCAGGGCGCCGGCCGGCGCCAACTGGTCGGCCAGGGCGCGCGGCACCCCGCGCGGCGCGGCCGTGACCAGGATACCGTCGTAGGGCGCGTAGTCCGACCACCCCAGGAACCCGTCCCCGTGCCGGAAGCGCACGTTGCGCACCTTGAGCAGGCGCAGGCAGTGCTGGGCGCGTTCCTGCAGGGACGCGATGCGCTCGACGCTGTAGACCCGCCGCACCAGGGCGGCCAGCACCGCGGTCTGGAACCCGGAGCCGGTGCCCACCTCCAGCACCGTATCGCAGGGTCCGTGCTCCAACAGCGTCTGGGTCATGCGCGCGACGGTATAGGGCTGGGAGATGGTCTGACCGTGACCGATCGGCAGGGGCGAGTCCTCGTAGGCGCGGCTCGCCAGGGCCTCGTCCACGAACAGATGCCGCGGCAGCTCACGCATGACCCGCAGCACGTCCGGATGGGTGATCCCGGCCTCGCCCAGGCGCGCGATCAGCCGCTCGCGGGTGCGCTGGGAGGTCATCCCGATCCCCCGGTGGCTGGCCTCCGAGGTCAACATGAGCGCAGCCATGACCCCAGGGCCTCCAAGGCCGCGTGGCGCGTCAAATCCACCTGGAGCGGGCTGATGGACACGCAGCCGCCGCGCACCGCGTAGAAGTCGGTCCCGGGCCCCGCGTCCTGCTCGGGACCGGCCGGACCGACCCAGTAAATGGTCCGACCCCGCGGGTCCTTCGCCGTCACCACCGCCTCGGCCTTGTGGCGATGGCCCAGCCGGGTCGCCGCGAACCCCTGCAAGTCCGCGTAGGGCAGGTCCGGCACATTGACGTTGAGGATCAGGTTGGAGTCCAGCGGCGCCGCGCGCAGCCGCTCCACCAGCAGGCAGGCCACCCGCACCGCGGTGTCCAGGTGGCGGGGCTCGCGCGCATCGATCGACACCGCGATCGCCGGGAGCCCGAGAAAACGCCCCTCGGTCGCCGCCGCGACGGTCCCGGAGTAGAGACAATCGTCCCCCAGGTTGACCCCATGGTTGATCCCGGCGACCACGATGTCCGGCTCCGTCTCCAAGAGACCGGTAAGCGCCAGATGCACGCAATCCGTCGGGGTCCCGTCCACCCGGATGAAGCCGTTGCCCATGCGCACCGCGTGCAGCGGCACGTCCAGGGTCAGCGAATTGCTGGCCCCGCTGCGGTCACGGTCCGGGGCCACCACCGTCACCTCCCCCAAGCGGGCAAGCCCCGCCGCCAGGGCAAGCAGCCCCGGGGACTGGTAACCGTCGTCATTGCTGACCAGAATCTTCATGCGACCGGCGCCCGCGGTGAAACAGACTTTAAGGGAGAGGCCCGGGGATGATACTGGAAAGCCCCGCCGCGGACATCCTGTCGGCGGGCACAGGGTACGATCAGAACTGATGTGGTGACCGAGATCCCGGGTACGCTGTCGTTGTCGTTGTCGTTGTCGTTGTCGTCGTCGTTGTCGAATAATCCGACCACGATT
>NZ_CAIKKU010000442.1 GCF_903828115.1 uncultured Thiodictyon sp. | reverse complement strand
GCACCCGGGCGCCGCGCCCGGGCGCAGGGGGTGCAGGGGCGCCCCCAGGTCCCAGGGGACCAGCCGGAACCCGGGGACCAGGCCGGGGGCGGCGAGGCGCGGCGGCACCGGGGCGATGAGCAGGGCGCCGGCCCCGGGTGCGGCCGACCGGCGGCGGCCCAGGTCCTGCCAGCGGCGGTGACGGCCGCTGCCGGGAGTATAGAGTCCGGCATCGCTGAGGACCACGAGGGCGCCCGCCCCGGCCGGCGGCCCGCCGGGGCGCCCGTCCCGGGCGGACACCAGGTCCCGGGGATCGCCGCCGCGGCTGTGCCAGACGTGCAGACGACCGCCCAGGAGACGGCGCAGCCCGCCCTGGAGCTGCCAGAAATCGTCCCAAAAGGGCCGCAGGGACAGGGTGAGGTCCAGCACCAGGTCCACCCGTGCCGGCCAGCGCGGGTTGAGGCGGCGCGGCAGGCGCGGCGGCAGCCGCCGTACGGCCAGGGCGCGGCACAGGCGCTCCAGGTCCAGGCCGGTGCCGGGGCGCGAGGTCGCCAGGTGGCGGCGCAGGAAGCGCCCCTGGCGGGGGCGCGGCACCAGCTCCGGCTGGGTGGGGCGCGGGCAGTCGGGGTCGCTCAGGGGGAGCGCGTCCCAGGGCGCGGCCCGGATCAGCCAGGCGGGGGCGTCCGCGGCGCCGGGGTCCGCGGCCTGGGTCGCGTCGGCGGCGATGCGCCAGAAGGGCAGGTCCGGGAGGTCCGCGGGTTGGTAGGGTTCGGGCTCAGCCCGGGAATCGCCCTCCACCGGGCGGTCGGCCCGCGCACCGGGCGCGGGCCGGGTCGGTCGCGGCGGTTCCGGCACCGGGGAGAACCCCAGGCCGCGCGCCGCGGCGGGCCACTGGTGCGGCGGCAGGGCGGCCAGGATGCGCACCAGGTCGGCACGGCCGGCGGCGGCCCGGGGCCTGGGGGTTGGGGCGTCCACCCGCGCTCAGTCGGGCAGCGGCGCCGCCTTGTCGAGAACGAAGCCGGCGGTCTGCTCCAGGAGCGCCCATTGCCCGTCCTCCGAGGTCGCCAGGGTGGCGACGGCGATCACCAGGTCCAGATACTCCGCCAGGCCGGGGGCATAGCTCTGTTGCTCCCGGGCGCGGGCGCGATCCCCGTCCAGGAGGCGCGCGGCCTCCTGCAAGACCCGCGGGTAACCGGTGAGACGCCGCCGTGCCAGGTGGCGCCGGCCCATGTCCGGCAGGTCCGCGGGGGCCTTGAGGATATGCACCAGGCAGCGGCGCAGGAAGGCCGGGGGCAGTTCGCGCTCCTCATTGGTGGTGATGACCACGAGCGGCGCGACCGGGCCGCGCACGACGCCCTGACCCAGGAAGGGGAGGCTGAAGCCCTGGTTGCCCAGGACCTCCAGAAAGGCGTTGGGCAGGTCCGGGTCGGCCTTGTCGATCTCGTCGATGAGGAGCACAGCGCCAAGTCCCGGCGTCCAGCCAGGGGGCAGCACGGGGGCCTCGCCCTGGCGGCGCAGGTCCCACTGGCGGTGCGCGCCGGCCCAATCGAAGGCCCACCAGAGGGGACCGGGGCTCAGATAATGGGCGGCGTCGCGCGCCTGGGCGCCGGGGGCATGGGCGTCGGACAGGCGCCCGACGGCGTCGTAATGCCATTGCAGGTCGGCCGCCTCGCTGCGGCCATCGATCACCCCCGGGACGAAGAGCCGCCCAGTCGCCGCCGCGGCGGCGCGGGCGGTCTGGCTCTTGCCCGTGCCGGGGACACCGCGCAGCAGCAGGGGCCGCCCGGCCGCCTCCGCCGCGCGCAGGGCCGCCGCCGTGTCGCGGTCGAAGCGGTGGACCGACAGGGGCCAGGTGCCGCAGGGGTCCAGGTCCAGGTCCCGATCGGTGGGGTAGTCGGGGATGGGCATCAGGGCCGCTCCAGGAGTAGGAGATACTCGCAGGCCAGGTTGATCAGCAGGTCCTCCTCGACCGCGAGGTAGGCATAGTCGCTGCCCGCGGCGTGGATGACGAGACCGATGCGCAGCCGCTCGCCGGCGCTGGCCAGGCCGACGCCGTGCAGCCACTCGCGCGGCCCCCGGGCGACCAGGAACCGGGGGTCGTCCCGGTAGATTCTGCGCTTCATGTCGATGTGGCTCATGAGGTTGTTGAGATAGCGCAGGCGCTGCTCCGCGTTGCCGAAGTCC
The DNA here is from genome assembly GCF_903828115.1 of uncultured Thiodictyon sp. Taxonomy (GTDB): domain Bacteria; phylum Pseudomonadota; class Gammaproteobacteria; order Chromatiales; family Chromatiaceae; genus Thiodictyon. Next base: position 4,551 of record NZ_CAIKKU010000442.1, on the reverse strand, counting down.
ACCGGCGCCGGCGTGCCCTTGTAGGATAGCCAGACCGCGTCAAAGGCGTCCCGCTCGGCATCGGGGCCGACGCCTTGGGCCAGGTCGGTGAGGTCGATGACCGAACCGCCGTGCAGGTCCAGGGCGCCCTTGGGCTCGGCCAGCCGCAAGGGGATGTCGGTGATGGAGCAGTACACGGTGGCCGCGGCGCCGAGGGTCCGGCAGGCGACGAACATGCGATCCGGGGTGGCGGCGCCCAACTCCGCCAGTTCGGCCGACGTGCGGCCCCGCCGGTCTACGGCGCCCTTGAGCAGCTCCCCGAGCAGGGCGTGGCAGTCGGCCTTGAAGTTGCGCGGGATCGCGACGCCCTGGGTCCGCCAGGCGTCGAGACAGTCTTGCGTGGCCTGGTGGAGGTCGGGGACCAGGGTTTCAAAGCAGTCGCGCGGGGGGCGGCCGGCGAGTTCGCCGGCCCGCCGGGGAAAGCCGCCCAGGCGGCGCAGGTCCGCGGTGCCGGGGTTGGCGAGCAGTTGCAGGGCGCGCACCCCGAGGAGGGCCACCAGGGCGTCGTAGTCCGGGCCCGCCTGGTCGTCGGGGCCCTGGGGGCGGTCGACATGGAAGGCGACCCAGGGCCGCAACTGCGCGAGCGCAATGGCACGGGCGATCGGCTCGTTCTCGATCCGGCAGTTGAGCAGACCGATCGGCTGCTCACCGACCGCGAGGAGGCCGCCGCTGTAGCCGTGGGCGGTCTGCGGCGCAATGACATACTCGCAGTGCTGTCCGTCATAGTCGCCGATGCAACCGTGGTCCAGGCTCACCACATCATGGGTGTCGGGGTCGATGGCATGGAACCAGGGCCGGCGGCCCTCCTGGGCGCCGATGGCATCGGGCAGGGGCAGGCGCAGGTCGCCGATGGGCTTCGTCAACTTGAAGATGGCGGCGTCGAGCGTCGTGTGACGAGCCAAGAGGGTTGCGGCCTTGGCGCCGTGCTGGCCGGGCAACTGACAGACAAAGGTCTGGCCGTCGGGCGCCAAGTCCTCGAAGGCATGGGCGACGGTCAGGATATGACCCGGCGCGACATGCACGCCGGAGCACAGAAACCGGGACGCCGCCTGATCGCCCCAGAGGCTGACGATGAGGTCGGCGAGGGCCATCGGCTCAGGCCGCCGGCTTCCATTTGGCGGTGACCCTGACCGCGGCATTGGCCTCGCCGGAGGCGATGAAGGGGAGCGCGGCCTTGCCCCCGAAACCGATGTTGATCCGCAGCGACCACTCGGCGGCACCGGCGGCCTGGCAGGCGGCCTGGACCGGGGCGGTGAGGGCTTTCAGGAGGTGGTCGATGCGATCCGTCATATCGCCGCCCTCCGCGCTGGCCGCGGTGGGTTCGCGGCGGTTGTCGGCCGACTGGCCTTCGACCTTCAGGTCGGCCACCTCGACCAGGATCGTCTGGCCGTTGATTGTGATCTCGCGCAGTGCCATGGGGTGCTCCGGGGTTGTGTCTCGATGCGGTGTCAGGGCGATAGCATAAACCATGCAGGAGGCGACGGATCGGCGGCGCCCTCAATATCGGTGCCGCGCGGCACGCCACCGGGAGCGCCGCACCCCAGTGCGGCGAGCCTCGCAAGCGACCGCGGCGCCGCGTCCTGTTGATAGGCCGCGCCGCACTGGGGTGCGGCGCTCCCAGTGGCGGCGCCGCTTACGAATCGCTCCCGCGCCCCATGCCGGCGCTCCCCCAGGGCCATGCCTCCGGGGTCTTGACCAGACCCGCCTTGACCGGATTCATCCGGATGTAATGGCGTGCGGCGGCGAGGTGTCGGTCGGTGCGGATGTAGCGGTCCCAATACTCGCGCTGCCAGACCTGTCCGTGGACCGCGGCGCCATTCTGCGCGGTGCGGCTCAGGAAACGATTGATGAACCGGGCGGTGAAGTTCTTCCAGGACAGTACGATGGTCGCCAGGGCGACGCCCGGCAAGGGTTCGATCAGGACGTGGCAGTGATTGGGCATGACGACCCATTCCAGGAGGCGATAGCGCTTGCCGTCGAAGTGCAGCCAGGTATCGACGATGCACGCGGCGATCTGCGGTTCGCGCAGGATGCAGGAGCCGTGGCCGGCGTCGAGATAGTCTTCGATACGCTTGCGAAGTGCGATGTCGCGGGTCTTGGGGTCTGCGATCTCGCGTCGGGACTCGGCCTGCAGGCGTGCCAGGACTGGGGCGGGTAGCGAGTCCTCCAGGCGATAGCTGAGCGACTGGATGACATGGGATGAGTCGCAGTGGGGGAGGTAGCCGCGGGAGTACCAGCCGCGGCCTTCGGGGGGTGGCGCTTCTCCTTCTGGGGCATCCTGCGCGGCGGGCTCGCCGCACTGGGGTGCGGCGCTCCCAGTGGGGACTTCGCTGCCGGGGGTGGCGGGTGATGGCGCTTCGCCTTCAGGTGCATCCTGGTTGAGGGGCTCGCCGCACTGGGGTGCGGCGCTCCCAGTGGGTGCGGTGGTCCCGCTCACGGCCGGCGGGCGGCACGCGTGAGCAGCCGCCATTGCTGTTTGGCCCGGTCGGCGATGAAGGGCCAGAGGCGGCCCTTTTCCCAGAGGATGCGGGCGAAGAGCCGGCCGCGGTTCTTGGGCGGGGTCTTGGGGTGGGGGCGCGGCACCAGGCGGATGGCGCCGCGTTTGCAGACGGCGATGCAGGCCCCGCAGCCGAGACAGGTGGCGGTGTCGACCCCGGCGTAGCGCTGCGCCTGGGGCCGGGTGCGGGCGCCGGCGGCGATACCGATGCACTTGACGTTGCAGGTCTTGAGGCACTCGCCGCAATAGTCGCAGCGGGTCGGGTCCACGGCGGCGAGGAAGGGGGTCTTGGCGATGCCGTCGCTGAAGCCGGACTGGACCCCGGCCATCAGTTCGCAGCAGCAGCGGCAACAGTTGCAGATGAAGCTGGGGCGCTCGCGCACGTTGTCGGTGACGTGGGTGAGGCCCAGGGCGCGCGCCCGCTCCAGGGTGGCGAGCATGGCCGCCTGGTCCTGCTCCTGGGCGAAGCCGCGGCGCACCAGGAAGCGGGCGCCCTCGCCCAGGACCATGCAGATCGCCTCCACCGGGGCGCCCTTGCGGCAGGGTTCATTCAGGTGCTCCTTTTTGTGCCGACAGTAACAGAGGGTGACGGCGCGGTAGTCGGCGTCCATGATGATGCGCCGGGCGTCCTCGTAGGCGGTGATGCGCGAGGTCACCGGGATATGCTCGGCGTAGACCAGGGCGCGGGTGAGTTGGGTGGGGCTGCCGAAGAACTCCCCGCCCTGCCCCGCCCGCCCGTTCTCGTGCAGGTACTGGGACATGAGCCGGGCCAGGTCCGCGACCGGGACCGGGGCGGTCAGGGTGGGCCGGCGGCGCATGAAGGTGAACTCCATGAAGCCGATCAGGCCGGGGACCAGGAGATAATAGGTCTGGGCCCCGTAGGGCAGGTCCATCACCAGGCCCTTGTCGGCCATGGATTCCAGGAGCGGGCGCAGGTGCGGGGGCGCGATCCCGGTCAGGTCGGTGAGCTCGGCGGCGGTCGCCTCGTGCAGGGGGAAGCGGGAGGCGACAAAGGCCTCGCGCTCGGTGAACAGCAGGGCCAGGATCTCCCGGAGTTTGGCGCTGTCCACGAGTCCGATGGGGTAGCGGTTGAGGCGATCGATCAGGGGCACCAGGGAAGACTTGGCGCTCAAGAGGTGGCCCATGGGACACTCCGGGGTGGCGGCTGACTGGGCGCGTTGTCGTTGTCGTTGTCGGTTTCGTTGTCGTAATCGTAAACCGAGAAGCGATGTAACCTGGCGTGCGAGAGAATCCGAGGCGCTACGATAACCTCGACAACGACAACGACAACGACGGGACAAGCATTCCCTAATGGACTTGACTTATTAGTGAACCGTTTCTTAGGCCTGAACCATCACTTCAACCGGACCCTTATTTTCTATGATCGACGCTGAACAGGTCATCACCCAGACCAAAAAATGGGTGGCCGAGGTCGTGGTCGGATGCAATTTCTGTCCCTTTGCCGCCAAGCCGGTCAGGCGCGGCAGCATCCATTACCAGGTCGAGCCCGCCGCCGACGAGCAGTCCTGCCTGGCCGCCCTCCTGCGCGAATTTCACCGGCTGGATGAGCAGCCGGCGATCGAGACCACGCTGCTGATCTTTCCGGAGGCCTATCCGGGGTTCGACGACTATCTGGACCTGGTCGCGCTGGCGGAGGACCTGCTGGCTGCGCAAGGCTATGAGGGCATCTATCAGGTCGCGGGCTTCCACCCGGACTACCGCTTTGCCGAGGCCCCGGCGGACGACCCGGCGAACTATACCAACCGGTCACTCTACCCGATGCTGCACCTGATCCGCGAAGAGGGCATCGACCAGGCCTTGGCCCATTACACCGATCCGGAAGGAATCGCGGACAGGAATATCGCCTTTGCCCGCAATAAGGGACTGGTTTACCTGAAGATGCTTAGAGATAACTGTCTCTGACCCTCGCTCCCTCGTTGTCGTTGTCGTTGTCGTTGTCGTTGTCGTTGTCGTTGTCGTTGTCGTAATCGAGGTTATCGTAACACCCTGGATTC
>NZ_CAIKKU010000441.1 GCF_903828115.1 uncultured Thiodictyon sp. | reverse complement strand
GGACCGCGGCGGCGCGCCCCGGCGCCGGGCTCGGCCAGGGGCGCGGGCCCGCGGGCCGCGGCGGGATCGGCCCGGTACGCTCCAACGTGACCGGGAAGTAGAGACCGGCCAGGTCCGGGTCCCACCAGTGCGCCGGGCAGGGGGTGAGCGCCACCGGCCGACACCCGGACCGCGCGAGCCGACGGCCGAGTCGGACCCAGGGCGCGCGCTCGGCCTCGCTGCCCAGGCAGCCCAGGTCGCCGGCGATCAGCACCGGCGTGCCGTCGGCCGGCAGGACATAGGGCCGCGCCGGGCCCCAGCCGCCGTTGGCGCCGGGCCGGAATACCCAGGGTTGCACCAGGCCGTCCGGCCCGCGGTCCAGGCGCAGGACCTCGAGCCCGGCCGGGCCGCGCAGCCGCGCGAGTTGGTCCTTGAGGTCGTGAAAATCGTTCCAGAAGGGATAGAGCCGGGCACTCAGGTCGAGCAGCAACTGGCCGCGCGGCGCCCAGCGGCGGGCCCTGAGCCGGGGCAGGCGACGCGGGGGCCGCAGCCGGGCGGCGGCGGCGGTGAGGCGCGCCAGATCCACACGGTTGCGCTCGGCCAGATCGCCCAGGGCGGCGTGCAGGAAGGGCCAGAGGCGCGGCCAGGGGACCAGGGGCGAGACTGGGCCAAGGCGGGCGACCGGGGTTGGCGGCGGCGGCGGCTTCCGCGGCTTCGGCGGGGGCGGCGGCGCGATGACCTTGCGCCCGGTGAGCGCGTACTGGCGCCGGCTCAGGGTCGGCGCATTTGGGGTGATGGTTGGCGCATCGGGGGCCGGATGGTCGGCCCCGTCCGGCGCGAGCCGTTGCGGGGCGGCCGGGGCGCGGGGCTCCTGTTCATAGCCGAAGAGCGCCGCGAGCCGGGTGACCTGGGTGTCGTCGAGGGTTGCGGCCCAACGGATCAGGTCGGCGCGGCTGGTGGCAGCGCGGTTCATGGGTGGGGGGAGGCCGCATGGCGAGTCTTGAGGCACTGCCGGTCCGCGCAGCGGACCCTACGGTGCGCGCACCGGCCCGTTCGGCTCACCCCGCGGACTCCTGGCACTTTTTCAGGGCGAAGTTCTTGATGCGGTGGAATAGCTTCTTCTGGGCGGCGGGGTCGCCGCCGCGGGCGTGGTCCAGGGCGCGCAGGAGGTCCAGGTATTCGGCCTGACCCGGCACCGGGAAGCCCTTGTCCTTGGCATCGTTACGGTCCGTGATCAATTGAGCGGCAACCAGTTCGAGGATGTCGTCGTGGACGCATTGCTGTGATCCCACGGTAAAGTGCTGCCGCCCGCGGGCGACCAGGAGCGCCTTCAAGTCGTCGCCTTCCTTCAGGTCCAGCGTCAATACCAGACAGCGGCGCAGGAAGGCGCGCGGCAGTTCGCGCTCCTGGTTGGTGGTGATGATGACCAGGGGCGCCGCGGTGCCCGCGGGGATGCACACGGGCGTATCCAGCCAGGGCACCGGAAAGCCCCCGTTGCCGAGCGTCTCCAACAGGCTGTTGGGCAGATCGGCCTCGGCCTTGTCGATCTCGTCGATCAGGAGCACGGCGCCGTCCCGGGGCTGCCAGTGCGGCTCGGGGTGCCAGGGCTCGGGGACGCGGCGCACGGTGCGCCGGTCGTCGTTGTGCTCCCTGGCCGAGTCCCAGCCGAAGGCCCACCACAGGGGGCCGGGACAGAGGAAGCGGCGCGGCGCGAGCCGCTGCTGCGGGGTCAGGTTGGACCGGTGCGAGCGCTCCGAGCGAAGGGAACCCAGCACCTGCGCCTCCCCGAGCCGGGAGACCGCGTCGTACTCCCATTGCAGGTCTTGCGCCTCGCTGCGGGCATGGACCACTTGGGAGACGAAGGCGCGGTTGAGCGTGACCGCCGCGGCGCGCGCCAACTGGCTTTTGCCGGCGCCGGGCTCGCCCTGGACCAACAGCGGACGCTCTGCCGCCAGCGCGGCGAGGATGGCATCCGCGCTGGTCTGATCGAACAGGTGGACCGAGGTGGGCCAGGTGCCGCACTTGGGTAGCGGGACGGGTTGATCGATGGGCAGATCGGGAATCATGGCAGGGTTCCGATGGCCGCAAGACAGTCGCGGATGGCGTTGGTGAGGTCTGCCGGGGGCAGGATGAAGACGCTGGAATCCTCGTCGGCCTGATCGTTGACCAGGATCAACAGCAGTTCCTTCAGCTCCAGCTTGATCGCGCGCAAAACGTCGGGGTCCGCCAAGGGATGATTGAGATCCACCACCAGGCGAAACCGATGCTTGTGATTGCGCACCTGAGCGCGCAGCCAACTCGCGGCGTCCTTCCGCCGCGCCGCCGTCGGCCGGTCATTGCCCTGTCCGCGGGTACTCTCCTGATAGACGCGGTTGATAACGGCGTCCACTGCACGATCGGGGGTCAGAAGCTGGGGATCATCAAAGCCGAGTTCCTGCATCACCGCCGGCGCCAAGTCGAAAGGACTGGCATCGACGGTCGCGGTGCCGATACTGAACTCGGCCTTGCCGCCACGCCAACGGGCGGTCAGCACTTCAACGCAGGGGCCGCGACCGAGCGGAACCTCAAACACGTCGCCTTGGCGCCATTTATCGGCAACCAGCGCGGCGTCTTCCCGCTCGCAGCCGTCAGCGACGGTGCCTACTACGGTCCAGCCGAGAATCGTCAAGGCGTCCTCGCGCAACTGCTTGGCGGCTGCATCCGGCGCGAGCCTCGGCAACCTCGCCAGCGCGCACAGGGCCTGGTCCAATGCATCCAGCGCGGCAAGGAAGTCCGCGTCGGGGTCGCACAGACGGGCGGCGAGCGGCGCCGGTATAGACGCCGCGGCCAACTGTTTCGCCAGCGCCAGGCAGAGGGTCGGGCTGGCCTCGAGGGCCGTCCTGATCTCCCGCTCGGCATCCTCAGGCAGGGTTGCGGGGCGGCGTGACGCCGGGTCCGGCGCTACCGACGAGACTCCGACCGATACGCCGACCCGCGGATCAGGGTTGGGCCCGATGGCCTGATCGTCAATTGGCAGACCCGGGGGTAGATCAGCGGCAGGTCGCGGCGCTGGCCCGCAAAGAAGCCGCAGGAGCCGAAGATATTGCGGCTCGGCGGCGCCGCGCCCCAGACCGCGGAGCCGAAAGAAAGTCCAGCCCCCCATGACATCCGGGATGGACGTCTGCGGCTCATCGTCGAGCAGCACCGGGACGTAGCGTTTGTTGTCCTTCGCCAGATAGAGCGCGTTGTAGATGAGCTGCCCCTCCCAGAACACTCCACGGCCCTCGTCCCAATTCACTTGATTCTGGATGCGGCGGCGATACTCGGCCGAACAGACCATCAAAACGAAGTCGGACCGCTCGGGGCGCAGTTGCTCCTCGCACCAGCGCGGCCAATGCAGCATCTCAGCCGAGTGGAACTGATCCAATTCGACCGCGATCCCGTCGTCGGCGAGCGCCGTGGCCACGGCCAGCACCGCCGCGGAATGGCGCTGGCTATGCTGGGCATAGCTGATGAAGACGCGCGGCTGGGACGCGAAAGGACTGACCGATTCCAACTGCACTCTCGATGCGGCCTGGTCTCTGTCGACCGCAGTGCGGAGGTCGGCAGTGATCGCCGAGGTCTGGGTCGGTTCCGGGCCTTCCGGCTGCCCGTCCGCTGGCCCCATTGGCTTGTCGGCCTGCTCAGTGCGTCCAGGGGCGGCCTGGGCTCTCTCGGCTAAAGCCACGTCATCGCCAAGGAACGCCGTGGCTTGTGTCGCCCGCGGACCTTCCGGCTGTCCGTTCGTCGGCCCCGTTGGCTCGGCGGAACGCCCAGGGCTCCTAGGCGTTGGCGGAACCTGCACGGCGTCGGCCGGGACGGGGCACAGGATCCGGTGCATACCCTGCGGACACCCATGCTGGTTGCGATCCACCTGCCAGTCGTCCCGATTCCAACAGCGGAAATGGAACTCGACCCGGCGCGGCCGGGTAGAGAGTTCGATCCACTGGAAGGCGTTGGGATAGGGCTTGCCGGAGTAGCAGCAGCCGGCGGCGGCCTCGATGCAGGCGTAGCGGGGATCGGCGGGGACGATGCGGAATAGATCGGGCTGGTGCAGATGGCCGCTCAGGATGAGGTCGCGATGGCGGTGCAGCGTCCGGCGGGCGTCGTTGCGGTCGAACTCGGCGAGCGAGGCCCAGGGGTGGTGCAGCAGGGCGAGGCGCCAGTCGTGCTCGGCCTCAGCGTCCTTGTGGAGCACGGTCTGATTGATCTGGTAGGTGCTGAGCAGGAGGTGGCTGTCATCGTCATGCTCGGCGAGCCAGGCGGAGTCGAGCCCGGCGACGTGCAGGCGCTGCTTGCGGATGGGGATGCTGCGTTGCCACCAGGGCAGGGTCTGGCGCTGGCCCAGCCAGTGGCCGTAGAACTTGAGATAGGCGGCGTGGCGCTTGAGGAGCAGATTGCGGGTTACGCTCTTCGGATCCAACCGGGAGGTTATCTCCTTCTGGTCCTTGGCGTCGAGCATGGCCTGGTGGGCATCCCGGGCGCCGGGCTCGATCAGGTCCCAGTCGACATCGTGATTCCCCGGTACCAGGAGCAGCCGGTCCCGGTCCAAGGGCGCCGCCGGGTCTGGGGTGAGACGCGGCCAGAGGTCGTCCAACCACTGCCGCGCGAGGCCGTACTCCTTGGGCTTGCCGGATTGGGCGAGGTCGCCGGTGATGACCACCAGGTCCGGGTGCAGGCCGTTATCTGTGACATCCGCGGCGATGAACCGGGCCAGGGCGCACAGGATCGGGTCGGAGTCCCACCGCGAGCGGGTGCTGAAGTGCAGGTCAGACAGGTGCAGGATGCGAACAGGCAGCTCGGTCATAGTCACGTTCATCGGGGCGTGCGCTCCATCGTCGTTGGCGTTTGCGCAAATTAACCGCAAACACCTGCAGGTTGCAACCGCAACGAGACGATTTGGAACGCTTGCATCGTTCCGGACCGGCAGCCCCCGGGACTATACTTACGCGCGTGACACCAGGAGCAAACCCATGTCGATTCAGCCGAAACCCTACTACAGCTTCGAGGACTATCTGGCCACCGAGCGGGCGTGCAGCGACGCAAAGCACGAATATGTCGCGGGCGAGGTCTTCGCCATGGCCGGGGCTTCATACAACCACAACCTGATCAGCACCAACCTGGCCAGCGAGTTGCGCCAACAGCTCAAACCGCGCCCCTGCACGGTGCTGGCCAACGACATGCGCCTGCGCGTGGAGGTCGCCGACGCCTGCGCCTACCCGGATGTCGTGGTCCTGTGCGAACGGCCGGTGTTTCACGACCGCCGCCGCGACGTGCTGACCGATGCGACACTGGTGGCCGAGGTCCTGTCTCCTTCCACGGAGGGCTACGACCGCGGCGGCAAGTTCGCCCTCTACCGCGACCTGCCGAGCCTGCGCCAGTATGTCCTGATCGCCCAGGACCGGCCCGCCGTCGATCTGTTCACGCGCCAGGCCGATGGCCGCTGGCTGCTTGAGGCCTATACGGACCCCGCGGTGCCGATCCACTTCGAGTCCATCGGCTGCACCCTGACCCTGGGTGAGGTCTATGACAAGGTGGAGTTCGAGGCCTGACCCGGACGATGAAGGGCGGTGGGAGCGGCTTCAGCCGCGACGCGAGGCCGCGGTAACCTGAAACGCCGCGGCGAGCCGCGAGAGCTGTCGCGGCCGGAGGCCGCTCCCACAGCGTCCCTGCGCGACCTTCTTAGCGACGCCTGAGGGCTGGGGTCAGAGCAGGTCGCTCAAGGCCCGCGCCAGGCCGGGGTTGCCGGTATCGGCAAGCCAGCGCTGCATCCAGGTGCGGATCTCGGTGATCAGGGATGGGTCCGGGCAGGCGCGGCTGTGTTCCAGCAGTTGGCGCAGGACCGGGGCACCGTAGGCGGCGAGGTGGTCGCCGACGGCGGCGGGGTCGGCGGCGAGGGCGACGAGCAGGGCGGGGACGCGCTGGTCTTGCGGCAGGCCCACCCGCTCCAGGGTGTCGGGGTGCGGCAGGAGCAACAGCGCGGCGGCGCGCAGTTGGTCGATCTTGAAGGCCCAGTCGGCGGCATCGACGCCGGCGGGGCGGCGCTCTTGCAGGACAGCGATCCAACGGATCAGTGGGTGCCCGGCGGGGTCTTCGTCGGGGGCCATGGGAGGCCAGGCGGCGGGGGCGGCCAGGTCCGCGGCCAGGCGCGCGAGGTCCAGGCGGCGCAGATTGATGCTGTCCGCGAATTCATGCAGATAGTGCAGGGCGGGACGCTCGGGCGCGGCGGGCTCCAGGTGTAGCCGGGGGTGCGGGTGGACGCCGGGCACCGGTGGGAGCGTGGGCGTCCCGCCCGCGGATTCGCCAACGCGCGGCCGGGACGCCCGCGCTCCCGGCCCTTCCCCTACGAGCAATCCCGGATCACGCGCATACAGGGCGGCGGCCAAGAGGGCGCCGCGCTCCTGATATTCGGGCGCCGGGTCCGGGCCGGGGCCGGCGTCTTGGGTGCCCACCAGGTCCCAGTTGCGGCCCAGGTCGCGCGGGTCGATCAGGGTCGCGGGGACCCAGGCGCACAGTGAGCAGCGTTCGGCCTGCGCCGGGGACAGGGGCAGCAGCAGCGCGGCCAGCGCACCCGGCGGCAGGGGCCGTTGCAGACCGCGCGGCAGCACCGGCCGCGACCCGGCGAGCAGGCCGGCGTAAACGGCGGCCAGGCGCGGCTCGTCCAGCGCCGCCATCAGGGACTCGATGCCGGCCGCGATGACCTTTTCCAGCCCGGCGCGGTCGAGTCTGACGGGGGGGCAGGCATCCGACCCGAGCGCGAGCGCATGGTCCGGCCGCTGCCAGTCACCCTCCCCTACCCGGTCCCACCAGGGCCCATCATCGCCGCGGGCCACGACCGGCAGCAGCGCGGCGGCGGCCAGGGCGACCGGGAACCCGGGTTGGGGCCGCCGCCAGTGCAGCACCCACTTTTCCAGGACGGCACCGCGCCCCGCGGCATCCAGGGCGCGGCTGGGGTAGGTGCCGATGGCGAAATAGTCCGGTGCCGCCGCCCAGGGCGCGCGCCAGGCGGTGGTGCGGACCGCCCGGTCCTCGGCGCCGATGCGCAGGTACCGGTGCAGGTCCGGGCACCCGGCGCCGAAGCCGGGGCCGCGGGCGATCCAGCGGTAATCGGACGCCGCGCCGTGGACCTTGCCCCAGATACCCAGCGCGCAGTGCAGGTCCTCACCCGCCAGGGCCGCGGCCCCGGCCAGCGCGGGCCAGCGCCACAGGCCGTTCAACGAGTCGTCCAGGGAGTCGTCCCGGGAGTCGCTCATCCTAAAATCCACAGATGAACACAGATGTTCTTCTCATTGTCATACGGTTATCGCCACTGTCACAATCACCCGCAAGGTGAGCCTCCGACCAAGCGTAAGCCAGCGAATCATCTGTGTTCATCTGTGTTCATCTGTGGATGACTGCTCTTTCTGGGCTCATACCGCGACCTGCCGGATCAGCCAGTCGATCGGTGCGAGCAGGTTGAAGGGCTGGCCGCAGTTGATCCGCGGGCGCAGCAGTTCATCGTAGAAGACCACCGGCTCGATGGCCCCGAAGCGCATCCGCACCCCGGCGGCGGAGACCGGGAACAGGGCGAAGCGGGCAAAGCGGGTCTCCAGATAATTGAGCAGGCGTTGGTCGATGTGCGCGGCGGCAAAGCCGGCGGGGTCGGTCAGGGCGCAGCGATAGTCGTCCGGGGTCTCGATCAGCTCGTCGGCCTTGGTCACGCAGACGGCGACCGGCCGGGGGTCCTGTTGCGCCACCCGCCCGGCGGCGAGCAGCAGGCGCTCGAAGGTGTGCGAGACCTCGTTGAAGACGCGGTCGTCCTGCCGCTTGGGATCCAGCAGCAGGATGATGCCGTCGGCCGCCAGCAGCCGCTCCTGGACCTCCTGGTGCAGCCCCTCGTAGTCCGCGCCGGCGCGGTCCTCCAGGGCCAGCGTCACCCGCTCCCCGGTGTGGCGCTGCACCAGGTGGCAGACGATGGCGAGCGCGCTGCCGAGCGTGGTGCCGGGCGGAAAGGCGTTGCGCGAGTACATGGTGTCGCGCATCAGTTCCAGAAAATCGAGCCCGGTCTCGCCCGGATAGACCACCCAGTCGTCCTGCCGGGAACCGCTCAACTGCCAGTAGAGTTGGCCCAGGAACACGGTCTTGCCGGAGCCGGAGGGGCCCCACAGGGTCAATTTAGTCGGGGTCGGGGTCGGGGCGCGGGCCGGCGCGGTCGGCGGCGGCGCCTGGGGCAAGGCGCGCGGGTCGTTCTCCAGGATCGCCTGGGCCATGGACAGGGCGCGCGCCCGCAGCGCCGGGCCCGGCGCCGGCTCGCCCGACGGCGGCGGCGCGGCGGCGTCGCCGCCGAGGATCAGGTCCCAATGGCGATCCAATTGCCCCGGGTCCTGGGTGGTCGAGGGCAGCCAGCCGAGCAGCGAGAGGCGGTCGGCCAGGTCCCGCGGCAGGGGCAGCAGCAGTGCGGCCAGGGCGGCGGGGCCCAGGGGCTCGAGCTCCCGCGCCGGGTAGACCCCGCGGTGTCCGGCCAGCAGCCGGGCGTAGAGGTCCGCGAGGATGCTCTCGTCGAACCGGCGGCGCAGTTCCGTGGTGCCCGCGCGGATGGTCTGAGCCAGTGCCGCCGGTGTCAGGGCCGCGGGCGGGATGGCCGTGGGCGCCAGGGTGAAGAACAGGCGCCCGGCGAAGGGGTCGGGCACGCCGTCCCGCCATGCCGAATCGTCGTGGGCCGCCGCCAGCGGCAGCAGGACCAGGGCGCCGAGCGCGGCGGGCAGGTCGGCCGGGCGCGCCCATTCCAGCACCTGCTTTTCCCGTTCCAGCACGGGGGGGCGCCCCTGGCGCTGCGGCGCCCAACAGCGCACGGCCTGGTGCAGCCCGGCGCGGCTGTGCCACAGCAGGGTGTCGCGGACCACGTCCTCGGTCCCCAGCGCCAGTTCCTGGGCCAGGTCCGAGGTCGGCCCGGAGCAGCCGGGGCTGGCGGCGAGCCACTGGAACACCGCCGCGCCCGCGGACTCCCTGCCCAGGACACCCTGCTCGCAGGTGAGCGCGGGAAGTGTGCGCGGCAGGCCGGCCAGGGCGGGCCAGGACCAGAGCTGTTCCGGGTCGGTCATGGGGCGTCACCGTCCGGAGTGGGAGTCGAGGCCTTAACGTGCAAGTCGCGGAGCGACGCTGTGGGAGCGGCTTCAGCCGCGACGCGATCCGAAAAACTGCCGTGGCCTCGTCGCGGCTGAAGCCGCTCCCACCGGGGGACTTTCATCGTTCCGGTCATGGGCGCTCCAGTCCGAGCGCGCGCAGTTGCTCGGCCAACTGGCGGCGCAGGCGCGCCGGGGGTGGTTGCTCCGGGGGCAGCCCCTGGACCGCGGCGACCAGGGCCTGGACCCGCGGGTCCGCGCCGCGCCGCGCCTGCCGCTCCAGGACCTGCAGGGTCTCGCCGATCTCGCGCGCGGCGAGGCGTTGCGCCTGGCGCTCGAGCAACCGGAACAGCCGCTCGGCCTCCTGCAACTGCCCCGCCTCAGCGCCGCGCGGCCAGCGGGTCTGCGCCGGCGGGTGCACCAGGGCCTCGACCCGGCCGTAGAGGTCCGGACAATAGCCCTGGAGAAAGAGCCCGTTGAAGCGGCGCAGCCCCTCGCCCAGGGCCTCGCGGCGCGCCTGCAATTGCCGGGCGACAGAGGCGATCCGCTGCTCGATATGCCGCGCGTTCTCGATCAGTTCACGCAGCGCGGTGAGTCGCTCCACCGGGTCGGCCGGGGTGCCCGGGCGCCACTGCTGCAACTGCCGCAGCAGGGCCTCGCGGTCGTCGCGGTCGTGGCGGCCGAGCGGTGCGGCGGGGATCAGCTCCAGCGCCTGCCGCATGTGCGCGGCAGCGGCCGTCAGGGACTGCTCCTCGTCGGCCGCCAGCGACTCGAGGGCGGCGAGCCGGGTGCGGACCTGCCCCAGGGTGTCGTCGATCCGGCCCAGGCCCCCGTCCGGCGCCGGGGGGATCGCGGCCAGGTCCAGTCCCGCCGCACCGGTGCGCTCCGGGGTGAGCACCGTCAGCAGTTGGCCGATACGCCGGTTAACCGCCTCGATCGCCTCCCGACCGACCTGGGCGAAGCGGGCCTCCGCGTCGCTCAGCAGCCGCTCCTGCCGCGCCAGTAGCGCCCCGGCGGCCCCGGGCAGCGGCGCGGCACCCGACACCTGGTTGTCCACCGTCATCGCCGGCACCGCGATCCCCAACCCGGGCGCGCGCTCCTCCAGCCAGCGTCGGCGCCGCTCCAGGTCCGCGTGTGCCGCTGCAAGCGCGGCATCGTCCTCACGCAGCCCCGCTTCCAATGCCTCCAGGTCCGCCCGCAAGCCGCGCGCCCCTTCCACCTGGTTGAGCAGGCTCAGCGGGTCGATACCCGGGCCGGTGCGCGCGAGGCGCTCGAAGCCATCGCGCAGCCGGGCCAGTTCCGCGTCCCGCGCCAGTTGGCGCGGGGTCGCACCCAGGGCCTCCAGGCGCGTCCGACAGTCCCCCAGGTCGGCGCTGAAGGTCGCCAACAGGGCCGTCTCGGAGCGCTTCACCCGGTTTTGGAAGGCCTCCTCGGCGTCCCGCAGTTGCTCGCACCAGTCCTCGTGGTCGCGGGGATTGTCCGGTGTCTCGGCGCTGAGATCCTGGACCAGTTCGTCGAGGTCCGGGGCGGCCCCCACCAATTGCGCAAACAGGGCGCAGCGCGCCCCCAGGTCCGCGAGCCCGGCGCGGCGGCGCTCGGCCGCACGCTCCACGAGATCCTGCTCCAGGGCGCGCGCCTGCTCGAACAGTTCCTCGAAGGTCCGATCGTCCTCCCCGGGCCAGTCCTTGCGCCTGGCCGTGAAGCGTTCGGCCAGGGCGTCGCCGGCGTCGCAGTCCTCGCCCAGG
Organism: uncultured Thiodictyon sp.; assembly: GCF_903828115.1. Classification (GTDB taxonomy): domain Bacteria; phylum Pseudomonadota; class Gammaproteobacteria; order Chromatiales; family Chromatiaceae; genus Thiodictyon. Next base: position 880 of record NZ_CAIKKU010000441.1, on the reverse strand, counting down.
GCCCGCGCCCAGCGCGGCAGGGCCTTGATGATCAGCTGCGTTTGGGTGATCTCGCGCGGCTGCGCGCGGCTCGCCAACTGCTCCAGCGGGTCCACCAGGGCCTTGACCTCGGCCTGCCAGTCCGGGGTCGGCCCGGTGCGGCAGAGCCGCTCGCCAAGCTCCGGCAGGGCCGCCTCCAGGGCCGCGGTGCGGCTGGAGGCGCGAATCCGGGTCAGGACCGTCTCGGCGCTGAGCCACAGGGCCAGGGCCTGCGTGAGTCGCGCGCTCGCGACCCCCGTCGTCTCGCAGCGACGCTGATCGACCATCAGGTCGTCGTCGGTCCGCACCTGCCGGCCCAGGCGGCGCGTCTCCGCACCCAGGTGCCCCAGCATTGCGGGGATGCAGTCCGGCTGGCGCAGCGCCGGGGCCGCGATCCGCTCCAGGGATTGCGCGGCCGCGGCCAACTGCCCCTCGATCCGGGCGAGCCGGTCGAAGAGCCCGTGCAGCGCCTCGCCGCGCGCCGCCAGCGCCGCCACCCGGGGGGCCAGCCGCGGCGCGCTCTGACCCCGGCCCAGGACCCCGCGCCAGGACAATGCACCCTCGACCTCGGCGAGCAGCGCCGTGAGTTCACGGTGAAAGGACTCGGCGCGCGGCGGCACCGCCGCGGCGCAGGCCAGCAGGCGGTCACGCAGGTCGATCAGGGGGGCGCGGGTGTTTGCCATGACGGTTCCGGTTGTTGTTCCATGATAGATTGGTCCGCGGATGAACGCCAAGAAAAGAAGGCCGTAGGGTCGACAAGCGCTGTTCTTAGCATCGTTGTCGTTGTCGTTGTCGTAATCGAGGTTATCGTAGCGCCCCAAGTTGCATCGCTTCTCCGATTACGATTACGACAACGACAACG
>NZ_CAIKKU010000440.1 GCF_903828115.1 uncultured Thiodictyon sp. | reverse complement strand
CGCGCCCGTAGGGTCCGCTGTGCGGACCAGCGACCTCGCGGTTAGCCGAATGGCCGCGAATGTGATCAAGGCGATGCACACCGACCCCAACGGGGTCGAACATACCAGCCCAAGGCAACGCCCTCGGTTCAGCGTTCAATTCAGCCTGGTAGGTTGGGGTAGCGAAGGAGCGCCAACGTGGTCGCGCGGGGGTCGCACTGTTGGGGTTCGTTCCTCACCCCAACCTAGATTCGGCGCGGGGGGCTGAGCTTGGACAGCGCGCGCGGCCGGGGGCTTGCCGGGGCGGCAGGGTTCGCTTGGCTTGCGGGCTGGCTCCTCTGGTGCCTGGCGCTGGTTGCTATAGCGGGGCCGGCCGGGGCGCCGCTGTTCCCGGATGGTGAGTCGGTCGCGGATGCGCGGGCATTGTTCGCTGGGATGCCGATCGGCTCGCCCGTCCGAGGCGTGTCATACAGCCCGGACGGCAGGTGGATTGCTGGCGGGCACGCGGATGGTACGGTTCGGGTCTGGGACTTGGCCAGCGGTACCCTGATCCGGGTGCTGGAAGGGCACGGCAGTTGGGTCAACTCGGTCGCGTTCAGTCCCGACGGCGGGATCCTGGCCAGCGGATCTTTTGAACAAACATGGCTCTTGAGCCTGGCGAGCAATAAGAAAATCAAGATCTTGGAACGACGCGGCGGTTCGGTCTCATCGACCGCCTTCAGCCCGGATGGCCGAACCTTGGCCAGCGGATCGGACGACAACATGGTGCGGCTCTGGAACCCGACGAACGGTGTGCTGCTTGGGACGATGGAAGGGCATGGCGATCGGGTCTTGTCGGTCGCCTTCAGCCCAAACGGCCGGACCCTGGCCAGTGGATCGGAAGACACAACGGTGCGGCTCTGGGACCCGGCGAGCGGCCAGCCCATTGGGCTGATGCTCGCCGCCAAAGACCTCTGGATCTATTGCCGCATCGCCCCATCCGGAGACCGCTGCTGGCGTTACGACGACGGCACGCTAGCACCCGAGCGCGACGCGCAAGGCCGGCTGAGCCCGCTGCCGCTCCCGCCGCGCAACCAGCCCCCACGGCTCGAAATACGGATCGACCCGAGCCAACCCGCCGCGATCCGGGTCGGCGACGGCGAACTTGCAGAGTTAAAGGTCCAGGTCCGCAACACCGGCGCCGAGCCGGTCTACTGGCTGCGCCTGAACCCGAAAGAAGCCTCCCAGGCACCCTTCTTATTTCACCCCCCGCCCCGGATCGTCAAGCTCGACCCCGGCGCCGAGGCGACCCTGGCAGCCAAGGTCTCCTGCGCCGCCGCCTACCAAGACCCGACCCCCGCCGAGTCTACCCTGGACCTGGTGCTGGACATGGACCAGGGCGAGCCCATCCCCATCCGGGTGCCGGTCCGGGGCCTGGTGCCCGAACCCGCGGTCGTCGCCGGACCGGAAAAGCCCTCCGATCTCAACACCGTGACCCTACGTCTGGCCAACCGCGGCGGTCAGGCACTGGAAAAGGTCCGGGTCAGCGCCCGGGTGAGCACGCCGCAGGGCGCCGATCGGGTACTGGACAGCATCGAACTGACCTCGCTCCCGGCCGGCGGCGAGTCGCCGCTCTCCTTCGCCGTGCCGGACGATTTGGAGGTCGGCGAGGGTAGCCGCCTGACCCTGACGATTGATGACCGCACCTATCCGATGCACAGTTGGCGCCTTGCCGACCTGCCCATCGTCATCGCGGTGCGCCCGGGGCTGGCCGAGGCCGGGATGCTGCCGCCGACCCCCGTTCTCGCCGCCTTCGCGCTGCTGTTCACCATTGGCCTCTGGTACTCGCGCCAGCGCAACCACCCGCTTGCCCAACGACTCGCCACCGAGCCGACCGCCCTGCCTCGCCTGGGTCTGGCGGAGTTGCCGCGGGCGCGGCGTCTGCTCGCCGTCACCCGCCGCCTGAAAGGGGTGCTGGCCACCAACGGCATTCGCCGCGACTGGCTGACGCACGCGCTGGCCTTCGACCGGTCGCCGCCCGAGGAGCGGGTCGCCTGGCTCGCCCGACGGCTGGGCGCCCAGTGGCAGCGGCAGCCGGGCCTGGGCGGGGGGGCGAACCTCGCGCGCTTCGACCTGACCCTGCCCGAGAGCTTCCCGCTCAACCTGGTGGGCGGCATCTGCCCGGTGGTGCTGCCGCCGGCGGACTGGTCGGAGGCTGAGATTCTGGAGGGGCTCGCGGGCCTGGGTGAGCAGGTCTGTCTCGCCATCGGCGCCACGCCGGCCCAGCGCGCGGCGCTCTCCAAGCGCTGCCGCTCGCCCGAGACCTGGTGGGTGGGGCCGGACGATGCGGAACTCTCGGCCCTGCTGCTGGCGCCCGAGCCGCTGGATGCGCTCTCAAGGCTGATCGCCCGCTATGTGAAGGTGGCGCGGGTTTCGCCCTATCAGACCAGCAGCGGGGTGCGTCGGGAGGGCGGATTCTTCGGCCGCGCCCAGGTCCTGAGCCACATCCAGCACCGGGCCCCGACCAACTATCTGCTGGTGGGCGGGCGCCAGCTCGGCAAGTCGAGCCTGCTGCTGGCGCTGGAGCGACGCTATGCGAGCGATCCCGTGGTGGACTGTCGCTATTGCTCGGTAGGCTTCGATCCGATCGCCGCGGCGCTAGGGCGGGCGCTGGGGCTTCCCGCAGACGGCGATCTACAGACGGCGCTACGCGCCTTGGCGCCGGCTGATCCTGATCGACGAGGCGGACGACTTCGTGGAGCGGGACGCCGCCGGTGCGCACGGCGCACCCTACGCCTGCCTGAACGCCTTCCGCTCCTTGAGCGACGAGGGGCGCTGTCACTTCATCCTGGCCGGGTTCTGGAGCCTGTACCGCAGCGCGAGCCTGGAATACCGCTCGCCGATCAAGAACTTTGCCGAGGTCCTGACGCTCGGCGCGCTGGAGCCTGACGCCTGCCGGGCGATGATCGTGGAGCCGCTGGCGTCGCTCGATCTGCGGCTGGTCCCGGAGTCCCTGGTGGGGCGCATGATCGAGGCGACCGGCCAGCGGGCCAACCTGATCGCCATCCTGTGCAACGAGATGCTCCGCGACCTGACGCTCGCCACCCGGGCGTTGACCGAGGTGCACCTGGACCGCGCCATGGACAGCCAGTCGCTGCGCAGCGCACTGGACGCCTGGTCGGAGCTGACGACCGACCCGGAGGGCGCACGGCTGGACCGCATCCTGTGCTACGCGCTGGTGGGGCAGGAGGGGTTTGGACTGACGGACGCGCTGGACCGGCTGGCGGGGCTCGGGCTCACGTCAGACCCGGGGCAGGTCCGCGCCTCGCTTACGCGCCTGGAGCTCGCCTTCGTCCTCGCCCGCGAGTCCGGGCGCTACCGCTCGATCGGTTCGCCTGGCTGGAACAGCAAACGCGCCTGTTGAAGAGCGCAACGATATCGCGCGGCTGCTCAAGGAGACCCCCAGCCTGCGCCGCTTCCTGGCCGAGGAGTTGGGCGCGGCCTACCCTGAGGCCGTGGAATGGGCGGCGGACGAGAGCGGGCTTGGCGACGAGGCCTTTCCCGGTGAGTGCGGCTACTCCATTGATGAGCTGTTGGGGCGGGATTACTGGCCGCAGTGACAGGCCGGGCTAGAGCAGCGTTGCGCCCGCCGACGCCCCCGCCCGCGGCGCGGAGCACCTGACGCCTGAGTGACACCGACCCTACCCCGGGGCGTTGCCCCGGGCTGGTATGTCGCGCCCCTTTGGGGTTTGACGCACAGGGTCTCGACCAGCGGTCCGGCCGGCGGCGCCCGGTCCGCACAGCGGACCCTACGGGTACCGCGCCCGTAGG
>NZ_CAIKKU010000439.1 GCF_903828115.1 uncultured Thiodictyon sp. | reverse complement strand
TGCGCCCGTAGGGTCCGCTGTGCGGACCGAGCGCCGCCCATTCAGTCAATGCCGACGCTAATGATCGCACCCGCGCCCGACCGGGAGAACAAAAAAGGGAAAGACCAGGCCTTTCCCTTCATTTTTTTCAAGGACCAGCGGGACCTTTCAGGCCCCGCCGGCCCCCGGATCTCATGCCGCCAAAGCGCCCTTAGCCTGCTCGGCGATAGCGCCGAAGGCGACCGAGTCATGATAGGCGATGTCCGCAAGCATCTTGCGGTCCACCTCGACCCCGGCCAGTTTCAGACCGTTGATCAGCCGGCTGTAGGAGAGTCCATTCTCGCGGGCCGCCGCATTGATACGGGCGATCCACAGGGCGCGGAACTGGCGCTTCTTCTGGCGGCGGTCACGATAGGCGTATTGACCGGCCTTGATGACCGCCTGCTTGGCGACACGAAAGACTCGGCTGCGGGCACCGTAGTAGCCCTTCGCCTGCTTCATGATCTTCTTGTGACGGGCGTGAGCGGTTACGCCCCGTTTGACGCGTGGCATCGTTGTTCTCCGGTATCAGGTGCGATCAGCAGTAGGGGATCATCCGCCGCGCGGACTTGAGATCCGACGCATGAATCAACTTGGCGGAGCGCAGTTGACGCTTCCGCTTGGTCGTCTTCTTGGTCAGGATGTGCCGCCGAAAGGAGGAGTAGCACTTGACGCCGGAGGACGTGCGCTTAAAGCGCTTCGCCGCCCCGCGATTGGTCTTGATCTTGGGCATATTCTCACTTCGCGATTTGCAAACGTTTATTATTTAGTGTTTTTTGGGGCCCAGCACCATCACCATCTGGCGTCCTTCCATCTGGGGTTGTTGTTCCACGATGCTGTGCGGGGCGAGGTCGGTCTCCACCCGCTTGAGCAATTCCAGCCCAAGCTCACGGTGCGCATGTTCACGCCCGCGAAAACGCATGGTGACCTTCGCCTTGTCCCCTTCTTCCAGGAAACGGATCAGGTTGCGCAGTTTGACCTGATAGTCCCCTTCGTCCGTCCCTGGGCGAAACTTGATCTCCTTGATCTGGACCTGCTTCTGCTTCTTCTTGGCCTCGTTCTGCTTCTTTTTCTGGTCGAAGCGGAACTTGCCGTAGTCCATGAGACGGCAGACCGGGGGTTCGGCGGTCGGGACTATCTCCACGAGATCCATCCCCGCCTCTTCCGCCATCTCCAGGGCCTCGCGGACCCGTACGACCCCAACCTGGTTGCCATCCGCGCCGATCAACCTTACTTCCGGGATGTTGATTTCGCGATTGACGCGGTTTCTCTTTGGTGCAGCGATTGCAGGTTCCTCCACAAGGATAGAAAAAAGGCCGTCCCTGTCCGGCGGCCGGGATCAACCCCGGCCCGCGTTGCGGACGTCCGACCCCCGATGGAGGTCTGGCCCGCCGGGCGGTGACTGCCTGTCACCGCCGCAAAAAACTTCCGCCCCTGGCCGCGCCGCCGCGCGGACCCGTGGGGGGCTCAGTCGTGCACCCGCCGCGCGACCTCGTCGCCCAAGCGCTGCGCAAAGGCGTCGAGCGCGAAGGAGCCCAGGTCCTGACCCTTACGGTCACGCACCGTCAGCGTCCGGGCCTCCACCTCGCGATCACCCAGGATCAGCAGATAGGGTACCCGTTGCAGCGTGTGGGCGCGAATCTTAAAGCCGATCTTCTCGTTTCTCAAGTCCGCATCCACACGGAAGCCCTTTTTGCGCAAGGCGTTAGTCACCTCGGTCACATAGGGTGCCTGGGCGTCGGTGATATTGAGCACCACCGCCTGCACCGGCGACAGCCACAGCGGCAGCAGCCCGGCGTAGTGCTCGATCAGGATGCCGATGAAACGCTCCACCGACCCCAGGACGGCGCGGTGGATCATCACCGGGGTCGCCTTGGCGTTGTCCTCGGCGATGTAGTGCGCCCCGAGCCGCCCGGGCATGGAGAAGTCGACCTGGATGGTACCGCACTGCCAGGCCCGCCCGATGCTGTCGTGCAGGGTAAATTCGATCTTGGGGCCGTAGAAGGCGCCCTCGCCCGGCTGGACCTTGAACTCCAGGCCCTTGTCGCGCAATGCCTTGTCCAGGGCCGCCTCGCCCTTGTCCCACAGGTCGTCGCTGCCGACCCGCTGGTCGGGGCGCAGCGACAGGGCCAGCGCCACCTGCTCGAAACCGAAGTCCCGATAGGTCTCGAAGACCATGTCGATCAGGGTCGCCACCTCGGCCTGGAGCTGGTCCTCGGTACAGAAGATGTGGGCGTCGTCCTGCGTGAAGCGGCGCGCGCGCATCAGCCCGTGCAGGGTCCCGGACGGCTCGTAGCGGTGCACCACCCCGAACTCGGCCAGGCGCAGCGGCAGGTCCCGGTAGCTCTTCAACCCCTGGTTGTAGAGCTGGATATGCCCCGGGCAGTTCATGGGCTTGATCGCGTAGTCGTGTTCGTCCAACTGGGTGGTGAACATGCCGCCCGCAAACTTGTCCCAGTGGCCGGAGCGCTCCCAGAGCGAGCGGTCCAGGACCTGCGGCGTCTCGACCTCCTCGTAGCCGTACTCCGCGAGCTTCTCGCGCATGTACTGCTCGGCCAGGCGATAGATGATCCGGCCCTTATGGTGCCAGAAGGCCATCCCCGGGGCCTCGTCCTGGAAGTGGAAGAGGTCGAGTTGCCGGCCGAGCTTGCGGTGGTCGCGCTTTTCGGCCTCCTCCAGGCGGGTGAGGTAGGCACGCAGTTCCTTCTTGTCGCGCCAGGCGGTGCCGTAGATACGCTGGAGCTGGGCGTTCTTTGAATCGCCGCGCCAGTAGGCGCCGGCCACCTTGGTGAGCTTGAAGCCCTCGCCCAACTTGCCGGTGCCGGGCAGGTGCGGACCGCGGCAGACATCGAACCAGTCGCCCTGGCGGTAGATCGAAACCTCCTCCCCGACCGGGATGATGTCCTCGATGATCTCGACCTTGTAGGTCTCGCCCAGGGCCGCGAAGACGCGCTTGGCCTCGTCGCGGTCCATCACCTCGCGGGTGATCGGCAGATCGCGCGTGACGATCTCGTGCATCCGCGCCTCGATCTTCTCCAGGTCCTCCGGGACGAAGGGCTCAGCGCGGGCGAAGTCGTAGTAGAAGCCGTTCTCGATCGCCGGGCCGATGGTCACCTGGGTGCCGGGGAACAGTTCCTGCACCGCCTGGGCCATCACATGGGCGGCGTCGTGGCGCAGCAGTTCCAGCGCGTCGGCCTCGTCCTTGGCGGTGACGATGGCAAGGGTCGCGTCGTCCGCGATCACATAGGAGGTATCGACCAGACGCCCGTCCACCCGCCCGGCGAGCGCCGCCTTGGCGAGACCGGGGCCGATGGCAGCGGCCACCTGATACACGGACACCGGGACATCGAAGGGACGGACCGAACCGTCGGGAAGGCTGATCTGGGGCATGGGGACAATCCTTACGATTCAGTGGTGATCGCTACCAAAGATCACATGACGGCGGCCCCCGGCGAGGACCGAAACGAACACCGCCGACTAACGGCCGCAAGCCCCCGGCACGCTGTAGAGCGGCGGGGGCTGGGCCGGTAGCCGGCGGCAGAGAGATTGGTAGGCGCGATTGGACTCGAACCAACGACCCCCACCATGTCAAGGTGGTGCTCTAACCAGCTGAGCTACGCGCCTGTCGTCAACAGCCCACAATTCTACCGATGGTTGGGGGGCTTGGCAAATCCAATTTTCCGGTGCGCCGGAAACTGCCGCGGACGCGCCCGAAGAACGGCGAGCCACACCCTCCTCACTTTGTTTCGTCGAGTTTCATCCTGTATAACCGACTTTCATCCAGGATTGAATGACCTCGCCCAACGTGCTAGCGTCCCGCCCCTTAACGTCTCAGGAGCCCGTTCGCCCCGGAGATCGACGACCGCCACCGCAGGAGGAGTTTGAGTTGACCGCAGAACCCTGGGGCTCGGTTGAGGAAGCCGCCAAGCACCTCGGGGTGGCCAAGGACTCGGTCTACCGATGGATCGAGCAGAAAGGGCTACCCGCGCACCGCATGGGCCGACTCTGGAAGCTGAAAATCTCCGAGGTCGACGAGTGGGTACGACAGGGCGGCGCGGCCGCTGATTCCACACCCTTGGCCCACGGCAAGACGGCGCGAGCGGGCTCACACGACGGGGGCGCAACGTGAGTCGGCGTGCAACGGTTGCGGTGTCTCTCCTTCAGCTTCGCTTCCTCGTCGGGGCCTTGGGGGAACGTGTCGGCTGGTGGCCCTGCCGCTTCACCGATGAGATCGGGCTGCGTCGGTTGGCCATTCCCTTTCCACGAACCGCAATCCGGGCGGCCCTTGAGTCCGTTACCATCGCGGCCCGGCGCGACCACGACGAGCGGCTCGGGCCTGCAACCGTCCATCTGTTTCGCCTGCCAAGCACGCAGGAAGACAGCCTTGCGCATCATCTCGCGCAGGGGCTCGATCTGCCCACAGTGCACGGGACGCAGGAAGATCTGCTCGCCGCGCTCGACGCGTTGGGGCCGCCGGACGGCTCCCCCGGCCCCGCTGGCCCCTGCTCGGTAGGACGCGCCCAGCGGACTCGCCTCGCTGCCGCCGTGGCCGATATGGCTCGGATCTACGCGGGCGCCGCGCGTTCCGGGCAACGGGCGATTCCCTACTTCGAGGTCGAGGCATGAACGGGCCGCTCGGGTGCAACCCGCGCTATACGGCCAGGGCGATCAAGGCCACGGGCCTCGTCGAGGAGACGAAGGCGCTGCTGCGTGTATGGACGCCCGGTGAATCCACTGCCGACCTGCGTCGCCGCGTCCGGGAGCAGGCGCTGCTGGGCAAGGCCACCGCGAGTCGCAGCGACGATGTGGTGGCCCACGCCTTCAATCAGCGCTTCCTCGGCGGCGAGCACCCCGCCGCCCAACCTCTCAAGCGGCTGCTGCAGGCAAAGGGCAACGGCCGCTGGTTCACGGACCTTTGTCTGCTTTACGCGGCCCGCGCCGATGTGGTGCTGAGGGAGTCGATCAGCGTCTATGCCGCCGACCGGAGGGCGACGGGCCGGGACTATGTAGAAACGCCGAGCCTGGTACGCTTCCTCGAAGACCAGGAGGCCGCTGGTCGTATGGCGCGACCATGGACCGCGGGCGTCAAGACCAGCGTCGCCCAGCATGTGCTCCGACAACTGACCGAGTTCGGCCTGGCCGGGCCGAATCGGCGCGGTGTTCGCGAGTTGCTGCCCTTCACGCCGACGGGTCTCGCCGTGGCCTGGCTGGCCCATGACTTGCACTTCACCGGCCACTCTGACTCACGGCTACTGTCCCACCCGGACTGGCAGACCTGGACGCTTGACGAGGCCCGCACGCGCGAGCGCATCGCCCATCTGGCCGGTCCGGCACTCTGGGAGATCCAGGCCGCGGGCAGTGTCACACAAATCACCTGGGCCTGCCCAAGCATGGCGGAGGCGTTGGATGTCCTCGCTCGAATCGAGCTTCCTTAATTTGCGCTCAAGGCTCGGCGCGGTGGATCGCCTGAATCCCACCAGTGCGGATCCGTTGTATCCGTTCGTCCATCGGCCGGAGGAAACGGCCGAGCTGATGCGCGCCCTCCCGCGCTGGCGCGCCAGGCTGGAAGAGGATGGATGGCGCGTGCACGTCCAGTCGATCGCCGAGATCATGTGGCAGGTCATCGATGCCTCCGGGAGCTGGGAGACCTGGCTTGAGGAGGAACCAGCGGGCTCCACCGAAGATGTCATCGGTGCCGTCCGCAATGCCTTGAGTACAAAGAGCGACGCACTCGGGTCAGGCATCGCGCCCGCCATCCGGGATCTCGTGTCGCGCGCAGAGGCTAACCGACTCCTCCTCCTCACGGACGCGGCCTTGCTGCATCCCTTTTTCCGCGTCAGAACCCTGGAGGCATTGGTCCATGATCGCGTCGCCAGTCCGACCGTGATCTTCTATCCGGGCACCAAGGTCGGTCAGTTCGGCCTGCGCTTTCTCGGCTTCTATGCCGAGGACCCGCATTACCAGCATTCGGGCATCATCGGTGGCGAGGCATGAAAACGATCCGCGACCTCTTCTCCGACCAGCGGCCAATCGACCGCCCGATCGAGAAGGTCATCGACTACACCGCCGACGACCCCGCCCGCCTGGCCCGGGAGATCGCTGAATATGTCGTCACGGAGCGCCTGGAGGAGTCGTTTCGCCGCTTCATCGAGGTCTATGACGCGGGCGTGCGCCTGGGCGATGTGACCGAGGTCGGGCTCTGGGTATCCGGCTTTTACGGTTCCGGCAAGAGCTCGTTCACCAAGTACTTAGGCTTCGCGTTGGACCCGGACCGGCGCGTCGACCAGGTTCCGTTCATGGATCGGCTGGTGGCCCACTTCCAGGCGCCCGATCTCCAGCAACTGTATCGGACCACGGCCGCCAACTTCCCGGCGACGGTGATTCTGCTCGATCTCGCCCGCGATCAGTTGGTCGAAAGCACCGCGGTACCGATTACCAATGTCCTCTATGCGAAGGTGCTCCAACACGTCGGCTATTCCGGGGTACCCAAGCTCGCCGACGTCGAGGTGAGGCTCGACGAGCAAGGCCGACTCGACGCCTTCCGGGCGGCGTATCGCGCGCGTTTCCCCGGCAAAGGCGAATGGCAGGAGGTCCACAACGACCCGCTGATCGGCCCGGCACGGGCGGCGCAGTTGGTCCCATCCTTCCTCGGCGACGACTTCCCCACACCGGAGAGTTTCCGCGGCCAGCACTTCCAGGAACGACTCAAGGTCTCCGAGTTGGCGGAGCGCATGATCCGGCTCCTGCAGGCCAAGACCGGCCGCGAGCAGATCCTCTTCCTGGTTGACGAGGTCGGCCAGTACGTGGCCCCGCGCACCGACCTGATGCTCAACCTGGACGGTCTGGTACGCAGCTTCAAGGAGATCGGCCGGGGCAAGGTGTGGCTCGTCGCCACCGCGCAGCAGACCTTGAACGAGATCGTCGAGAAGGCGATCCTCAACTCCGCCGAGCTCTATCGCCTGCGTGATCGCTTCCCGATCGGCATCGAGCTGGACGCCGCGGACATCAAGGAGATCACGCAGAAACGCCTGCTGACCAAGCGCCCGCAGGCCGAGCGGCTACTCAAGGAGACCTTCAGTACAGAGGGTGAGGTCCTGCGGTTGCAGACACGGGTCGAGGGCTTCGGCGCCAGCGGCGCCGCCGCGCTCGACGCCGACCACTTCGCCGCCCTATACCCCTTCCTGCCGCTGCACTTCGACCTGGTCATGGCCCTGATCCGCAGGCTCGCCCGCCGCACCGGCGGCACCGGGCTGCGCTCTGCCATCCGGGTCGTCCAGGACCTGCTGGTCGACGTATCCAATGCACTGCCGCCGGGGGTGATGCCCATCGCCGACCGGCCCGTCAAGCGACTCGCCTGTGCCGACGATATCTTCGACACGCTGCGCGCCGACATCGGCAAGGAACTGCCCCACGTCGTCGAAGGTGTCGCCCGCGTGCAGGCGCACCCGGGCTTCGGCAAGGACCCCATCGCGGTGCGCGTGGCGAAGGCGATTGCCGCGCTGCAACCGCTCGACGACTTCCCGCGCACCGCCGAGAACCTCGCGGCCGTACTCTACCCGGCGGTCGACGCTGCGCCCTTGGTGGAACCGGTACGCGAGGTGCTCGCGCGGCTCGTCGAGACCCGCGAATTGGGCCTCGTCGAGCTGGGCGGCGAGCAGGACAGCGATCAGCGCGCCGCCCCGGGCTACCTGTTCCTGAGCGATAAGATCCGTCCGCTTCAGCACCAGCGTGACGCCCACCGCCCGACCGGCGCCGAACGGCGCCAGGTCCAGGTCGAACTGCTGCGCCTGCTGTTCGATCCGGAGCCCGAGACCCGGCTGGAGACGGTCAAGACCGTCCGCGCGGGCCTGTCCCTGGACCGCCTGCCGGTGACCGGGGAAGGCGCGGACCTGCGCTTTCTCCTCGAACCGGTGTCGAGCGAGGCGCGCGCGCGGCGGCTCGCGGAGCTGCAGAACGAGACGCGCAGCCGCGCCGACTGGCAGGCGACGATCCTGTGGCTCGTGACCTGGCCACAGGACCTGGAGGCACTGCTGGAGGAGGCGTGCCGCTCCGCCCATCTCGCACGCACCACCCCGGAACACGAGGCCGACCGCGATGTCGCCCAGTACATCCGCGCGGAGCGGCGGCGGCTGCAACGGCTGCACGAGGCCGCCAAGGCGCGCCTGACCACCGCCATGCGCGACGGCGACTTCGTCTTCCGCGGTCTGGCCCGACCGGTCCGCGAATACGACCCGGACGGACTCATCGGTGCCTGCAACGCCATCCTGGCGGGCGCCGCGGCCCAGGTCTTCCCCGCCTTCCGTCATGCGCCCCTGGCGGCCAAGACCAACCAGGCGGTCCGGTTTCTGGAACAGGATCGGCTCGACCGGATGCCCCGTGACCGCGACCCGCTGGCCCTGGTCGAGACCCGCACCGGTCACCCGCGGGTAAAGACCACGCAGCCGCCCCTGTCCGAGGCCCTGCGCGCCTTCTCCGAGCGGGTCGAGGCCGCCGGCACCGGTCGGCTGCAGGGTGCCTTCGTCCAGGACCTGTTCGCCGCACCGCCCTATGGCTGGTTCAAAGACACCACCCGCTACCTGTTCGCCGCACTGCTCGCGGCCGGCGAGATCGAGGTGCATACCCCCGCGGGCGTGCTGCGAACCCCGGGACCAGGGGCCGTCGAGGCCTTCCACAACACCGCATCCTTCAACCGCGTCGGCCTGGCCCTGCGTGGGTCCAAGCCCCCCATCGAGGCCCTGGACCGCGCGGCGCGGGTGCTGGAGACCCTGTTCGGTGTCGAGGTCCTGCCGCTGGAGGATCACATCAGCCGCGCCGTGCGCTCTGCGGTGCCGCCGCTGATGGAAACGGTCGGGTCCCTGCCCGACCGGCTGCGGCTGCTCGGGCTCCCGGGCGAGGAGCGCGCCCGCCAGGTGATCGAGGGCTGCTCTGACCTGCTGCAGGAGGATGCCGGCGGCGCCGCGAGCATCCTCGGCGCCCCCGACCGCGACCCCTCGGCCGATGTCAGTTGGGCCCGCGAGGCCGTGAAGTGCCTGGACGGCGGCGGTGAGGAGAGCATCCGCCGGGCGGCGGCCTTGCGCCGCGACCTGATCGAGTTGGCGGATCTGTTCCCCGACCTCGATGCCGCGGCCCCGGAGCCCCTTCAGACCATCGATGAGGCGCTCGCCGGCGAGCGCTTCCCGGAGCGGATGGCGGACCTGCGCGGGGCCTTACTGGCGCTCGAGCAGTCGGCCCGCGCCGCCTATCTGGGACAGCACGCCGGGCTGGCAGCCGAGATCCGCAAGGGGTTAGACGCCTTGCAGGCCATGCCCGAGTGGGGCGCACTCGACGCCGATGACCGCGAGGCCATTGTGCAGCGTCTGAACGGTGGCGACCTGCCGCCGGAGCCCGCTGTCGGCAACCTCGCCGCCGAACTGCGCCGACTGCTCACGCGCCTGGCACGGCTGCCGGCGACGCTTGCCGACTGCCGAGCCGAGGTCTTGCGACGCCTGCCATCCAGTGCCGCCGATGAAGGCAACGAGACCAAGGACCCCGGCGACTCGAACATCCAGCGGGTGAGGCTCGGCGAGCTGCTGCCCACGTCAACCCTCGACAACCCAAAGGACATCGACGATTGGGTCCAGGGTCTGCGCCGCCGGCTCGTCGAGTTGGTCGAGCTCGGTCCGATCCGCATCGTGGACCACCAGGGCGTACCCCAATTGAAATCCAGGGACCTTTGAACATGCAGCAATTCCAGCTTTGGATTCCCTCATCCGGCATCGCGCCGACGGTGAGGGTGATGGTGGATGCGCTACGCTTATCCACCCTACAAGACAGACGCCGCCGTAGGGTGGATAAGGCGCGCCGCACGGTGTCCGGGACTGGGCACAGCGCCCGGGCGCGCCGCATCCACCAGGGGGCACGCGATGCCGCCCGAATTTGGAATAGCTGCTGAGCATGGCCCTGTCAGACAGCGAGCGAAAGAGCCTGACCAGCGCGGTGGCCCGGGCCCGCAGCCTGCTGGAAGGCGAGGCCCGCGACCAACTCCTGCGCATCTACGGCTTCACGCCTGAGGGCGCCCCCCGCCCGCTCAAAGGACTCACGCTCTCGTCCGCCGAGCGCGGCATCGCCGAGCAACTGCGCGAATGGCACCGCCACCTGGCGGGTCTGACCAGCGGCACCAACGCCCAGCGCGACCAGGCCGCGCTGCGGCGCATGGCCGAGGAGACCGCCTTCACCGTCCTGCACCGGCTCGCCGCCATCCGCATGGCAGAGGAGCGCGGTGTGCTGCGGACCTGTCTGCGCGACGGGCTGCGCTCGGACGGCTTTCGGCTGTACCTGCAATTCGCCGGCGGCGCACTGGGCCGCGACGAGGAGGCCTACCGCGTCTTCCTGGAGCGGGTCTTCGACGAGATCGCCCAGGACCTGCCCGCCCTGTTCGACCGGCGCGAACCGCGCTCACTGATCTTCCCCGGCGCCGGCTGCCTGGAACAGGTCGTGGCCCGGCTGAACGTGCCCGAACTGGCGCGCGCCTGGCAGGACGACGAGGCCATCGGCTGGGTGTACCAGGACTTCCATTCGGCCGACGAGCGTAAAAAGCTCAGGGAAGGCAAGAAGGCACCGAAAGACTCGCACCATCTGGCGGTCCGCAACCAGCTCTTCACGCCCCGCTGGGTCGTCGAGTTTCTCACCGACAACACCCTGGGCCGCCTGTGGGTCGAAATGACCGGCGGTGCGACCGCGGTCGCCGACCACTGCGCTTATCTCTACCACGGCGGCCCCCTGTTGCCGGTGCCGCCGAAGGACCCGCGCGAGATCCGCGTGCTGGACCCGGCCTGCGGCAGCGGTCACTTCCTGCTCTATGCCTACGACCTGCTGGAGCGGATCTATCTGGACGCCTGGGACCGCCATGTCGGCACCAGCCCCGGCCGCACCCCGCTCTGGTCCCAGTACCCGGACCGCGACGCCTTCGCCCGCGCGGTCCCGGCCCTGATCCTGCGTCACAACCTGTTCGGCGTCGACATCGACCCACGCCCGATCCAGGTCGCGGCCCTGGCCCTGTGGCTGCGCGCCCAGCGTTCCTGGCAAAGGATCCCGGCGGCCGAGCGCCCGACCATCGAGCGCATGAATTTAGTGTGCGCCGAGCCGATGCCGGGCGACCGCGCCCAGCTCGATGCCTTCGCCGCTGGCCTGCAACCGCCCGAGCTCGGCGAACTGGTGCGCGCCCTCTGGCAGGCCATGCGCCCGGTCGGCGAGACGGGGCTCCTGCTGCGCATCGACGAGACCATCCGCCGCATCGTCCGCGAGGCCCGCGAGCGCTCGGACGGCGCCAATCGCGGCACTGGGCCGCCGCTTCAGGGGGACCTGTTCGACGAGAGCCCGAACTGGGCCGGTCCCCGCCATGACTTGAGCAGTCTGGCCCGGGACGAGGCCGCGCGCTTCTGGACCGGCGCCGAGGAGCGGGTCGTCCAGGCGCTGGCCGACTACGCCGCCCAGGCCGGCGAGCACGAGCGGGTGCTGCGGCGGCTCTTCGCCGAGGACGCCGAGCGCGGGCTGGCGTTGATCGATATCTCGCGCGCCCGCTATGACGTGGTGTTGATGAATCCGCCGTTCGGGCAACCGGCGGAGGGAACCAAGGACCTGCTCGATGCGGACTATCCTGCTTGCGGCCATGAGATCTACGCGATGTTCTTCCAGCGGGCGCTGGAGATCCTGGAGCCCCATGGTCGCATCGGTGCCATTACAGAGCGTGACTGGCTCGGTCAGTCCAGCCTTCGAGGGCTCCGGGAGCAGGTCTTTGGCAGCCATGGGGCCGTCGTCCTTGCCGCAGATATCGGGTATGGCGCGCTCGAAGCGAAAGTGGAGACCGCGGCCGTTGTCGTCGATAAACGAGCGAATCTGGATTCTGACGCTCAGTGGTTCAGACTGGTCACCACCGGCCGAAAGGAGTCGGCGCTGTACCATGCTGTCCAGAGCGTCCGTGACGGCCAGTCGCACCCGTACAGCCATCGCTCGACGGCCCGCCGCTTCAAGCGGATTCGTGACGGCGCTTATGCTTACTCGATGTCCGAAGCGTTGCTGGATCAGTTGGCCATTGCGCCGAGCATTGGATCGGCAATCGGAGACGTGAAGCAGGGAACGGTAACCGCTGACGACTTTCGCTTCTTACGGCTGATTTGGGAAATGGATATGACCCGCATCGGCCTCGGCGACAAATGGCCGCGTTTCGCGAAGGGCGGTGAGTATCGGCCTTTTTGGGATGACGTCCATCTGACGCTCAACTGGGAGACTGACGGGGAAGAAATTAAGGCGTTCGGACGCGGGCGGCCCCAAAACACCCAATACTTCGGTCGCCGCGGTGTCACTTGGCCACTGAGGACCAACCTTCCTCTGGGCCCACGGGTTCTCCCGGAAGGCTGCGCCTTTAGCCATAAGGGGCCAACGCTATTTGCTTCTGGGCACCCCTGCTCGTATCTCGGGGTGCTCGCGGCTCGCCCGTTCCACCTCCTCCTGTCGCCTTGGCTCAATACCGCTGACGCGTCACCGAACTCAATCTCCAAGTCCTACGAAGTCGGTGTCATCAAGAATGCGGGAGCGCCACACCCTTCGGTCGCCCAGACGGAGCGCATCAACGGGCTCACCGCCGACGCAGTCGCCTATGTCAGGAAAGGCCAACTCGATGAAGATGTGACTGGCGAAACCTGCGCCGCCTTCACCGTCCCGCCCGTCCTGCTCACCGGCCGCGACCTGCCCCTCGACCAAGCCACCCGCCGCCGCATCGAGGCCCGCGAGGACCGCTTCGCCGAGCTGGCCGAGATCACGGCCGAGATCGACACCATCGTGGCCGATGCCTATGGCTTCACCGAGCGCGACCGGCAACTGATGGACGAGGAGTTGGAGCCCGCGGTTGCCCGATTTGCGGAGCCGGCGGCCGATCCCGACGACGCGCTGTTCCGCACCGCCTATCTGACCAAGGAGGCCCTGCCGGGCGAGCACCTGCCCGGCGGTCTGGATGCGGAGGTCGATGTCCGCTGCGAGCACCGGCGTGGTCGTCAGACCCGCGCGTTGCGCGACGAGGAGACGCTATGTCGGCTATTCGCCCTGCCACCACGGCGACTGGCCGCGATCCGGCGCCGCCTGGACCTGCTCAGGCCCGAGGACCTGAAACGCTCCGCCGCCGATTGCGTCAGTTGGGCCCTCGGTTTGACGGTCGGGCGCTGGGATATTCGTCTGCTCGACCACGCGGATTGGATCCCGGGATGGGCTGACCCCTTCGGGCCTCTGCCGCGCTGCCCGCTGGGTCAGCTCGTCGATGCGCGGGGCCTGCCGGCCGCGCCGGGACACCTCGCCTCCGCGACCTGGCTCGCCGCCCGCACTGACGCCTGCGCGCTGCCCCTGATCGAGACCGACAGCGACGGCACGCCCTGGGTGCTGGCCGCGGATGGAACCCGCTTGGGGCGCGCCGAGGACGACGCCGGCGCCTATCCGCTCGACATTGCCTGGGACGGCATCCTTCAGGACGACGCCTTGGACGATGCCGCGCCGGCACGACACCTCGATGACCTCTACCGGCGCACCAGCCAATGCCTGGAACTGGTCTACGGCGCGGCCCATGCAGAACGCGAGGCGGAGTTGGCCGAAGCCCTGGGCACCGACTCACTGCGCACCTGGCTGCGCCGGCCCGACGGTTTCTTCGCCGACCATCTGGCGCGCTACTCCAAGAGCAAGCGGCGTGCGCCGATCTATTGGCCCCTGTCCACCGCGTCCGGCGGCTTCACCCTCTGGCTCTACTACCCGCGCCTCTGCGGCGCGATGCTCTCGGCCTGCGTCAATCGGCTGCGTGCGAACGAACAGTTGTTGCAGCGCGAGGAGGCGGGCCTGCTCGCGGCGCGCAGTCAGGGCGCACTGTCCGGCGAGGGTCAGGGCCGACTCGACCGCATCGGCGTGGAGCTGCGCGAGCGCGCCGAACTGCGCGAGGCCCTGAACGGACTCGTCAACCGCGGCTTTGCGCCGCACCTGGACGACGGCGCCGTGGTCAACGCGGCCCCGCTCGCACGCTGGTTCCGCCACCGCGGCTGGCGCGAGGCGGCACAGACCGTCTGGGATGAGCTCGAGCGCGGTGAGCACGATTGGTCCCACCTCGCACTGTGGCTGCACCCAGAGCAGGTGTTGCAGCGTTGCCGCACCGAGCGGGATCTGGCGATCGCCCATGGCCGCGAGGACCTCTACGAACCCACGCCGGAGAAGCCGCGCCGCGGGCGTCGGCGTGGGGGCAACGGGCAACTCGCCCTGGCCGAAACCACGGAGCCGGACCATGGCTGAACGCATGACGGTGACCGTCGAAGAGATTCGCCTGCGGAACTTCCGCGCCTTCGAGAACGCGCGGCTGCGGCTGTCGGACCTGACCTTCCTGGTCGGACGCAACGGCGCCGGCAAGTCGAGCCTGCTGGACGCCATCGCGCTGCTGCAGGAGGCCGTGAGCGACAGCCTGGAAAATGCCCTCGACCGGCGGGGCGGGTTGAACAGCGTGCGCCGGATGTCAGCGGGCGGAGACCTTGATGCGCCGCTCGGGCTGGCGCTCGCCATGTCGATCCTGTTGCCCGGGCGCGCCCCCGTTCGTGTCGTCTATGGCTTTGAACTCGTAAGCGTTGCGAACGCACCCTATCGCATCGTGGAGCGACTCGCGACGAGCGCGATATCGGGTGGCTTCGAGCGCACCGGGGGAGACTTCCATGCACCGGGCAATCGGCTTGACCCGGTGCCGCCCGACGGTCGGCTGATGCTGCCATTGATTGGTCGATCTGACTCCCTATGGAACCAGATTCTCGACAGCATTCGGGGGTTGCGCACCTATGCGCTGTCTCCCGCACACATGGCCGAGGCGCGGGAGATCGGGGAGCGCACAACCCTTTTGTGCAATGGAGCCAACGCCGGTGATGTGCTCAAGGCACTGCCCGAAGCGGAGTGTTCGTGGCTGCTGGAGCGGTTGGCGCTGATCACGGAAGGGATAGTCCGGGTCGAGGGCGACGCGCTCTACGGCCGGCGCGTGCTGCGCTTCCGTCAACAGCAGGGGGAGGCGGTACGCACCCTGGAGGCGCGCCAAGTTTCGCAGGGCACGCTGGCGGGCCTGGGCGTGCTGCTTGCCTTGCGTCAGCAGCCGATCCCCTCCGTGGTCCTGATCGACGAGATCGAGAATTCGCTGCACGCGAGCGCGCTGGGCGTCCTGCTCGACGCGGCGCAGGCGAGTTGTGCGCGCATGCGCGTGGTGTTGACGACCCACTCGCCTGAGGTGCTCAGCCATTCAGCGGTCACCGCTGACCGGGTGCGGGTCGTCGAGTGGCGTGACGGCACCAGCCAGGTCTTCCGGCTGAGCCCGGAAACGCAGGCCGCGGTCAATACGCTCGATACCGTGGGCGAGTTGCTGCGCTCCAACGCACTCTGGACCGGACCTGAGCCCGAGACCTGCGGCGACGACCTCTTCGCGCTGGAATTGTGAGCATTGCACTGACGCTTCGGCCCGCGGCCATCCTGGTCGTGCTGGATGCCGACGACGAGTGTCAGGTCCGGTCCAGCGGCGATGGCCTCGGTCCCGCCCTGTTGGCGCGGGCGCGAACGGTCGCGCCGGACATGCCGCTTGCCGTCGTCATCGCCAACCGCGAATACGAGGCCTGGTTTCTGGCGAGCTTGACCGCGCTGCGGGCCGCCGGCTTGCTGCCATCGGACAGACTGCCGGATCCGCTGCGGCCGGAGGTCCCGCGGGATTGTAAAGGTCTGATCGAGCGGCTCTTGGGCTGTTCCTACGAGGAGCGGGTCCACCAGCTCAGGTTGACCGGCGGCTTGACGTTCTCACCCGGGGCCGCCGCGCGGTCAGCGTCCTACGGGAAACTACTCCGGGATCTTGACCGACTCACGCGCGAGGCGCGCAGCAGGAGGACAGCATGAGTATCAGCAGGCATGTCGGCGAGGTCATCATCTCCCGACTCAGGGAGCGGCGGATGCTGGTCTGGTACGACCCGGACCGCGTCTTCCACGACCTGTTCCGGGGGATCAGCCTCGACCCCTTGATCAAGGTGGACGCCGGCGAGTCCGTGCTGCGGGCGCGCCGCGAGGCGGACCAGGTATGGCGCGCGCTGTTCGACCTCGACTCACTCGGCCCCGCGCCGGCACCGCTGCTGATCTATGTCCCCGCGCCGCGCGGGAACGCGGACGATGAAGGGGCGCGGCGCGCGGACCCCTTCGAGCCCTTCGCGCTGTGCGGTGCGGCCTTTGGCGACACCGACACCGAGCGCCTGCACTCCATTGCGCGCCAGGTGCTGGCCGGCCGCGAGGACGAGGTCGATCGCCTGTTCAGCCAGGGTCAGCCCACCCTCGCACAGCTCGACGCCCTGGCGGGCGGGACCCGCTATCCGCTTTTGGAGCAGGTGCTGGGCACCGAGGTCCCGGGCCGCGTCGCGGCGATGCTGCTCTGCCTGCCGGGCGATCTGCGCGGCCAGCTCCAGTCGGCACCCGCACTCGTCGCCGATCTGCGGGACCTGCTCGGGGATAGCTATGGGTTCGATCCGTCCCCGCCACCTGCGCTTGACGGATTGGGGCCTGCGTTTGGCCAATGGCTGCTGTTCAGCGAGCTGGTTTATGACCGGCCGGACGCGGTTCCTGTGGCCTTGGCCCATGTCCCTCGTGCAAGCCCGCGCTTCAAGCGTTCCATACAGGACCTTTGTCGGGACCTCAGGGCCTCGGCCGAGCACCGCGACGCCTACCGGGCAATGGCCACGGAGGTCGAGCGCCGGCTGGGACTTTCCTCCATTGGAGAGTCGAGCGCCCAGGTCGGTAACCGGGATAGCTTTCCGTTTGAAGATCGTGCGGCGCTGCGGCAGCTTCAGCAGCAGGCACTCGCCGGCGAGACCGCCGCGGCACGGGCCTTGGCGATTGGGCGAAGGCAGTCGGTCTGGCGCGCGCTGCCGGAGCGCGATCAACTGTGGCGTCTGGCAGAGCGTTGTCTGAACCTGCTCGATGCGGGCCTGGCCTGGGAGGCACGTCAGGTGGGAGCCAATCGGCCGGTCGCAGACCATGTGCGTGCCTATTGCTCGGACCAGGACGGCATGTGGCGGCTGGACCAGGCACAACGTCTGGTGGAGCAGGCCGCCGCACTGCTGGTGGACCGCGACAGCCTGGCGCCGCTCCTGGAGCTGGTGCGTCGCGAGTACCGCCGCTGGCTGGGTGCCGCCCAGGATGCCTTCCTCGATGCCGTCGTGCGTGGCGGCTGGCCGCCGGAGGGATTGACCCGGCAGACTCAGGCCTGGTCGCGCCATGCGGCCGGCCCGATCGCCGAGGGTCGGCGCACCGCCTGGTTCCTGGTCGATGCGTTGCGCTTCGAGATGGGCCGGGAGTTGGCCGATCGGCTTGGAACTGAGGGGACGGCAGCGGTGGAACCGGCCTGCGGCGTGGTCCCCGCGGCGACCCCCTTCGGTATGGCCGCGCTGCTGCCGGGCGCCGAGGCCGGACTCACATACGGCGAGTCGGAAGCTGGTTTGGTACCGCTGATCGCGGGCAAGCCGGTTGTGACGGCCGAGGATCGGCGCCGGGTGCTGCGCGCCGCACTTGGGGACCGGTTCAAGAGCCTGCGGCTCGGCGAGTTGCTGACCGCCAGTGCGGCGCAACTGCGCCAGCTCGTCGGCACCGCCGATGTGCTGGCGGTGTTCAGCACGGAGATCGACGATTTCGGCGAGCACAGCGATCCGCTCGTGGCACGCCGGTATATCGGTGAGGTGGTTGCCGATCTGCTGGCCGCCGCCAAACGACTCATCGGGCTCGGCTTCGAGCGACTGGTGTTCGCGGCCGACCATGGCTTTATGCAGCTTCCGGAGGTCCTGCCGGGTGACCAGTGTCCTGAGCCGACGGGCCAATGGCTGCTGCGCAAGCGCCGCGCCCTCCTGGGTGCGCTGGGTGCGCGAGCGGACGGGTTGGTGACCATCGCGGCCTGCGACCTGGGCATCCAGGGGCCGGTGAAGGATGTGTGCGTACCACGCGGGGTCAAGGTGTTTCGTGCCGGCAGCCCGTACTTCCATGAAGGGCTGTCGCTTCAGGAGTGCGTGATCCCGATCGTCGTCCTCGACGCGGCGCCGCCGCGGCCGACCGGGGACGAGGCCATCTTCTGTCAGGTCACCTATCGCAGCGACCGGTTCACCACCCGCATCTTCAGTGTCCAGGTGAGCTTTTCGAGCCTGCTGCGAATGGAGCTTGCGGTGCGGGTGCAGGCGTTCGCGCCGGGCACTACCAGGGTGGTCGGCGAGGCCGCGGATTGCGAGGCCAGGGATCCACATACGGGGCTGGTCTTACTCGCGGCAAACCAGCGCGTCCAGGTGCCCATCGCGCTGGCGCCGGACTTCGACGGCGATGCCGTGGAGATCCGCGTCACCGATGCCACCACGCCCGGCCTGTCGCACGCGCCGCCGCTGGTGCTCCGAAACGCGACCTTGGATTAACCTAAAATCCACAGATGAACACAGATGAACACAGATGAACACAGATTTTCTTCGAATTGTCATGAGCTTATCGCTATTGTCACAATCACCGGCGAGGTGAGTCCCCGGCCAAGCGTAAGTCAATGAATAATCTGTGTTAATCTGTGTTCATCTGTGGATAACTACTCTTTGCTAAGATTAAAGGCCATGGATCTCGACGCACTCGACCGCAAGCTCAACAGCGCCTTTCCCGGAAAGGTCGTTCGCAAGGACCTCTTGCACCAGATCAAGGGCGGCGAGAATGTCCCGTCCTATGTGCTTGAGTATCTTCTGGGCCGCTATTGCGCCTCCGACCATGAGGAAGAGGTACAACTCGGAATCGCGGCGGTCAAGGACACCCTGCGCAAGAATTATTTCCGCCAAGACGAGGCGAACAAGGCCAAGGCGTTGGTGGAACGACACGGCCATCACCGCTTCATCGATCGCATCGAGGTGCGCTTCGCCCCCAGCGAGATGAAATACTGGGCCGCCATGGACAACTTCGGGTTCCAGCGCATCCACATCCCTGACGAATTCCACCGCCGCTACGACCGTCTGCTGGAGGGGGGCATCTGGGCCATCGTCGACCTCGAATATCGAACATCCGAAGAGGCCGGCCGGAACGCGAGTCCCTTCCATGTGCGTGATCTGAAGCCTATTCAGCTCGCCCGTTTCGATTTCGAGGAGTTCTGCGAAGGACGCCGGGCCTTCACGACCGCCGAGTGGATCGATGTGCTGCTGCGCAGCCTGGGTCTGGAGCCCGATCGGTTCGACGCGCGACGCAAGGTACTACTGCTGACGCGCCTCCTGGCCATGGTCGAGAAGAATTACAATTTCATCGAACTGGGGCCCCGCGGCACGGGTAAGTCCTACGCCTATTCGGAGTTCACGCCTTACGCCATCCTGCTGTCGGGGGGCAAGGCGAGCACGGCCAACCTCTTCTACAACAATGCGCGCCGACAGGTGGGGTTGGTTGGGCACTGGGACGTCGTGGCCTTCGATGAGGTCGGCGGGATGAAGGTCACCGATCCCGACACGATCCAGATCATGAAGGACTACATGGCCAATGGTCGGTTTAGCCGCGGCATCACCCAGGTTCACGCCAACGCCTCGATGGTGTTCATCGGCAACCTGAACCATCCGGTGGAGACGCTGGTGAGCAACAGTGCCATGGACCTCTTCCAGCCGTTGCCCAAGGAGTTCGATCTCGCCCTGATGGACCGATTTCATTTCTATCTTCCTGGATGGGAGGTGCCGAAAAGCTCACACGCGCTGCTGACCGATCACTATGGCTTCGTTACCGACTACCTGGCCGAGGCGCTGCGGACGCTACGTAAGGACAACCGCTTCGATGCATTGAACGCCGAGTTTCGGCTCGGCGCCCATGTCGAAGGCCGGGACGCCAATTCCATCCGCCGCACGGTGAGCGGGTTACTCAAGCTCTTCCACCCCCATGGTGAATGGACGCGCGAGGAGCTGCGGGGTTATCTGGAACTGGCGATGGAGTCGCGACGCCGGGTGAAGGAGCAACTCAAGAAGCGCGGGGCCTTTGAGTTCTATCGCACCAGCTTCTCCTATATCGACGAGACCGACGGTCGGGAGACGACGGTCGGGGTCCCGGAGCAGGGCGGACAAGGCGCCATCGCTCAGGACGCGCTTGCACCGGGCGCCGCCTACACCGCGACGGTCGACGAAGAGTCCCGGGTGTCCCTGCTTCGCATCGAGGTGACCTGCGCCGCGGGCACCGGTAAGCTGCGCATCCCGTCCGGCATGCCGCGGGGGATCAAGGAGTCCCTCAACCGTGCCTGGATCTGCCTACAGTCCATCAAGGACCGCGGCGGGCTCACGGCAACGCTGGCCACCAAAGACTTCGCCGCCGAGGCAGTGGATCTCTCCGGTGGAGGCGCCGAGGCCGAGTGCGGCGTGGCCTTCTTCATCGCCATCATGTCGGCACTCCAGAACCGCAGTATCGCGGGCGGCACCGTGGTCTTGGGCGACCTCAGCATCCAGGGCAACATCAAGGCCCCCGTCTCCATCGCCGAACCGCTGCAAGTGGCACTCGACAACGGGGCGCTGCGCGCGCTGGTTCCGGTGGCCAATAAGAAGCAGGTCGCCTTGCTGCCCGAGGAAGTCGTCGAGAAGCTCGATATTGCTTTTTATGGGGATCTGGATCGGGCGGTGATGAAGGGGTTGGTGGGGTGAGGGTGGATAGCACCGATCTTTTCTTACAGATTGCAGCTATAAACTGCGATCTGTAAAATCCCTGCCATGATAACCCGTCACGCCGCCGACACCGCGCTACGCCTCGCGCGCGGTTTCCCGATCCTCGCGATCACCGGGCCGCGGCAATCGGGCAAGACGACTCTGGCCAAGTCCCTGAATCCGGAGCGAGCCTATGTATCCCTGGAGGAGCCGGACCAACGCGAGCTGGCGCTGGTGGACCCGCGGGGATTCCTCGCCCGCTTCCCGGACGGGGCCGTGGTCGACGAGGCGCAGCACGCCCCCGATCTGATGTCCTACCTGCAGGGGCTGGTCGATGCCCGGCGGCGGATGGGCGATTTCGTGCTGACGGGCTCGCAGCAGTTTGGGCTCATGTCGCGCATCACGCAGTCGTTGGCCGGGCGGGTCGGGCGGATCGAACTCCTGCCGTTCTCACTGCCGGAACTGGCCGGGGCCGGCCTCCTGCCCGGGGACCTGGACACCCTCTTGTGGCGCGGGGCCTATCCACCACTCTATGACCGTCCGCTCGCGCCCGGCGACTGGTTTCCGAGCTATATCGCGACCTATCTGGAGCGCGATGTCCGTCAATTACTCGCGGTGCGGGATCTCACGCTGTTCCAGCGTTTTGTGCGGCTCTGCGCGGCGCGGACCGGACAGTTGCTGAATCTGTCTGCACTGGCGAACGATTGCGGCATCTCGCACACCACGGCCCGGGAATGGCTGACGGTGCTGGAGGCGAGCTATCTGGTGCTGTTGCTGCCGCCCTATTTCCGCAATTTCGGCAAGCGCCTGGTGAAGACACCGAAGCTCTATTTCCTCGACACCGGGCTGGCCGCGGCGCTGCTCGGGATCAGGGACGGTGCGGCGCTCAATATCCACCCGCAGCGCGGTGCGCTGTTCGAGACCCTGGTGGTCGGCGAATTCGTCAAACAGCGCTTCAACGCGGGCCAGCCGGCCGGACTCTGGTTCTGGCGTGACAATACGGGCAACGAGGTCGATCTGCTCTTCGAGTCGGGCACCCGTTTGCAGCCGGTCGAAATCAAATCGGGCGCCACCATGGTGAGCGACTGGCTCCGGGGGATCGAAAAGTGGCGCTCATTGGTGGGCGCGGACGCCTTGCCGGGGTGGCTGGTCTATGGCGGTGAAGACGCCTACAGCCGCGCGGGGATCGAGGTCTTTCCGTGGCGGTCGATCGGAGAGGCGGCGGGCCGGACCTGAGGGCGCACCCTGGGCCGGCGGCCCCGGCCGGACGCGGCCGGAGGCATGGATCATGACTGCGGTCATCGCGTTGGCTGCGCGGTCGTCGGTCCGCACAGCGGACCCTACGGGCCCCGCCAAGGCTGAAGCCTTGGACTCCAGGGGCCCACAACGCTAGAACCGATAACCCTTGGGCACCACCGCGATCCCCCCGGGCGAGACCGTAAAACGCTCGCTATCCTGCGTGCGCTCGAAGCCGATGCGCACCTTGGGCGGGACCTGGACGTCCTTCTCGATGATGCAGTTGCGCAGGTTGGCGCCCTGCCCGACCTGGACCCCGTCAAACAGGATGCTGGAGTCCACGATGGCGCCGTCGCACACCCGCACCCGCGGGAACAGGATGGACTGGTTGACGCCGCCGCCGCTGATCACGGTGCCGGCGGCGAGCATGGAGTTGACGAAGACCCCCTCGGTGCCGCTGGTGACCCCGGGCACGGTGCGCGCCGGCGGGAATTGGCCCTGGTAGGTGCGGATGTTCCAGTCGGCCTGATAGAGGTCGAGCGGGGGCGCGGCGCGCAGCAGCCCCATGTTGGCCTGGTAGTAGGCGTCGATGCAGGCCAGATCGCACCAGTAGCGGTCCGGGGTCACCCGGCCGCGCGCGCCGCCGAAGCGGTAGCCGCAGGCCTTCAGATCGCCCAGCAGCGGGGCGATCAGGTCCAACCCCAGGTCCAGGTCCGGTCCCTCCCGGGCGGGGTCCAGGGCGGCGAGCAGCCAGGACTTCTCGAAGCAGTAGACGCCCATGGTGGAGAGGGTCTCATCGCCCGAGCCCGGGTCCCCGGACGCGGTCGCGCCCGCGGGGGCCGCCGACAACCCCAGGACCAGCCCCTCCCCGTCGAGGCGCACCAGCGGTTGAACGCCTGACCCGGGCTCCCGGATACCGCGCACCGCGAGCGTCACCTGGGCGCCGGACTCCCGGTGGGCCCGAACCAGCTCCGCATAGTCCATGCGGTAGATGGCCTCGCCCACCAGCACCAGGACCTGGTCGGCGGGGCTGCGCTCCACCAGATAGCGGTTCTGACGGATGGCGTCGAAGGGGCCGCCGTACCAATTGAGGCCCTCGCGCTGCTGGGGCGGCACCGCGGTGATGAATTCGCGCAGTTCCGGGTTGAAGATGGACCAGCCGTCGCGCAGGTGCTTGTGCAGCGAGTGGCTCTTGTACTGGGTGAGCACCAGGACCTGGCGCAGACCCGAGTGCAGGCAGTTGGCCAGCGTGAAATCGATGACCCGGTACTTGCCGCCGAAGGGTACGGCGGCCTTGGGCCGATCGATGGTCAGCGGTTCGAGTCCGGTGCCGCGGTTGGCGGCGAGGACCAGGGTCAGGGTGTCAAAAGACATGGCGGACTCTTACTCTTCTTGAGGATTGACGCACCGGCTGCGGCCGCTGTCGTTACCCATATTCCTTGAATCCTCTCACAAAGACACGGAGCCACGGAGAAGAAATTCTCTCTTTGTGTCTCCGTGTCTCCGTGAGAGTCACTTTCTTATCCCGATATGGGCAAAGGCCCGGCTCAGGTCGCGCGCGCCACCGCGGTGTCGATGACCCGCTTCATGTCCCGCACGGCCTGCTCCAGGCCGCAGAACAGGGCGCGCGCCACGATGGCGTGGCCGATGTTGAGTTCGCGAACCCCGGGGATGGCCGCCACGGCCTTGACGTTGTGGTAATCCAGGCCGTGACCGGCATTGACCTGGAGCCCGAGTTCCAGCCCCAGTTCCACCGCGCAACGGATGCGCTCGAACTCCAGGGTCCGCTCTTGCGGCGCCTGGGCATCGGCATAGCGCCCGGTGTGGATCTCCACGACCGGCGCCCCCACCGCGTGGGCCGCCTCCAGTTGCGCCGGGTCCGGATCGATGAAGAGCGACACCCGCACCCCGGCCTCCGCCAGCATGGCGCAGAAGTCGGTGAGCGCGGCCCGCTGACCGGCCACGTCCAAACCGCCCTCGGTCGTCAACTCGGCGCGCCGCTCCGGCACCAGGCAGCAGTCCGGCGGGCGCAGTCGGGCCGCAATGCGGCCCATCTCCGCGGTGGCGGCCATTTCCAGGTTCATGCGGGTCACCAGGATATTGCGCAGCAGTTCCACGTCCCGGTCCTGGATGTGTCGGCGATCCTCGCGCAGGTGCAGGGTAATGAGGTCGGCCCCCGCCTGCTCCGCCACCAGGGCCGCCTGGATCGGCTCCGGATAGCGGGTCCCCCGCGCCTGCCGGATGGTGCAGACGTGGTCGATATTGACCCCGAGCAGGACCTCGGGCGGTGCTATGGTGTTCATCAGTGCCTCCCTCATCATCGGGAACCTATTTGCGTTCATTTGCGTTCATTTGCGGACAAAATTCCTCCATTGACCGCCCCCTGCCCGCCCCCTGCCAGCGCCGGAAGAGTTCACGGCTCTTCAGCGGCTTGGGGCCAAGATGGGGTGCGAGCAGGCGCCGCAACAGGGCACGCGCCTCGCGAACCTGCGCGACCCCGAGCGTCTCGCCGCGGGCGAGCGCGAGCAGGGTCGCACCGCAGACCCGTTCACCCGGCGCGTCGGCCGCGGCCGCCCGGGTGCCGCGCCCCGGCTCGACCAGATAGTGACGGTCGGGCTCCACCGCCACGCCGCCGTCCACGACCAAGTCGAGGCCGGGCGCATAGCCCAGGGCCTCCAGCAGGCGCAGCTCGAAGCGACGCAGCACCGAGTCCAGGTCCTCCCCGGCGGCCAACTGGCCCAGGGCGGCATGATAGAAGGCAAAAATCGCGTCCTGGGGGTCGTGGCGGCCGAGCACCCGCAGCAGCACCTCGTTCAGATAAAAGGCGCAGGGCAGGGCCCGCCCGCCCAGGGCGAAGGGGCGCCCGGCCGCCTCGCAGCCGGTCAGGGTCAGCACCTCGCCGCGCCCCACCACGCCGATCCAGATAGGTGCAAAGGGTTGCAGCAAGGCGCTTGCGGGGCTGCGGCCGCGGCGAGCCCCCTTCGCGATGGCCGGGAACCGACCGACACCAGCGGCGAACAGATCCAGCAACAGGCTGGTGTTGCCATAGTCACGCCGATGCAGGACCAGGGCCCGCAACAGGCCTGCGTCACGACGGGCAGCCACGTTGGAGCACCAGGATGGCGAGGGATGGCTTCATACCAATAGAGGACGCTCTTTGCGCCGTTGTCGTTGTCGTTGTCGTTGTCGTTGTCGTTGTCGTAATCGAGGTTATCGTAGTGTCCCGAATTCTCTCGCACCCAAAATTGCATCGCTTCTACGACTACGATTACGGCTACGATTACGATTACGATTACGACAACGACAACGACAACGACAACGACAACGACGGTGTTTGCGTTTAGCTTGTTCTTGACTCGTTACTGCCGGCCCGCACGCTTTACCCGTCGCGATAACCCAGGCGCGCCAGGGCCGCCTCGTCGCTGGACCAGCTCTTCTTGACCTTGACCCAGACCTCCAGGTGCACCGAGCAGCCGAAGAGCTTCTGCATCTCCAGGCGCGCCTGGGTGGCGGTCGCCTTCATGGCCGCGCCGCCGTGGCCGATCAGGATCGCCTTCTGCCCCGGGCGCTCGACCCAGATCAGGGCATTGATCCGGTAACGCCCGTCCACCGCTTCGAAACGCTCGATCTCGACCGTGGTGCGATAGGGCAACTCCTCGCCGTAGCGTTGAACCAGTTGCTCACGCAGCAGCTCGGCGGCGAAGAAGCGCTCCGAGCGGTCGGTGATCTGGTCCTGCGGGTATTTGAACTCACCCTCGGGCAAGGTGGCGATCACCGACCGCTCCAGGGCCTCGATCCCGTCGCCGCGGGCGGCGGAGACCGGCACCAGTGACCGGAAGCCATAGCGCGCTGCCAGCGCCTCCAGGTACGGCAACAGGACCGACTTGTCGGGTATTCCATCGACCTTGTTGATCACCGCAATGGCGGGCAGCGCGGCGCTGATCAGGGCCTCCAGGGCCAGTGCGTCCTCGTCGGTCCAACGCAGGGCCTCGACCACCAGCAGCACCAGGTCGGTATCGCCGATGGCCGTGCGGGCGGCCCGGTTGAGATAGCGATTGAGGGCACCCTCGCCGCGGCGATGGATACCCGGCGTATCGACGAACAGGATCTGGCCCTCGGGTCTGGTCTTGATACCCAGGATCGCGTGGCGGGTGGTCTGCGCCTTGTGGGAGGTGATGGCCAGCTTCTGACCCAGGATGCGATTGAGCAACGTGGACTTGCCCACATTGGGCCGCCCGATGAGCGTGACGTAGCCGCAGCGCGGCAATGCCGGATCAGTCATGGACGACCTGTCCTTCAAATTGAATGAGCATGGCCTCGGCAGCGGCCTGTTCAGCGCGCCGTCGACTACTGCCCTCACCCCGACTCAGACGCCCGTCGTCCGGCAAGGCGCAACTGACAGTGAAGCTCTGGGCGTGCTGGGTGCCGCCGACCGTCAACACCTCATATTCGGGGATAGGGCGGCGGCGCGCCTGCAGGAGTTCCTGCAGACGGGTCTTGGGGTCCTTGTCGGCGTGCGCGTCGTTGAGTTGCGCCAGCGAGGCACGAAAGAGGTTCAGGACCACGGTGCGCGCCCGATTGAACTCCCCATCCAGATAGATCGCCCCCAGGACCGCCTCCAGGGCATCCGCCAGGATGGAGTCGCGGGTATGGCCGCCGGTGCGCAACTCGCCCGCGCCCAGACGCAGGTAGTCGCCCAGTTCCAGCCCACGGGCCAGTTGTGCCAGAGACTCGCGCTTGACCAACGCGGCGCGCATCCGGCTCAGGGTCCCCTCGTCGGCGTGCGGGAAGCGGCCCACCAAGGCCTCGGCAATGGTGAAGCCGATCAGGGCATCGCCGAGAAATTCCAGCCGCTCATTGTTGACGGCCCCGGCACTGCGGTGGGTGAGGGCTTGCTGGAGCAGGTCCGCGCGGGCGAAGGGGTGACCCAGGGCGCGGGCCAACCGGCGGCTATCGGTACTCACCGCCCCTTGACCACAACCGAGTGGCTGAAGGTCAGCACCGCATCGACATTGAAAAAGAGGTGTTCGCGCCGCTCATAAGTGAGCGTCACACCGAACGCCTCTTCCCCGACCTTCTTGAAGGCGAATGACTTGCTGTCGATGGTGCGGACTTCATTGACCATCATGCGGTTCTCCAGGACCTTCATGATTGCCGCCTTACCGCCCAGGATGGGCTCCGGCGACTCCGCGACCCCATTCATGATGGATTTCATGGTCATGTAGCTCATATAGGCGGGGCCGAGCTTGAACAGCACGGTCACGACGAAGATGACCACCACGAGGACAAACAGCATGCCGCTCATCCCCATTCCCTGCTGTCGGGCAGGCATCTCAGGCATATCGATCACCCCTCACCGAATCAGATTAGCGAATCAGGTTGCCGAGCCGGCCCCAGGCAATAGGCGGAAAGCCGTCGCGTTCGCCGTCCCAGTGCATCCAGATGGCAAAGGCCTTGCCGACCAGATTTTCCTCGGGGACGAACCCCCAGCAGCGGCTGTCGTTACTGTTGTCACGATTGTCGCCCATAACGAAGTAATACCCAGGCGGCACCTTCACCGGTCCCTGCGCGAGCACGCGACACCCGGGCGGCAGGTCCGGCAGACCCTGGCGGACCAGGGTGTGGTGCTCCACGCCATCGAGCGTCTCCACCGCCTCGCGGGCGCCGGTCATGCCCGCCCCCGAGGCCACCCCGGTGTAACGCCCAAGCGCCACTTGACCCTGGGGCTTGCCGTTGAGGTAGATGGTCTTGTCGCGATAGAAGACCTCGTCGCCCGGGACTCCGATGATCCGTTTGATGTAGTCGGTCTTGCCGTCCTGCGGGTACTTGAAGACCACCACGTCACCGTGCCGCGGTTCCCCGATCGGCAGAAACTTGAAATTGAGGACCGGCAGGCGCAGCCCATAGGCGAACTTGTTGACCAGGATGAAATCCCCGGTCAGCAGGGTCGGCATCATCGAGTTGGACGGGATGCGAAAGGGCTCGACCACAAAGGAGCGCAACAACAGGACGATGAGGATCACCGGGAAAAAGGAGCGGGCATATTCGACCAGGATGGGCTCACGCCCCCCGGCCGGACCCGGCACCGCAACCGCAGACCCGTCCGTCGGCGCCAAGACGCGGCGCCGCGGCGCGAAAACCATGGCATCCACCAGCCAGATGCCGCCGGTGACGGCGCAGGCCAGCACCAAAAAGGCTGGAAAATCAAAATTCATGGATATCTCAGTGTGGAAAACTCAAGGTGCCCCGGTGCGGCCGTCAATTATCCTTGCCCACCTGGAGCACGGCAAGGAAGGCCTCCTGAGGGATCTCGACCCGGCCGACCTGTTTCATGCGCTTCTTGCCCTTCTTCTGTTTGTCCAGAAGCTTGCGCTTGCGCGAGACATCGCCCCCGTAGCACTTGGCCAGCACGTTCTTGCGCAGGGCCTTGACGGTCGTGCGGGCGATGATCTTGCTGCCGATGGCCGCCTGGATGGCCACCTCGAACATCTGCCGCGGGATCAACTCCTTCATTCGCACGGTGATATCCTGGCCGCGGGTCTGGGAAACCGCGCGGTGCACGATGGTCGAGAGCGCGTCGACCTTGTCGCCGTTGATCAGGACATCGAGCTTCACCAGGTCGGAGGCCTGAAAGCGCTTATGCTCGTACTCGAAGGAGGCATAGCCGCGGCTGGCCGACTTGAGACGGTCGAAGAAATCGAGCACGACCTCGGCGAGCGGCAGTTCATAGGTTACCTGGACCTGCCCGCCCAGATACTGGATCTGCTTCTGCACCCCGCGCTTCTCGATGCACAGGTTGATCACGTTACCCAAGTAGTCCGGGGGGGTGAGGATGTGGGCCTCGATGATCGGCTCACGGACCTCGCTGATCTTGTTGGGCTCCGGCAGATTGGCCGGATTGTCGATACGAAAGACCTCCCCGTCCTGGCGCAGCACCTCATAGACCACGGTCGGGGCCGTGGTGATGAGGTCGAGATCGTATTCGCGCTCGAGGCGTTCCTGGACGATCTCCATGTGGAGCATCCCCAGAAAGCCGCAGCGGAAGCCGAACCCCAGGGCCTGGGACACCTCCGGCTCGTAGAACAGGGAGGCGTCGTTGAGCCGCAGTTTGCTCAGGGCCTCGCGCAGGTCCTCATAGGCGTCCGAGTCCACCGGATAGAGGCCGGAGAAGACCCGCGGGCGCATCTCCTTGAAGCCCTCGAGCTTCTCTCCCGGCCGCTCGGGCCTGGTGATGGTATCGCCGACCGGGGCCCCGTCGATCTCCTTGATGGAGGCGATGAGGTAGCCGACCTCCCCGGGACCCAGGCTCAGGCGCTCGACCTTTTTCGGCGTGAAGACCCCCACCGAGTCCACCAGATGGGTGCGCCCGGTGGCGAGCATGACGATCTTGTCGCGGCGGCGCATCTCACCATTCATGACGCGCACCAGCGACACCACGCCCACATAGGGATCGAACCAGGAGTCGATGATCAGGGCCTGCAGGGGCGCCTCGCGGTCGCCCTTGGGGGGCGGGATGCGCAGCACCAAGACCTCCAGCAGGTCGGGAATGCCCTCACCGGTCTTGGCGCTCACCCGCAGGGCGTCCTCGGCCTCGATGCCGATGATCTCCTCGATCTCCTTGATCACCCGCTCCGGCTCGGCGTTGGGCAGGTCGATCTTGTTCAGGACCGGCAGCACCTCCAGCCCCTGCTCGATGGCCGTATAGCAGTTGGCCACGCTCTGTGCCTCCACACCCTGGGCCGCGTCCACCACCAGCAGCGCGCCCTCGCAGGCGGCGAGCGAGCGGGAGACCTCATAGGAGAAGTCCACATGGCCCGGGGTGTCGATGAAATTCAGCAGATAGGTGCGTCCATCCCGGGACTTGAAGTCCAAGGCGATGCTCTGGGCCTTGATGGTGATCCCGCGCTCACGCTCCAGGTCCATGGAGTCAAGCACCTGGCTCGACATCTCGCGCTCGGTCAAGGCCCCGGAAAGCTGGATGAAACGATCCGCAATCGTCGACTTGCCGTGGTCGATGTGGGCAATGATCGAGAAATTACGGATGTGGCTGAGATCGGTCATCGTTGGGGACCGTCGCGGGTCTCGGTGGAGGGGCGCGGGGGTGCAAGGGCGGCGGCACGCAATGGCGCGCCGGTTGCGTGCGCCGCTGCAGGCCGCACACGGGAGCCGCAAGAAGTCGACCATCATAGCAGAAACCGGGCGGGGGCGGGGCCGCACAGGGTGCGGCGGGCGCGATCAGAACCGAGGTGTTGACGCCGATCCCGTATCCTGCAGCGACCGGACCTTCTCACGGACCGGGCGTCGTTGTCGTTGTCGTTGTCGTTGTCGTAATCGAACAATCCG
>NZ_CAIKKU010000438.1 GCF_903828115.1 uncultured Thiodictyon sp. | reverse complement strand
GCCGCGTCCACCAGGGCCGGGACCACGCCGAAGAAGGGCTTGGTGGCGGAACCGGGTTTGAGTGCGGTGGCGCCCGGCAGGGGGGTGATCAGGTGGCCGCCGGTCTCGGTCTGCCACCAGGTATCCACGATCGGGCAGCGCTCGTCGCCCACCACCCGATGGTACCACTCCCAGGCCTCCGGGTTGATCGGCTCACCCACCGAACCCAGGATGCGCAGCGACTTGCGCGAGGTCTTCTTGACCGGGTCTTCGCCGGCGCGCATCAGGGAGCGGATGGCGGTGGGGGCGGTGTAGAAGATGTTGACCTGGTGCTTGTCCACCACCTGCCAGAAGCGCGACATGTCCGGATAGTTGGGGATACCCTCGAACATCAGGGACGTAGCGCCGTTGGCCAGGGGCCCGTAGACGATATAGGTGTGGCCGGTGACCCAGCCCACGTCCGCGGTGCACCAATATATCTCGCCCTCCTGGTAGTCGAAGACGTGCTTGTGGGTCATGGCGGCGAAGACCAGGTAGCCGCCGGTGGTGTGCAGCACCCCCTTGGGCTTGCCGGTGGAACCGGAGGTGTAGAGGAGGAAGAGCGGGTCCTCGGCGTCCATCTCCTCGGGTTCGCAGACGGGAGCGGCCTTGGCCATCTCCTCGTGGTACCAAACGTCGCGGCCCTCCTTCCAGGCCACCTTGCCGCTGGTGCGGCGCACCACGATCGCGGTGCCGACGCTGGGGCACTCCTCGAGCGCGGTGTCCACGTTCTTCTTCAGGGGCACGCTGCGCCCGCCGCGCATACTCTCATCGGCGGTGATGACCACCCGGCAGTCGGAGTCCAGGATGCGGTCGCGCAGGCTGTCCGGGGAGAAGCCGCCGAAGACGATGGAGTGGACGGCACCGACCCGGGTGCAGGCGAGCATGGCCACCGACGCCTCCGGGATCATCGGCATGTAGATGCAGACCCGATCGCCCTTCTTGACCCCATGGGCCTTGAGCACGTTGGCGAATTTATTGACCTCCGCGTGCAGTTCGCGGTAGGTGATCTTGCGGTCCTCGGCCGGGTTGTCCCCCTCCCAGATGAGCGCGACCTGGTCGCCGCGGGTCGCCAGGTGGCGGTCCAGGCAGTTGTAGGAGACGTTGAGCTTGCCGCCCTTGAACCAGGTGATGTGCAGGTTCTCCGCGTCGAAACTCCAGTCCAGCACCGAGTCCCAGGGCTTGGACCAGGTCACGAATTCTTGCGCCTGGGCGGCCCAGAAGGTCTCCGGGTCGGCGAGCGACTGCTTGTACATCGCCTCGTACTGCGCCGCGTTGATGTGGGCCTTGGCGGCGATCTCGGCGGGGATGGGGTAAATTTTATCTTGCGACATCTCTCATGTCCTCCGGTTGGGGTGGTGGCCACCAGCGAAACCCAAGGGTTGGGTCTTTGGGGCCAAGGGCAAGCTTGCGGGGAAGCCAATACTAAACGTTAGGCAAATCGCTTTCCAGGTTCCCGCGGCCTGCGGCCTCCGCCCCGCTGGGG
>NZ_CAIKKU010000437.1 GCF_903828115.1 uncultured Thiodictyon sp. | reverse complement strand
GGCATCAGCCTATCGAAGAAATTGATGGAAGACGTCGAAGCACGGTTGAAGCGCAGCCCGACCTTGCCAAAATATGACATTTTTATCAAGCCTATTCTCGGGTAATATTTTTAACAGAAATCACCTCAGCCTTGGAGCGCGCCAAGGCTGAAGCCTCGGACTCCAGCGGGCCGGTGCCTCGGCTGGCCCGAATTATGACGACGGCCGCTGCGACGATCGGGGGCCTTCGGTGAACGCCGGATGACCTTGTACCCGAGCAAAAACCGGAGGTCGAGGCTTCAGCCGGATGCGGCGCCACTTCCCCCTGACGGCCGTGAGGCGTTGGCCGTCGCCCCGGAACATGAAAGTTCCTGGTGGGAGCGGCCTCCGGCGGCGATGCGGCACCGCGGCGAACTGCGATGCCGCGTCCCCGGCACCGCCCGTCGCGGCTGAAGCCGCTCCCACAGCGTCGCTGCGCGACTTTCACGGTCAGGGTTCGTCAGGCGCCGGGGGCATCGCTGCGGCGTGCAGATCGGTTTGCGTGAAATCCGCGCCCTTGAACAACAGCGGCTCGCCGCGGCTCTTGGCCAGCGCGTAGGAGCAGCAGTCGCCCAGATTCAGCCCGGCCGGGTGGTTCCCTTTGCCGAAGCGGCGATAGGCGGTGCGGGCGAGGCGCGCCTGGATGGGATCGAAGGCGATCGTCTCGATGCCGAGATCGGCGATCAAGGCATCGAGTTCCTGAACCGCGGCGGGACCCTTGCGGCGCGCCAACACCACCGAGGTTTCCAGTAGCGAGAAGGCGCTCATGCAGCGGCTGGGGTGGGCGGCCATCGCCTGGGCGAGCCCCGCGGCCTCCGGTTCGTCGAACAGGATGGCGATCAGGGCGGAGCTGTCGATGACCATGGCTCGAAGGTCCCGTCAGGGCCATAGCCCAGGATCGCGTCGGGGGCGCTGGGGTCGAGGTCCGGGAAGGCGGCGCAGCGGTGCGCGGCGGCCTGGATCCGGGCGAGTGCAAGCGCCTTGGCCCGTTTCTCGCGCAACTGGCAGGCCCGCTGTTGCAGTGCCTCCAGGATCACCTGGGCGACCGGCTCGCCGGTCTCCCGCGCAAGCTCTTGCGCCAGGCGTTCCGTCTCATCATGGCTGATCGTCAGTGCCATCGTTTGGGTCACTCCGCGGACGGGTCTGGTGTCGGTTGGGGCAATGATAATACTGCGGCGCCGGTTACGCCGGGCCGACGGCCTGGACCCCACGCACTTGGCGCGCAGCCTGTTGGCGTTTCGCGGCATCTGGGGCGCCTTGGGCGGCTGCCCGTAGGGTCCGCTGTGCGGACCACCGCCCGTAGCGCCCCAGCGCCCCCAGCGCCCCCAGCGCCCCCAGCGGGCTCCGCGGCTCGGGTTGGTCGCGCGGGTCTAGTAGGGCGTTTCGTCTTGTTTTGCGATCCCCAAGCCCCGCAGGGGCGCGACATACCAGCCCAGGGCAACGCCCTGGGATAGCGTTGTTTATTCGGCCTAGCCCTGAAAGGGCGTGACATAAGGAGCCATGCCGTTATGTCACGCCCTTTCAGGGCTAAGCTCCG
>NZ_CAIKKU010000436.1 GCF_903828115.1 uncultured Thiodictyon sp. | reverse complement strand
GCCTTCAGTACCCAATGTACCCACAACGGTTGTCCGCTCAGCTACGACCCGGTCGCGCGTACCTTCAAGTGCGGCTGTCATTTCAGCATCTTCGATCCGGAGATGCATGGTCAGATGGTGGACGGGCAGGCGACCGAGAACCTGCCGCGCATCCTGCTCGAACATGACGCCCAGGACGACACCCTCTACGCCGTGGCGGTCGAGGGACTCATCTACGGCCGCCAATGCAACCTGCTGTGATCGGGAGACACCCATGACCCAATACCGAGACCGGATTCCGCTGCCGCCACCGGATGCGCAGCGCACCAACATGACCTGCCATTTCTGCATCGTCGGCTGTGGCTATCACGTCTACAAGTGGCCGGAGAACCGTGAGGGCGGACGCGCCCCGGAGGAGAATGCCCTCGGGCTCGACTTCCGCCAGCAGATCCCGGCGCTTGGCATCATCATGACCCCGCCCATGCACAACGTCGTCACCGACCGCGATGGCAGCCGGCATCACATCATGATCCTGCCGGACAAGCAGTGCGTGGTGAACCAGGGCCTGTCCTCCACCCGTGGCGGTCAGATGGCGAGCGTGATGTTCAGTGGCGAGGGCGCTTCGCGCCAGCGGCTGCGCTATCCCATGGTCTTTACCGGGGACGACTGGGTGGAGACCAACTGGGATCATGCGCTCCTGGTCTATGCCGGGGTCACCAAGCATCTCCTCGACACCAGCGGCCCGGATCAGATCGCCTTCAACGCTTTCGATCACGGCGGCGCCGGGGGCGGGTTCGAGAACACCTGGGGTAGCGGTAAGCTGATGTTCAGCGCCATCGGCACCCAGTTGGTCCGTATCCACAACCGCCCCGCCTACAACTCCGAGTGCCACGCCACCCGCGACATGGGGATCGGCGAGCTGAACAACAGCTACGAGGACTCGGAGGTCGCCGACACTCTCCTCTACGTCGGTGCCAACGGCTATGAGACCCAGACCAATTATTTTCTGGCCCACGCCATGCCGAATATGACGGGCGCGAGCGTGGAGAAAAAAAAACACTGGTTTCCCGGCGAGACTGCGGAGAAGGCAAAAGTCATCTTCATCGATCCACGCCGCAGCCTCACGCTATCAGTGGCCGAGCACATCGCCGGCAAAGATAACATCCTGCATCTGGCCATCGCCCCCGGCACCGACACGGCCCTCTTCAACGGCCTGCTCACCTACGTGGTGGACAAGGGCTGGCACGACCAGGAGTTCATCGCCGCCCACACCACGGGCTTCGAGGAGGCGCTGGCGGCCAACCGCATGGACCTCAAGACATGCAGCAAGGTCACCGGAGTGCCCGTCGCCGACATCGAAAAGGCCGCCGACTGGGCCTATGCCCCCAAGGCATCGGGCCATCCCAAGCGCACCATGCATGGTTACGAGAAGGGAATTATCTGGGGCAATGACAATTACCGCATCCAGTCCGCCCTAGTGGATCTGGTGCTGGCCACCCACAACGTCGGCCGTCGCGGCACCGGCGTGGTCCGCATGGGCGGTCATCAGGAGGGCTATGCCCGGCCGCCTTATCCGGGTGGGCGCCCATCCAAGTACGTCGACGAGGAGATCATCAAGGGCAACGGCAAGATGCTCACGGTGTGGGCGACCAATTCCTTCCAGTCCACCCTCAACGCCGAGGAATATCGCGAGGCGGTCTACCGCCGCGCCGGCATCGTGCGCGATGTCATCAGCAAGGCGCGTGGGGCAAGCGCCGTCGAGCTGACCGACCTGATCGTCGATGCGGTGGAAAACCGCGGTGGACTGTTCGTCGTCAATATCGACCTCTACCGCACCAAGTTCTCCGATGCCGCCCACCTACTCCTGCCAGCCGCCCACCCAGGCGAGATGAACCTCACCGCCATGAACGGCGAGCGGCGGATGCGGCTCTCCGAGCGCTTCATGGACCCGCCGGGGGACGCCAAGCCAGACTGCCTGATCGCCGCCGACATCGCCAACACCCTCAAGGCGATGTACGACAAAGAGGGCAACGCCAAGATGGCCAAGCGCTTTGCGGGCTTCGACTGGAAGACCGAGGAGGACGCCTTCAACGATGGCTTCCGCAAACCCGCCGGCATCGACAGTCAGGGCGGCCCCACGGGGGATCTGGCGACCTATGATCGGCTGCGTGCCATGGGCACCAATGGGGTCCAGTTGCCGATCAAGGAGTACAAGGACGGCCAGCTGATCGGCACCGAGATGATCTATACGGATTACAAGTTCGACACCAAGGACGGCAAGGCCCACTTCCTGCCCTCGCCCTGGACCGGCCTGCCCGGAACGGTTGAGGCTCAGAAGAAAAAGCACCGTTTCTGGATCAACAACGGCCGCACCAACCACATCTGGCAGACCGCCTATCACGATCGCTATCTGTCGTTCCGGCGCGACCGCTTCCCCATGTCACCGCTGGAGATGAATCCGGACGATGCCAAGAGTCTGGGGATTCAGTCCGGGGACATTGTGGAGCTGCACAACGACTTCGGCTCCGCTTTCGCCATGGCCTACCTGGAGCCGGACATCGCCAAAGGCCAGACCTTCATGATGTTCGGGTATGACAACGGGGTGGTCGGCGACGTCGTCACCGACTGGACCGACCGCAACCTGATCCCCTACTACAAGGGCACCTGGGCGGACATCCGCAAGGTCGG
>NZ_CAIKKU010000435.1 GCF_903828115.1 uncultured Thiodictyon sp. | reverse complement strand
GCAGTCAACCTTGGGATCGATGGGATGGCGCATGTTGGCAGTGTAGGCAGGTGTCGCCGGTGCGACAAGGGGCGCGGTCCCAGGGAACAGCGCCCGGTGCTAGTACCCCGTTTCAGCTTATCTTGCGTATCGACCCCAACGGGGTCGAACATACCAGCCCAGGGCAACGCCCTGGGTACGGGTTATCGCAGACCTTAGCCCTGAAAGGGCGTGACATAACGGCGCGGTTCCTTATGTCCCGCCCTTTCAGGGCTAGGCCGAAGAAACTACGCTATCCCAGGGCGTTGCCCTGGGCTGGTATATCACGCCCCTGCGGGGCTTGATCATGCGCAAGAATAGCTGAAACGGGGTACTAGGGACGCCGGGGACGACCGCTCGCGGGGGCCTTGGTCATAACTCCGCGCCGACCTCTGGGCACAGAGCACCCAACACATGCGTGACACCGCTGGAGCGGTGTCACGAGGGGTGGACTGGGCGGATTTATGATCAAAGCCGCTCGCGGGAGACTCGTATCGACTCTCTCGACCCGAGCGGCCTTTCCCTACCCTTGCTTCCGGTCGAAGCGGTCGGCCGTCATCACCTTGGTCCATGCCGCGACGAAGTCCCGGACGAATTCCCCATCACCATCCTTGGATGCATACACCTCGGCGACGGCACGTAGCTCGGCGTTTGAGCCGAAGATCAGGTCCACTGGTGTCGCCGTCCACTTCAACTCACCCGTGGCGCGGTCTCGTCCCTCGTAGAGGCCGTCGGTGTCCGTCGACTTCGACCACTTCGTGGCCATATCGAGCAGGTTGACGAAGAAGTCATTGTTCAGCGTCCCAGGACGCGGCGTGAGCACACCATGTTGCACGCCGCCGGCGTTCGCGCCTAGGCTCCGCAGGCCGCCGACCAGCGCGGTCATTTCCGGTACGGTCAGCCCGAGCAGGTCCGCGCGATCGATCAGCATCTCGGTCGGCGACTGCCGATTACCGCTCCCGAAGTAGTTGCGGAAGCCATCGGCCGTCGGCTCGAGGACGGCAAAGGACTGGGCGTCGGTCTGCTCCTGGGTAGCGTCCGTGCGGCCGGGTGTGAAGGGCACCTCCACTTGGTGGCCGGCTGCTTTCGCCGCCTGCTCGATCGCCGCCGCGCCGCCGAGGACGATCAGGTCGGCGAGCGAGACCTTCTTGCCGCCCGCGGCCCCCGCGTTGAAGGCCGTTTGAATGCCTTCAAGGGTCTGCAGCACCCTTGCCAGATCGGCTGGGTCATTGACCGGCCAGTCCTTCTGCGGCGCCAGACGGACGCGTGCGCCGTTGGCCCCCCCGCGCATGTCGCTGCCCCGGAAGGTGGACGCCGAGGCCCACGCGGTCCGCACCAGTTCGGCGGTGGAGAGGCCGGAGCCGAGGATCTTCTCCTTGAGCGCACTGATATCCTTCGCGTCGACGACTTGGTAGTCAAGGTCCGGTACCGCATCCTGCCAGATCAGTACGTCCTTGGGCACCTCGACACCCAGGTACCGCGCGCGCGGCCCCATGTCGCGGTGGGTCAGCTTGAACCAGGCCTTGGCGAACGCCAGCTCGAACTCTTGCGGGTTATCGAGGAAGCGCTTGGAGATCGCGCGGTAGGTCGGGTCCAACTTCAGCGCCAGGTCCGTGGTGAACATCATCGGCGCGTGCCGCTTGCCCTCCACATGGGCATCGGGGACCGTATCGGCACCTGCCCCCCCCTTGGGTTTCCATTGGATGGCGCCGGCGGGGCTGCGGGTCTGCTCCCAGTCGAAGGCGAACAGGTTCGTCAGGTACAGCATCGTGAACTGCGTCGGCGACTGGGTCCATGCGCCTTCCAGGCCACTGCTGATCGTGTCCTCGGCATTGCCCTTACCGCACTTGTTGGCCCAGCCGAGGTCCTGCTGCTCGATGGGGGCAGCGGCCGGCTCGGGCCCCACGCACTCGGACGGCTTGCCCGCCCCGTGGGTCTTGCCGAAGGTATGGCCGCCGGCGATCAGGGCGACGGTCTCTTCATCATTCATGGCCATGCGACCGAAGGCCTCGCGGATCTGCGTGGCGGCCGCCAGCGGGTCCGGGTTGCCGCCGGGGCCTTCCGGATTCACGTAGATGAGGCCCATCTGGGTGGCGGCGAGGGGGGTTTCCAGCTTCCCATCTTGGCTTAAGCGCTGCTGGCCCAGCATGTCGGCTTCCGGACCCCAGTAGACGAGGTCCGGCTCCCAGTCGTCCGCCCGGCCGCCGGCGAAGCCGAAGGTCTTGAAGCCCATATCCTCCATGGCGACGGTGCCGGCGAGGACCATGAGGTCGCCCCAGGAGATGTTGCGGCCGTACTTTTGCTTGATCGGCCAGAGCAGGCGCCGCGCCTTGTCGAGATTGACGTTGTCGGGCCAGCTATTGAGCGGATCGAAGCGTTGCTGGCCGCCGCCGGCGCCGCCACGTCCGTCCCCCATGCGGTAGGTGCCGGCGCTATGCCAAGCCATGCGGATAAACAGCGGGCCGTAGTGGCCGAAGTCGGCTGGCCACCAGTCCTGGGAGCTGGTCATCATCTCCTTGAGGTCCTTCTTGACGGCCTCAAGGTCCAGGCTCCCAAACGCCTTGGCGTAATCGAAATCCGCGCCGTAGGGATTTGA
The DNA here is from genome assembly GCF_903828115.1 of uncultured Thiodictyon sp. GTDB lineage: Bacteria > Pseudomonadota > Gammaproteobacteria > Chromatiales > Chromatiaceae > Thiodictyon. Next base: position 5,583 of record NZ_CAIKKU010000435.1, on the reverse strand, counting down.
CGCCGGATCATGATCGCGCAGTGGCTGGAGATTGAGCTGGTCAGGCCACCAGAACTGATTGGGTCTTGGCTTGCCGGGCGCCGGCGCAGGGTCTGCGGCCGCGGGTACGGCGAGAAGGGCAGCCAGGATGGCTGCGGGAATCGCTTTCTTGAGCATGGGAATCGTCTCCTCATCTTTGGTTAGCTGAATTGTCGTGGGCAACGCAATTTCCCGTTGCGTTCCTGCCTTCACGATCCGGTCTGGAGCAAACGCCTGTGGTCCAAACCCGGACCGGTGCTGTTTTGGAAGGGGCGTTACACGCTGGCAGCCTAGGCTACGGGGTCGATAAGGTCCAAGCGTCGAAACTGATGGAAATGATAGGATACGCGGATCGACATGGAGGCCTTGATCATCATCCCGGCCACTGGGAGCGCCGCACCCCAGTGCGGCGCGATCTCTCAGACGGCTGCGGCGTCGCATGTTGCGGATAGGCCGGGCCGCACTGGGGTGCGGCGCTCCCAGTCGGTCGACCTGAAGGCCGACCGAAAAACGTCGCTGGCTGGCAGGACGATCGGGGGCGGATATGGTCTCGGGCGATCGAGTAGACTGGTTACGCCTGTCGCCCAACCCCAAGGTCGGAACTATGCCGCTGTTGCGTCCATTGACGGGCGGCCCTCTTTTTTCTATTGCTCCGAGAGTGTTATGCAGCCCTACGACCTGGTGATCGTCGGCGGCGGCCTGATCGGCGGCTCGTTGGCCTGCGCGCTGGCGGATACCGGGCTGCGGATCGCGCTGGTGGAGGCGGTGGCGGCGGATTCGGCGCTCCAGCCGAGCTATGACGAGCGGGTGATTGCCCTGTCCTGGGGTAGTCGCCGCATCCTGGAGGCGATCGGTCTCTGGGGGGCGGTCGCGCCGGAGGCCGAGCCGATCCGCCGTATCCATGTCTCCGAGCGCGGCCAGTGCGGCATCACCCGGCTCGATCAGGCCGAACTCGGGGTGGCGGCCCTGGGCTATGTGGTCCCGGCGCGCGCCCTGGGGACGGCCATCCGCCCGGCCCTGGACGGGCGGCCCGGGATCGATCTGCGGTGTCCGGCACGCCTCGTCGGGCTGCGGGTGCAGGGCGATTTGGTTGCGCTGCAGGTCGAGGACCGCGACGGGCTGAACGAATTGCGCTCTCGCCTGGTGGTGGCGGCCGACGGCGGCGATTCGGCGGTGCGGCGCGCCCAGGGGATCGCCGTCGAGGAGCGCCCCTACGGCCACGACGCCCTGATCACCACCGTCACCCCGGACCGGCCCCGCCCGGGTTGGGCCTTCGAGCGCTTCACCGACACCGGACCGCTCGCCATGCTGCCGATGACCGCCGGGCGCTGGTCGGTGGTCTGGACCTGCCGGGAGCAGGAGACGGCGGGGCTGTTGGCGCTGCCGGACGACGCCTTTCTCGCCCGGTTACAGGGGCGGTTCGGCTACCGGCTCGGCCGGCTGGATCTCGCGGCACCCCGGCGGGCCTATCCGCTCAAGCTGCTACTGACCCGTGAGACCATCCACCCGCGTCTGGTGCTGATCGGCAACGCCGCCCACACGCTCCACCCGGCGGCCGGTCAGGGGTTCAACCTGGGGCTGCGCGACGTCGCCGCACTCGCCGAGGTGCTGGCGGAGGCCGCGACCCGCGGCGAAGACCCGGGGGCGCCCGCGGTGCTGGAGGCCTACCGCCACTGGCGCGGTCCTGACCAGCAGACGACCGCCACCCTCACCGACACGCTCGCCCGGCTCTTCGTCAATCCCTGGCTGCCCCTGCGGCTGGCCCGCAACCTGGGGCTGTTGGGGTTGGACCTGCTGCCGCCGGCGCGCCGGGCGGTGGCCCGGCGCTTCATGGGGCAGGGCGGACGCGCGCCGCGCCTGGCGCGGGGCCTCGGCCTGAGGACCAACCCTGCACCGCTACCGTGACCATGAAGAAATCTCACGCAAAGACGCAAAGACGCAAAGAAGAGTAGAAATATCAACTTATTGATATCTTAGCTATTGATTGATTTTCGGCTATCGTCGGTTTGCCCGATCATGGTGATCACGACCGATACCGCCACCAATTGGTACAACAAATGCCATTCAAGCGCTTGACTGATTCTTCTACTCTTTGCGTCTTTGGGTCTTTGCGCGAGACTCTTCTCTTTTCCACAGGTCGCGTATGAGCGCGAATACGAGCGATGTCATCGTCGTCGGCGGCGGCATGGTCGGTGCCGCCTTCGCCCTGGCCTGCGCCGGTCAAGGGCTTGGCGTCACGGTGGTGGAGGCACGGGCGCCGCGGCGCACCTGGCCGTCCGGTGAGGTGGATCTCCGGGTCTCGGCCCTGTCGCGCGCCAGTGAGCGCATCCTGCGGCGGCTCGGGGCCTGGGGGCGGATCGTCGAACTGGGGGTCAGCCCCTATCGGCAGATGCGGGTCTGGGACGCGGGGAGCGGGGGCCGCATCCACTTCGATGCCGCGGACCTGGGCGAGCCGGACCTGGGCCACATCGTCGAAAACCGGGTGCTGCAACTGGCCCTGTGGGAGCGGTTGGAGTCGCGCCCCGAGGTCACCCTGGTTTGCCCGGCAACCATCACCGGGCTGCGGCGCACCCCGGACGGCCAGGCGCTGGCGCTGGCCGATGGCCGTCACCTGCACGGGCGGCTGCTGGCGGCCGCGGACGGGCGCGACTCCCTGATCCGGGACCTGGCGCAAATCCCCACCCGCGGCTGGGATTATGACCAAAGGGCCATCGTCGCCACCGTGTCCCCGGCGCAGTGGCACCAGGAGACCGCCTGGCAGCGCTTTCTGCCCGCCGGCCCCCTGGCCCTGCTGCCCCTGGCGGACGGGCGCTGTTCGATCGTCTGGTCGGCCGGCGGGTCGCGGGCGGATGAACTGCTGGCGCTGGACGACGCCGCGTTCTCGCAGGCGCTCACCGAGGCCAGCGAGCACCGCCTGGGCCTGATCCGGGTGGCAGGCCCGCGCGCCGCGGTCGCCTTGCGTCTCCAGCACGCGCAGCGCTATGTGGAGCCGGGGCTCGCCCTGATCGGCGACGCCGCCCATGCCCTTCATCCCTTGGCGGGGCAGGGCGTCAACCTGGGTTTTCTGGACGCCGCGGAGCTGGCCGCCGCCCTGGACCTGGCCCGGCAGCGGCGCCGTGATATCGGCTCGCTCTGGACGCTGCGCCGCTATGAGCGCGCCCGCCGCGGGGACAATCTGGCGATGCTCGCCGCCATGGACGCCTTCAAGCGGCTCTTCGGTACCGATCTTGCGCCGGTGGCGGCGCTGCGCGGCCTGGGGCTCTCTCTCACCGACCGCTGTGCGCCGCTCAAGCGGTTGCTCATGGACCGTGCCCTGGGGCGCAATTCCGGCCTGCCGCCCCTGGCGCGGCCCTGAGCCGGCGCCGCCGATTCAGTGTATTTCGGGGTCCACCCCCTTTTTGGGCTTGGAGCGGGCCGGCATTTTCTGTAGCCTTGCGCCCGGACCGGGGGAAGCCTCTGCTTGAGCGTGCGGCCCCGTCTGCCCGCGCCCGCACCACCACATCTGACACCAGAACGAACGAGGGGAGACCCATGACCGCCAAAAATGCCTTCTATGCACAATCCGGGGGCGTCACCTCGGTGATCAACGCCTCGGCCTGCGGCGTCATCGAGACGGCCCGCGCCCACCCCGACAAGATCGCCAATGTCTATGCCGGTCGCAACGGCATCATCGGCGCCCTGACCGAAGACCTGATCGACACCAACCTGGAATCCGCCGAGAACATCGCGGCACTGCGTTACACCCCCTCCGGCGCCTTCGGCTCCTGCCGTTACAAGCTCAAGAGTCTGGAGGCCAACAAACGCGAGTACGATCGCCTGATCGAGGTCTTCAAGGCCCACGACATCGGTTACTTTTTCTACAACGGCGGCGGCGACTCCGCCGACACCTGCTACAAGGTCTCCCAACTCTCCGAGGCCCTGGGCTTCCCGGTCCAGGCGATCCATGTCCCTAAGACCGTGGACAATGACCTGCCGATTACGGACAACTGCCCCGGTTTCGGCTCGGTGGCCAAGTACATCGCCACCTCGACCCTGGAGGCCTCCTTCGACGTGCGCTCCATGTGCGCCACCTCCACCAAGATCTTCGTCATTGAGGTGATGGGGCGTCACGCGGGTTGGATCGCCGCTGCCGGGGCCCTGGTCGCCGATCAGGGCATCCCGGTCCTGACCCTGTTCCCGGAGGTGGCATTCGACCAGGAGAAGTTCCTGGCCGCGGTCAAGGTCAAGGTGGCGGACCACGGCTACTGCATCATTTGCGTGTCCGAGGGCTGCCACTACCCGGACGGGCGCTTCCTGGCCGAGCAGGGTACCCGCGACGCCTTCGGCCACGCCCAACTCGGTGGGGCCGCCCCGGTGGTCGCGAACATGGTCAAGGACGCCCTGGGCCACAAGTTCCACTGGGCGGTGGCCGACTATCTCCAGCGCGCCGCCCGTCACCTGGCCTCCAAGTCGGACGTGGAGCAGGCCTATGCCTTGGGCAAGACCGGCGTGGAACTCGCCATCGCCGGCCACAACGCCATCATGCCCACGGTGGTGCGCAAGTCCTCCTCGCCCTACGTCTGGGAGATCGGGCACGCGCCCCTGTCGGAGGTCGCGAACGTGGAGAAGTTCATGCCGGCCGACTTCATCTCCGCGGACGGCTTCGGTATCACCGACAAGTGTCGCGACTATCTGTATCCGCTGATCCAAGGGGAGGACTACCCGCCCTACGAAAACGGCCTGCCCCGCTATGTCACCCTGAAGAACGCCCCGGTGCCCCGGAAACTCGGCCCCTTCGCGCTCTGACACGGCGGGTCGGGAGGGGGCCCCGCGGCCCCCTGCCCAGTGCCCGGCTTTCCCAAGAACAAGGTCCGCCATGAGCCCCCGACCAGTCTCACGACCCGATCCCCACCGCCGTGCACCCCGCGGCGATTATCACTGTACGGCCAAGGGGCGTATCCTAGGCGGGATCGGTCGCGGGCAGGGTCAGGGGGCGCTGGACGGGCCGATTTCGCAACGGGGCTCGAAGCCGCCTTCGACCCCCAACCAGGCCCCAACGTCAGTGGCGCCGCCCGGCCCACCGCGATCACGGCCTGAATTCGCCTGTTTTTAACGTTCTGAGGAACCTTTCTATGTCATCGTTCGGTACGACTTTTGCCATCCTGTGCGCCCTGGTGGCGATAGGATATGGCGTCTGGTCAGTCAAGTGGATCCTCGCCTTGCCCGACGGCACCGCGCGGATGCGCGAGATTGCCGCCGCCATCCAAGAGGGCGCCCAGGCCTACCTCAATCGCCAGTACACCACCATCGCCACGGTCGGCGGCATCCTCGCCGTCCTCATCCTGCTCTTTCTGGGCTGGGAGACCGCGCTCGGCTTCGTGATCGGTGCCGTGCTCTCCGGGGCCACCGGCTATATCGGCATGTACATCTCCGTGCGCTCCAACGTGCGCACCGCCCAGGCCGCCCATAATGGCCTGGATGCCGCGCTGCAGGTCGCCTTCCGCGGCGGTGCCATCACCGGTATGCTGGTCGTCGGTCTGGGGCTCCTGGGCGTCGCCGGCTATTACGCCCTGCTGGGCGGTGCCG
>NZ_CAIKKU010000434.1 GCF_903828115.1 uncultured Thiodictyon sp. | reverse complement strand
TTCCGACATTGAGACGGACGGGGTTGAGCGATGGTTGGGCGAACTGGCGCAAGCCCTGAAGGAAAAGCGCTACCGGGCGAGTCCGGTACGCCGAGTCTATATCCCCAAACCGAACGGCCAGCAGCGGCCCCTGGGTATCCCGACGTTCCCCGCCAACTGCACCCGCCCCTAACGCTCGTTTGGGATGGGCGACGATCACCCATCCCTTCCATCCCCTGCGCGGTCAGCGCTTCGGAGTTCTCAAGACACGCCGCTCGGGCGGGCTTGAGATCCTGATACTGCGCCACGCCGAGCGAGGCAGCTATGCCATCGCCCGCGACTGGACCGACTGGTCGCTGAGCGAGCCGATTCCGAGGCCCGATGGTTGCCTGAGCCAACTGGCGCTCGAGACGCTTGGCGAGCTGACTGAGCTGGTCAGCGAGCTGGCCGTGCGGCACGCCGATCCTTGACAAGGCGTCCCCGATGAACCATGTTCAGACCAGTTAGAGACGTGGTCTGACAGATATGCGTGAGACGCCCACTCCCGCGCTGCGGCAGCGTCGCCGCCAACTGGTGGAGCAACTGCCGCCGCAGGAGGCGATCCTGCGCGGCTCCCTGATCGAGCGCTACAAACGCTGCGGTAAGCCTGGCTGTCAGTGTGCCAGCGGGCGCGGCCATGGTCCGAAGTACTACCTCTCGGTCAGCCATCCGGGTGCGCGACCACTGATGGACTATGTGCCGCAGGCCGTGCTCGAGCAGGTCCGTACCTATCTCGCCAACTACCAACGTCTGCGCGCACTCCTGGAGGAGATCTGCGCCATCAACAGTGAATTGTTGCGCCGTCGCGAGCCGCTGTGAGAGCCGCGACGGTGAGCGCGCCTGCGGTCCTTCTCACCGTCGCCTTCGATCACGCCCTCGCTGCCCCTGTGATCGCCAACATGCTGGCCACCTTCCTTGACGGGCAGGCGTGCCAGCCCACCCCGGCGGAGGTCCCTCATGAGTGCGCAGATCACCCCTCACCACCTGCAGCGCCCGGCGTACGTCTATGTGCGTCAATCGACGATGGGCCAGGTGCGGCACCACCAGGAGAGCACCGAGCGGCAGTATGCCCTGCGCGAGAAGGCCATTGCCCTGGGCTGGGCGGAGACGGCGATCCGCATCCTGGATGGCGACCTGGGCCAGTCCGGGGCGCACAGCGCGCAGCGCGAAGACTTCAAGACCCTGGTGGCAGAGGTCTCAATGGATCATGTGGGGGCGGTGCTGGCGTTGGAGGTCTCGCGTCTGGCCCGCTCCAATGCCGACTGGCAGCGCCTGCTCGAGCTCTGTGCACTGACCCGCACGCTGGTGATCGACGAAGATGGCTGCTACGACCCGGGCGACTTCAACGACGGGCTGCTATTGGGCTTGAAAGGCACCATGGCGCAGGCGGAGCTGCATTTCTTGCGCGCGCGCCTCCTCGGCGGCAAACGCAACAAGGCCGCCAAGGGCGAGCTGCATAGCCCGCTGCCGGTCGGGCTGGTCTATGTCGACGGGCAGATCGTGCTCGATCCGGACGCCGAAGTGCGCAGTGCCATCGCGCTGGTGTTTCGCCTCTTCCGCGACACTGGCAGCGCCTACGGGGTGGTTCAGCACTTCGCCAAGGCCGGTTTGACTTTTCCCAAGCGCGCCTATGGCGGGGCCTGGGACGGGCGGCTCCTGTGGGGGCGGCTGAGCCATGAGCGGGTGTTGGGTATCCTGCGCAACCCGGCCTATGCCGGGGCCTACGTCTATGGACGCTATCAATACCAACGCTGCCTCGGCCCGGATGGCAGCGTCCAGACCAAGACCAGCGTTGTGCCGATGGCCGAGTGGCAGGTCAACCTGCCCGATCATCATCCCGGCTACATCGACTGGGTAACCTATTTGGATAATCAGGCGCGCTTGGCGAGCAATTGCACCCTGAGCGAGACGACTCTGTTGAGCGGTCCGGCGCGTGAGGGACTGGCGCTGCTGCAAGGGCTCTTGGTCTGCGCGCACTGTGGTCGGCGTGTGACGGTGCGCGATCAGGGCCAGGGCGGGGTCGCGCCGGTCTATCTGTGTAACTGGAAGCGGCACGAGGGGCTCGACACGCGTGACTGTCTGAGCGTGCGCTGCGACCTGCTCGATACGGTCGTCGCCGAGCGAGTTCTGGCGGCCCTGCAGCCGGCCGAGCTCGAGCTGGCCCTGCGTGCGCTCGATGAGCTGGAGGGCCGCGAGGCCGCCCAGCGTCAGCACTGGCAGCTGCGTCTTCAGCGTGCCGACTACGAGGCGCAGCTCGCCGAGCGTCGCTACGCCGAGGTTGATCCCGCCAATCGTCTGGTGGCGGCCACTTTGGAACAGCGCTGGAACGAGGCGTTGCAGCGACTGGCCGAGCTGCAGCAGCACAGCGAGCAAGCCAACCAGTCGCGCTCGCTGGTGCTCAGCGCGCGGCAGCGTGCGCAGGTGCTGGCGTTGGCCGAGGATGTCCCGACCCTGTGGTCGGCACCGACGACCACGGCCAAGGATCGCAAGCGCCTACTGCGCCTGCTGATCAAGGATGTCACGGTCGAGCGCGCGGCCCCTAAGCAGCTGCGACTGCACATGCGTTGGCAAGGGGGTGCGCTCAGTGAGGTGGCCGTGAGCTTACCGCTCAGCCGCCCCGATCAAGTGCGCTATCCGCCAGCCACCGTCGAGCGCATCAAGACGTTGGCCGCCACCCTAGACGATGCCCAGATCGCCGCGCAGCTAAACCAAGAGGGCCAGACGAGTCCCACCGGAAAGGCCTTTACCTTCGCCATGATCCGATGGGTACGCTACAAGCATGCGATCCCCAGTCCGCCCCCTGAGGACGCTGATGGCTTGAGTGTCGAGCAGATGATGATCAAATTCGACGTCAGCTGCCATGTGGTCTATTACTGGATCGAGCGCGGACACGTGTCGGCCTGCCAGCGCAAGCCGGGCACGCCTTATCGAATCCATCTCGAGAGCGGCGATGAGCAGCGTCTTGCCGATTGGGTCGCAAGCTCTTCACGCTTGTCGGTTCAGCGTCATCCCGAACCCGCACTGTAGGAGGTGCACTATGCAATCACCGTCCCAACGATCCGCGACCGGGTGGTCGAGACGGCAGCCGTCCTGGTGCTGGCGCCGATCTTCGAGGCCGACCTGCAACCGGAGCAATCTGCTGATCGGGAGGGTCGCAACGCCCATGAGGCGGTGTCCCAAGTCCATCGGCTGCTG
>NZ_CAIKKU010000433.1 GCF_903828115.1 uncultured Thiodictyon sp. | reverse complement strand
TGTTCGATCACGATCACGATTACGACAACGACAACGACAACGACAACGACAGCGTACCCGGGATCTCGGTCACCACGTCAGTTCTGATCGCACCCTGGTCGACACGGGCGCCCCCGCCAAACTGCTATATTCACACCCAGGCACCGCGCCGCGAACGATGCTGACGACGACCCGGCTCCGGGACCCCGGCCAAGCCCCGGCGGCCGCCCCCCTCGAGCCCCCGCGCGAAAGACCTTAACCTATTGAATAATTTCAGGAGTCTGCGATGGACGTCACGATATTCGGCAGCGGCTATGTCGGCCTGGTGACCGGGGTCTGTCTCGCGGAGGTCGGCAACAACGTCCTGTGCATCGACGTCGACCCGGACAAGGTCGCGCTGCTCAACGGCGGCGGGGTACCGATCTTCGAACCCGGCCTCGACGACATGATCCAAAAAAACCGTGCGGCCGGGCGCCTGAACTTCTCCACCGACGCCGCGGCCGGGGTCCGGCACGGGCTCTTTCAATTCATCGCGGTGGGCACGCCGCCCGACGAGGACGGGTCCGCGGACCTCCAGTATGTGCTGGCGGTGGCCCGGACCATCGGCGAGCACATCGACTCCTACCGGATCATCGTCGACAAGTCGACCGTCCCGGTCGGCACCGCGGACAAGGTGGCGGCGCAGATCGCGCAGACCTTGGCGACACGCGGCGTCGCGGTGCAATACGATGTCGTATCCAATCCGGAGTTCCTGAAGGAGGGGGCCGCCATCGAGGACTTCATGCGCCCGGACCGAATCATCGTCGGCACCGACAACCCCCGCACCGGCGAGTTGTTGCGGGCGCTCTACGCCCCCTTCAACCGCAGTCATGACCGCGTGATGCTGATGGACATCCGCTCGGCCGAACTGACCAAATACGCCGCCAACGCCATGCTGGCGACCAAGATCAGCTTCATGAACGAGTTGTCCAACATCGCCGAGGCGGTCGGCGCTGACATCGAGAAGGTCCGCATCGGGATCGGCTCAGACCCGCGCATCGGCTACCAGTTCATCTATCCGGGGTGCGGCTACGGGGGCTCCTGTTTCCCCAAGGACGTCCGCGCACTGGAGCACAGCGCCCGCGCCTTGGGCTACCGGGCCGAGTTGCTTGCCGCCGTGGAGGCGGTCAATTTCCGCCAGAAGGAGGTCCTCTTCAGCAAGATTTCAGACTACTTCGGCGGCGACCTCAGCGGCCGGACGCTGGCTCTCTGGGGCCTGTCATTCAAGCCCAACACGGACGACATGCGCGAGGCGTCCAGCCGCACCCTGATGGAGGCCCTGTGGGCGGTCGGCGCCCGGGTGCGCGCCTTCGACCCGGTCGCGATGGACGAGACGCGCCGACTCTACGGCGACCGGCCGGACCTCACCCTGACCAAGGACGCGCTGCAGGCCCTCGACGGGGCGGATGGGCTCGCGATCCTTACCGAGTGGAGCCAATTCCGCAGCCCCAACTTCACGGACATCAAGGCCCGCCTCAAGCACCCGGTGATCTTCGACGGCCGCAACGTCCTGGACGCCCGCTTGGCCACCGCCGCCGGGCTCACCTACCTGTCCATCGGCCGGGCGCCGGCCCGGCCCGCCTAGCACTGCGGGGCAGAATGTCCGATGCCAGTCCGGCGACTGAGCCCGGAGGCCGGCAACAAAACGCCGCTGCCGCGCTCAGACGCAGCCTCTCCACCCGTGCCTGAGATGGCCGCGCTGTCTCCTTTTCGGCACAGGCATTCCCGGCGGGGACCTTGCCGCGTCCCCGGCAACCGACATCGATCAACCTAAGAAAGAGCAGTTCTCACACAGAGACACAAAGATCACAAAGATTTTCAACGCGATCTGTCAGGTCGAACAGGTCACCCGCACGGTGATCGGCCCAACGCCTTCAATAATTTGTTTTTCTTTGTGTTCTTTGTGTCTTTGTGTGAGCAATTCCCGGATTTGGGATCAAGCGGGCACCCGGGGGCCACCTTGTGCAAAAATCACGATCCAAGCATATCACCATGTGCAAATATTATGATAAATTTGCCACGTCGATAAAGACCAACAGCCCGCGCCGTCGGCGCGGCCAAGAAAATCCTCAGGGGGACCCCATGCCTGCGTCCAGATTCGCCGCCTTTTCGCTCGGACTCGCCTCGGTCCTGGCACTCACGACCGCCCAAGCCACCAACGGCTACATGTCCCATGCCTACTCGCCTTCCGCCAAGGGCATGGCCGGCGCGGGTGAGTCCGCCCTACCGCAGGACAGCCTGAGCATCGTCGGCAACCCGGCGGGCCTGGTTAAGCTCGGGCAACGCCTTGACGTGGGGTTGGCCTGGTTCAGCCCGCACCGGGAGTACGAGGGCGTCACCCCGAACGCCGCCACCGGCGCCTACGCCCCGATCGGCAGCGGCAACGGCACCGGCAAGGTCGAGAGCCGCAACAACGACTTCATCGTCCCTAACCTCGGCTACAGTCGCCCCCTGGACGCCAAGAGCGCCTTTGCGGTCGCCCTGTTCGGCAACGGCGGCATGAATACCGATTACCGCAGTATCGATACGGCATACAACCTGGGGACCTACGGCGGCAACAATGCCATGGCCAACCCGCCGCACTACAGCAATCCGGCCGACCCGCGCTACGGTCGGCAGGTACCCGGGACCTCGCTGCTCGGCGGCGGCGATACGGGCACCAACCTCACGCAACTGGGGATCGCCTTCGGCTATGCGCGACAGGTCATGGATAATCTTGCGCTCGGCGGCAGCCTCCTCATCGGCTACCAGACCATTCAGGTGCGCGGGGTCGGGGGCTTCCAGGGCTTCACCGAGACCTTCACCCAGAGCATGATCGCCAACGGCACCAACAGTGCCTCATCGCCGGCCAACCTCACCGACCGGGGCGATGACTCGGCCTGGGGGGCCGGCGTCCAACTCGGCGCCCTCTGGGATCTCAACCCGCAGTGGACCCTGGGGCTGTCCTGGCGCTCCAAGATGTACATGGGCAAGTTCAAGAAATACGCCGACCTCTTCGCCGAGGGCGGCGGGTTCGACATGCCCTCGGTCGGCACCATCGGGGTGGCCTTCAAGCCCACCAATCGGCTTACCTTCGCCCTGGACGTCCAGGAGATCTGGTACAGCGACGTACCGGCCATCGGCAACACCAACCAGCTCGCCCAGCGGTGCGACCTCAATGCCGCCTTTGGCCCCACGGCCTCCGGCTCGAGCTACGACTCCAGCTATTGCCTGGGCGGCGCCAACGGCGCCGGCTTCGGCTGGCGTGACATGACCGTGGTGAAGTTCGGTATCCAATACGCGGTCACCGACGCGCTCACCCTGCGCGTCGGCTACAGCCACGCCAACCAGATCATCAGCGCCCAGGAGATCGCCTTCAACACCCTGGCCCCCGGCGTCATCCAACAACACTGGACGCTGGGCGGGACCTACCGCATGCAGAAAAACTACGAACTCATCTTCTGGGGCATGTACGCCCCCAAGGAGACCGTCAGCGGAGCCGGCGCATTCACCGGCGGCCAGTCACCCTCGATCGCGATGAGCCAATACGAACTCGGTCTCAACTTCGCCTGGCTGATCAACTGATCCGCCCCGGGAGCGCCGGGCACCCGCACGGCGCAATCCCCCCGTAACCGGCCAAGAGCCCGGCGCTGATCGGTCTATACCACGGCCCCGACCGCTGCGCGCCCGCGGCCTTAATCCATAACCCCGGCCAAGCCGCGCCCGCGAGCGCACGCGCTTAAGCCCGCTCGGACGCTGGGAGCGCCGCACCCCAGTGCGGCGCGGCCTCGCGAGCGACCGCAGCGTTGCGTTCTGCGGATAGGCTGCGCCCGCCGGGGCCAACCACCCGGCAGTGCGCGTGATAATCCGTCACCGGCCAGAACTGATGTGTTAACGCACATGTCGCAGGGTACGAATCGCGTACCCGCCAAGCTGCCACGACCGCCGGAGCCGGGTACGCGATGCGTACCCTACAGCTACCGGACGTTCTCACGGACCGGGCGTCGTTGTCGTTGTCGTGGTCGGATTACTCGATTACGACGACGACAACGACAACGTACCCGAGATCTCGGTCCGCACATCAGTTCTGATCGCACCCGGGACCGGCGGCACCCTTGTCCGCGCGTCGCAGATCCCCTATGCTCGACACCATCTTCGACTGATCGCAGGCCCTTCGGAGCCTGCCCGGATGGCCACCTTCCGCCTTGCCGCCCCCTTCCCGCTCGGAATAACCCCACATGCGCTTCGCCGTCAGCCCCGACGAGATCAACCAGGCAAAGGTCCCCCACGAGGTCTTCCTTACCAACCTCATCGGCAATCACATCCTGATGACCGTCGGGCTCGGCGGCATCGCCGGCTCCTTCCCCTGGGTGATGGCCGTCATCCCCCTCATCTCATTCAGCCTGCTCGGCTATATTCTGTGGCGGGCCAACCGCTCCCCGCGTACCGACCCCTGGTACGTGATGTGCCACTGGCAGGTCTGCGCCCGCCGCGCCCGCATCTTCATCCTGATGTTGCTCCTGCTGCTCGCGATCATCGCGCTCGGCTGGGCCGCCCACACCTACGGCGGCATGATGAAAGAGGCCGCCATCGCCATCGTCGTCGGCACCGGCATCCTCCCGGTCATGGTCACGGTCCTGATCCTCGTGATCGCCGAATCCGACGCCCTCTATCACGCCAACCAAGCCAAACTACCGGCCTGGGTGGTCGAGCGCTTCCCCAACCCGCAGGCGCGCGTCATCCCCGATGAGGAGCACGCGCAAGGCCACCAATAGACCCGCAAGCGGCCTTGAGCGCAGTCCCGTGAGCTGCTCCCTAGCCCAACGCATCCAACGGACTCTGCACCCCCTGCCCCCCGCGATCGAGCACCTGCGTATAGATCATGGTCGTGGACACCTCAGAATGCCCCAGCAGTTCCTGCACCGTGCGGATAGCGTAGCCACTCATCAGCAGATGCGCTGCAAAGCTGTGGCGCAAGGTATGGGTCCCCACCCGCTTGGCGATCCCCGCCTCCCGCGCCGCCCGATTGACCGCCTTCTGCAGCGTCGTCTCGTGCAGATGATGCCGACCCAGCACCCCACTGCGCGGGTCCGCGGAAATCCGCCCGCTCGCAAAGACGTACTGCCAACGCCAGTCCTTCGGCGCATACGGGAATTCGCGCCCAAGCGCCTCGGGTACAGCGACCTC
>NZ_CAIKKU010000432.1 GCF_903828115.1 uncultured Thiodictyon sp. | reverse complement strand
GACGATCTGGCGCAACACCTCATACTGTCCCTCGTTGATCTTCTTTGGCCGACCACCTTTCGACATCGTTGCGCGCCTCGTTCTTGTAAACTCGCGCAAGAATATCGGCCAGGTAGATTTTGTCTATACCCTCTCAGGGCTTGGCCGAGAAGCGGTAGCCGACCCCGCGCACCGTCTGCAGCAGGCGATCGTGGTTGCTCGCCTCCAGGGCCTTGCGCAGGCGGCGGACATGCACGTCGACCGTGCGCTCCTCCACATAGACCTGATCGCCCCAGACCTGGTCGAGCAACTGGGAGCGGCTGAAGGCGCGCTCGGTGTGGGTCATGAAGAAGTGCAGCAGCCGGTACTCGGTCGGCGCGACCTCGACCGGCTGGCCCCCGACGCTGACCCGGCGGCTGATGTGGTCGAGGTGCAGCCCGTCCACCTCGACCGCATCGGCCGCATCGTCCGGCCGGGTGCGGCGCAGCACGGCGTTGACGCGGGCGACCAGTTCCCGGGGGGAGAAGGGCTTGGCGATATAGTCGTCGGCCCCGGTGTCCAGCCCCTTGATGCGGTCCTCCTCCTCGCCGCGGGCGCTCACCATGATGATGGGCAGGGCCCTGGTCTTGGGGTTTTGCTTGAGCTGCTGGGCCAGTTCCAGGCCGGAACGCCCGGGGAGCATCCAGTCCAACAGCATCAGGTCCGGGTCCTCGGCGGCCAGGAGGCGGCGCGCCTCGTCCGCGTGGCCCGCCTCCAGGCAGCGAAAGTCCGCGCCCTCGAGCGCGAAGCGGATCACCGCGCGGATGTCGGGCTCATCGTCGACGATCAGGATGCTGGCCATGGTGCTTGGGTCCCCGTGGGGTCCGGTTGGGTGCGGTCGCGTTGGCGCAATTGTATTTCCGGGCGGTTACGGTTCAATGACGGTGCGCGGCCCGTCGGCGAGTCCGCCGCCGGCGCGGCGTCCGGCATCTTGGCCACGCGCTTGGCGAACGCGCTACAATCGACGCCTCATGAACGGTAAGCGCCTGATCGAAATTACCCTGGCCCTGGTGCTGTGGTACTTCCTCGCCGGTCTCGTCTTCGAGCGCGTGCTCGCGGTCCTGCCGCCCGGATACGACCGTGAGGCATTCTTCCTCGCCGGTGCGGCCCTGCCCTGGTCGGTGCTGCTGCTTGGGTTTCTGGAGCCGCCCCATTCGGCGCTCGGCGGCGTGGTTCAGCAGGCGCTGTTTCTGGTCCTGACCGGGTTCGCCATCGCGCTCAATGCCTGGCTGGTCGATCAGGTGGTGGTACAGACCTGGCGCCTGGTCCGCATCCGCACGGCCGCGGGGCGGCGGCGCGACACTCGCAAGCGCACGACGCCCCTGCCGCCCGGCGGCGCCCCGCCTGAGCGCACGGTGCCCTCGCCACCGCCCGGGCGCGGCCTCCCGCGCGTCCCAGCACCATCCTCCCCCACAAGTCCGCAAAGGACGCGGCAAGATACCATGAGACCTCGCGCATTCATCCAGGACCTGCCGGCCGGGGACCGGGCGCGCCATACCCGGGAATGGGGCGATCACGCGGCGCTGACCCGGCCGCCCGCGCGCGACCAGACGTGAATCCGCGGGACAACCCCGCGCGCGGTCTGCGGCTGCGGCCCGCGGACCTCCCCGGTGGGCTGCGGACTCCGCCCCTGGCGCTCTATATCCACACCCCCTGGTGTCTGCGCAAATGTCCTTACTGCGACTTCAACTCCCACCCCGCGGGCGTCGCGCCGCCCTTCGCGGACTATGTGGCACGGCTGCTGGCGGACCTGGAGCAGGACCTGTGCGAGCCCGCGGCCGGGCGCCCACTGACCAGCATCTTCATCGGCGGCGGGACCCCGAGCCTGTTCCCCGGGACAGCCATCCAGCGTCTCCTGGATGGGGTGCGGGCGCGCACGGCAGTGGCGCCGGACTGCGAGATCACGCTGGAGGCCAATCCCGGCGCGGCCGATGCCGCGCGCTTCGGTGCCTACCGGCAGGCCGGGGTCAATCGTCTGTCCATCGGGGTCCAGAGCCTGGATGCCGGGATGCTGGCGCGGCTCGGGCGTATCCATGACCCGGCAGCGGCGCGCGCCGCCATCGGTGCCGCCCGTGCCGCCGGTATCGACAACCTGAACCTGGACCTGATGTTCGCCCTGCCGCAGCAGACCCTGGCCCAGGCCGCGGCGGACCTGGCGGCCCTGATCGAGCTGGCGCCCGCGCACATCTCCTATTATCAGCTCACCCTGGAGCCCGACACCCCCTTCCACCGCGCCCCCCCGCCGCTCCCGGACGGCGACCTGGCCGCCGACATGGCCGCCGCCGGGCGGGCGCGGCTGGGTGAGGCGGGGTACTCCCAGTATGAGGTCTCGGCCTACGCCGGCCCCGGGCGGCAGTGTCGGCACAATCTCAACTATTGGCGCTTCGGGGACTATCTGGGGATCGGGGCCGGCGCCCACGGCAAGCTCACCGACCCGCGCTCCGGGACCATCCGGCGCACCGCCAAGTGGGAGCGACCGGCGCTTTACCTCGCGTCACCGCCAGCGGCCTTGTGCAGCAGCACGCGCGACCTGAGCGACGCCGACCGGGTCTTTGAGTTCGCACTCAACGCCTTGCGGCTCACGGCGGGGTTCGAGCGGGGGCTCTTCACGGCCCGCACCGGGTTGCCCTGGTCGCGGATCGAGCCGCTCGTCGCCGCGGCGCTGGCCGATGGGCTGCTGGCGGTGACCGCCGATCGCATCCTGCCCACTGAACTCGGCCGCGCCTTCACGGACGACCTGGTGACGCGCTTCCTGGGGGACGACGACCCCGATCAGGGCCGCGGCACGGTTGCGGGACAACACGCGGGGTGATATCGTGCCGCGTTCGGCGTTCCCCCCAGATATATAGCGAGCCCGTGCAGGGCGAGAAGGGTCATCATGAAAGAAGGAATCCACCCCGCCTATGGCGACGTGAAGGTGGCGTGCAGTTGCGGCAATGAGTTCCAGACCCGCTCCACGCTGGGTAAGGACGTGCATATCGAGGTCTGCTCCGCCTGCCATCCGTTCTACACCGGCAAGCAGAAGATCGTCGACACCGCCGGACGCGTCGACCGCTTCCGCCGCAAGTACGCGCGCTAGACGGCGCGCGTTCCCGCGCGCGCCGTCTTCCGGTGCTGCGCACCTGGAGGACCTGCTCGGTCCCAGGCCCCGGCGCGGCGTACCGAAGGCGCCCTAACGCGCGACGGTGCCTGCTGTTGCGCGGTGCCGGGCGGATGCCCGCAGGGCGATCCGCCATGGCGCCGACGCCGAAGATGGCGGAACCGCTGCGCGTTCCGCCCTACG
>NZ_CAIKKU010000431.1 GCF_903828115.1 uncultured Thiodictyon sp. | reverse complement strand
CTGCCATTGATGCGGGCTCAACGGGTGGTGTTCGGCATAACCGGACAGGCACGCCGCCATGACCGCTTGCAGGGAGGCATTAGCCATGGTCAACCCCCAACTGCGCAATCAGGTCCAGCGCGCCTTCACCCTCGCTGGCACTGGGCAGCCAATGCACATAGCGCAGGGTGGTCTGGATGCTGCGGTGGCCCATCAGGCGTTGCAGGCGCTCCACCGACAAACCGCCCGCCAATTGATGGGTGGCATACGCGTGCCGGTTATGCCGATCTCGGCATAACCGGCATAATTCCGTTCTCCCGATTATGCCGAGTCCCTTGGCGGACGCGCGCCAACCCCGGGGGTCCGCGGGCGAAGCGGTAAAGTCGACTCGGCATAATCACAAGCTCTTGAGGAAGGTCAACAGCTCATCGTCGGGCCGATAGCGGGGCAGTCGCACATTTGAAGGCGTGGTTCTGGCGAGCGCCTCCTCTTTCAGCGCAAGATCTGCGTGGAGGTAGATGTAGGTCGTCTGTACGGACTCGTGGCCGAGCCAAAGGGCGATAACGGTATGGTCGACACCATGCTGCAACAACGTCATTGCTGCGGTATGGCGCAGGGTATGGGGAGTGACCCGCTTCTTCTGCAGCGAGGGACATCGGTTGCGTGCCGTCGCCAGATGTTTGGCGAGAAGATACTCAAGCCCATCGTGACTGAGCGCACCGCCACGGGCATTTGGAAACAGAGGCGCGGTCGGCTCGCCGTGACGTTCCTGCAACCAAGTCCGCAGCGCCGCGACGGCATCCTTGCGCAGGGGCGTACAACGCTCCTTGCGCCCTTTGCCGCGACAGTGCACATGCGCTCCGTAATCCAACATCACATCCTCGCAGCGCAGGCCGATAATCTCTGCGGCACGCAGGCCGGTCTGGATGGCGAGCAGCAGCAGGGTGCGGTCGCGTCGCCCGCCCCAGGTGCCCGTGTCCGGCGCTGCCACCAGTGCCTCGGACTCTTCGGCGGTCAGATAGGCGAGCGGACTGCGGGTGAAACGCTTACTCGGCATAGCCAACACCCGCTGCGCCAAGCCGAGGTATTGGGGTTCGTGCAATGCGACGTACCGAAAAAAGGAGTGGATCGCGGCCAGTCGCACATTACGTGAGCGGGCCGCATTGCCGCGCGCGTACTCCAAGTCATCTAAGAAGGCCCCTAAGAATGGCGTATCCAGATCCGCCATCGACAACTCACAGGGGGCCTTGGTAAGCCGCTGCCGAGCGAATTGCACCAGCAGGCGGAATGTGTCGCGATAGCTCGCGACCGTATTGGGACTGGCCTGACGTTGACGGAGGAGGCGATCGGTGAAAAACCGCTCAAGTAACGCCGGGAATGTCGCCGCGCCGGTCATGGCAAGCGCCCTCCCTGATCCTGTTCCACGCGCAGCGCCGCCAAGCTTAACAGCTCGGGAACGGCCGTCAGGTACCAATACGTATCCGCGATCCGCACATGGCCAAGATAGGTGGCGAGTTCGGGCAGGCGACGCTCGACATCCTGGCCGCTGCGGTACCACTGGATGAGCGTGTTTACCGCAAACCGATGGCGGAAGTCGTGGAGCCTGGGGCCGCGGCGGTCGTCTGCGCCGCGCAGACCGATCTGGTGGGACAACTTCACGAAGGTCCAACGCACCGTCCCTGTGGTCAGACGCGTGCCGCGTTCGGCGACGAAGAAACTCGGGGCCGGCGGATGCGGACATAAGTGATCGCGCCGCTTGCTATAGTCATGGAGCGCCTGTTGGGTCGCGGGGTGAATCGGCAAATGACGCGACTTGCCGAACTTGGTATCGCGCACCGTCAACACCCCCGCGGCGAGGTCGACGTCATCGCGGTCGAGTTGTAGCGCCTCGCTGATCCGCATACCGGTGACGACGTACAATGCGAACAGGGTGGCATCGGTGTGCGCCCGCAGCCCCGTCGCCGAGGGCAACTGTCCGGCGGCTTCGAGCAAGCGCATGATGTCCTGATCATTATAGAGGTACGGCAGGACCCGTTTGACCCGCGCTGGCAAGAGGTCGAGCGGCGGCACTTCGGTGCGGGAGTCCCGGGCCAGTAGGTACTGCGCAAAGCGCCGGACCATGCCCAAACGCTTGGCCCAGTGCGCCGGCTGTGCCCCGGCGCACTGGGTGGCCCAGCGCAGTGCAAGGTCGGTGGAGACCGTTTCTGCACCTTCGTGTTCGGCAAAATCGACGAACCGATGCAAGTGGGCGCCCGTCGCCGCCAACTTGAACCCCAGGGCGCGACGGACGGCAAGATATTCGTTCAGGGCCATGCGCAACTCGCTCATGGCGTCGCTCCCGGCCATGGCGGCGCGAGCGCGCGCAAGGCATTGAAGTCGACCTTGGCGTAGATCTGCGTTGTCTCCGGGTGGCGATGGCGCAGGATTTCGCCGATTTCCCCCAGCGATGCCCCATTGCCGAGCATGCGCGTGGCAAGCGAGTGGCGTAGCAGATGGGCGCCTTTAAGCGCCGGATTCAAGCCCGCGCGGGCCAGCGCGCGGCGCACCACCGTAGCGATGGCAGCCGCACCTGCGAATCCGCAATTGGGGGCTCGGTACCGAATAAAAATCTGCCGGCTCGTGCATGGCGGTCGGGCGCTGCGCAAATACTCCGCGATTGCCTTGCCAACATCCTGCGGCAACGGCAAGTGTTCCTGCCGGTCGCCTTTGCCGCGAACCAGGAGCGTACCGTTATCCCAATCGATATCATCCAAAGTCAGTGCCACGACCTCTCCGGCACGCAAGCCGAGACGGGCGAGTAGCATTAGGATCGCGTAGTCGCGTTGACCACGGGAGGTCTGGGAATCGCAAGCGGCAAGCAACGCCTCGACCTGCGCGGGCGCGAGTGATCGCGGCACTCCGGCCAAATGCCAATCAGCGACGGTCGGTATGGCGTCCGCCAGATCGCTCGCAATGTGCCCATGCTGGCACAGAAAGCGGAAAAAGCTGCGCAACACGGTGACCACCAATTTGGCCCGTCCCCGACTCAGCCCGGGAGTATACCGCAGCAGGAAGCGATCGATGTCAGGCGACCTGAGGGCATTCAAGCGCAATGCACCTTCACCACACTGCTCTTCCAGAAAGCGATGAACCGTGGGGAGGTAGTTGCTCACCGTCGTTGGCTTCAGTCCGCGCTCGCACGCCAGGAACCGAGCGTATTCTTGCTCGAGGCGATGCAAGGGCGAATCGTCGCTGTTGGTCCCAGGCGACGCAACCCATCCGAGTTGGCGCAGGTAGCCCAGAAGCTTCCGGCAGGCATGGCGCCCCCCACGGCCATTGGGGTGGCGGTCGTGGTCGACCAAGAATCGCTCGATCGCTGCCTCGTCAAGGGTCGATAACGCGAGTTCGCGATACTGCAACCAACGGCTCAGTTCGGCGACCCGTCGCAGCTTCTCTTTCGCCAGCAGTGTGGAGTAGCCTTGCGACGCCAGCAGCGTCGCGAAGCCGTCGAGATGGGTTGCCAGTGGGCCGTAACACAGGCGCTGCCGCACGCGCGGACTGGGGAAGTAGCACTCGATCATCAGCTGTCTCCTAGTGGCCGTGGCGCACTCGCCACAAGGAGAGGATAGACGGATTATGCCGAGCGCGCCGCCACTCGCTCCCGTTAAGTTGTTGAACTTAAAACAGTCGTTGGGGTTGGAAGCGACGACCTGGCATAATCAGGAACGCGGAATTATGGCGCAGCCCATGAATCCCGCCCAGCGTGGTCACGCCGGCCCGGCGCTTGGCGTCAGTAAAGGCCTTCTGCAAGCCGGTCGGTGACAGCGGCGTCCCGGCGCGTCCGGCGAACAGCCAGTCGTCCGGGCGATACCGGCGCCAATAGGTGCGCAACGCCTCCAACAGGGTCGGTGAGAGCGGCACCAGGCGGTCCTTGGCGCCCTTGCCTTGCTCGACGCGCAGGAGTTTGCGCTCGCCGTCGATGTCCTTGACGCGCAGCGCCAGTACCTCGCTCAACCGCAACCCGCAGCCATAGCAGATGGTGAGCATGGTGCGGTAGCGGATATCCTCGCACGCATTAAGAATGCTCGCGACTTGCGCTCGGGTCAGCAATCCGGGGATGCGCTGGGGCCGCTTGGGAAGCGCGACCTCCAGGTCGATCGCCGGCCAGGCGAGCACTTGCAGGTAGAGAAAACGGATGCCGTTGTAGAATAAGCGCACGCTGGCCGGGGCCAGTTGTCGCTCTAAGACCAAGTGCTCAAAATAGCGCTTGAGATCGGCGTGCTCCAGGGTGTCCGGGGAGCGCCGGGTGAATTTGGCGAGGTCCCGCACCGCGTCGAGATAGCTTTCGTGGGTGCGGGGGGAGAAGCCGCGCATCTGCATCGCGGCGATCATGCGCTGGCGCAGGGGTGTCATCATCCGGTCCTCGGTCAACGACCCGGAGTGGGCCGTTACGAGTGTGGACGATGGGGGACGGGGCGGGGCCGGGGGTAACCGTGGGACGGCTGGGCTTATCCGCGCTTCATTCGCTATTCAATGGCGCTAGGGGATGGCCGCGACAGGCCCCGCGGAGCGGATTAGTTCAACTAAGAAGCTAAGCTGAATCGGTGGAGCGAGAGCGACACCGATTTCAGCTTGAGCG
>NZ_CAIKKU010000430.1 GCF_903828115.1 uncultured Thiodictyon sp. | reverse complement strand
TCTCGCGCAGGGAACTCGCAATTGTACATGTCATGGCTCCATAATATTTCAAATATTAGGACGGGGCTACCCGTCTAGCTTGCTCGGACGGCAGGGGCAATGCTTTCCATAATACCGCAACTTATCCCTATAGCAAGTATAACCGCCGCCGAGGCCCGTCGGCACCTTGCCCTGCAGGTCCTTCAGCAGCGGCGCCGGGTTCTGCGGATGCTGCAGGTCGGGAACGATGTCGTTCGAGGCGCCGCCCGGGAACCGTTTGATGCTCGGGTACTTCATGATCGACTGATTGAAGTCCATGATCACCGGAAACACGAGCGCCCCGACCCAGCCGTTGTCCTGCCCCGCGTAACGCCCCGGCGAGGAGGTCATCACGCGCGTCGCGGCAGCGCCGTTGAAGATCATGTCGTACTTTTCGTAGGGGTCCATCGTGAGGTTATAGAGGGCGCCGATGGCGCCCAGGTTCGCCTCCACCCCGAGCCAGGAGTCCTTGGCCGTGAAGAGATACTTCCAGGCGATGTTCACCCAGGGTTCCTTGGGGTCCCCGCCAATGTCGGCCCGCACGCCCTGGAAGGTCTCCCCATCGATATAGACCCAGGAGGTGCGCGCCGAGTGGGGCGCCTTGCCCAACACATAGGCGCTGTTGTCGATGCTGTCGAAGTAGATCCCCTTGCCGTCGTTGCCGACCCAGTCGTGGGGCGGGGGGGTGAGTCCGACCATACCCGCGAGGGTCGCCCAGGCGTCGATGTGCGACATCATCCCGCCATATTGGACGCCGGCCTGGACGTGCCCCGGCCACCACAGGAGGCCCGGCACGCGCCAACCGCCCTCGAAGGCCGTCCCCTTGGACCCGCGGAACGGCGTGGTCCCGGCATCCGGATAGGCATCCTGCCAGGCGCCGTTGTCGGCGGTGACGATGACGATGGTGTCGGGCGCGTGGGTGCGGATGGCATCCATGATCCGCCCGATGTCGGCGTCGAGCTCCATGAGCGAATCGGAGTAGTTGCCCAGGTGCGAGCGGCCCCGGAAGGCCGGCGCGGGGTTGGTCGGGTTGTGCATCTTGATGAAGTTAACGTTCATGAAGAAGGGCTTGCCGTCCTTGGCGTGCTTCTCGATGTAGGCCACGGCCGAATCGGTCTGGCGGATATCGAAGGTCGCGAGCGCCGCGTAGTCGAGCGTGCCCACCTTGGTGGCGGGCTGCCCCGCGACCCCTTCCCACTCACCCAGATTCACGCTCCCGTCATAGGCCTTCGCAAAGTCCGGATTGAACGAGGGAAACCAGGGGTGGAACCAGCTCGAGGTATCGTTGTAGGCGTAGACGCCGGCATAGTAGGCGGCGAAGTGCTTCATCTCGTCGAAGCCGTGCTCGATGGGATAGGACTCCGGAATGTCGCCCATATGCCACTTGCCGGAGAAATAGGTCGAGTAGCCGTTCTTCCGGAAGAACTCGGCGATCGTCGGGGTCTCCTTGCGCAGATAGTTCCGGTCCCCCGGGGCGACCACGATGGAGAGGGCCGAGCGGATGGGGATACGCCCGGTCATAAAGGAGGCGCGGCCGGCGGTGCAACTCGCCTGCCCGTACCAATTCGTAAAGACCGCACCCTCCTTGGCAATCCGATCGACGCTCGGGGTCGGGTGACCCAGGGCGGCGCCCCCGCCCGAGTAGGCGCCGAAGTCCGACCAACCGGTATCGTCGGTCATGAGCATGACGATGTTGGGCCTCTGGCCGGCGGCAAGGGCCGGGGCGCTCGCTAGCACAAACATGATGACAGCGAGTTGCAGGGGAAAGGTTCGGGTCATGGCAGGTCCCTCGGATTGGCAACGGTGTGAACCAGTCTCACGGGCTCGGAAGGCCCCGAAGGGTCCTTGATCCGAGCGGGGGGCGCATCAGTATTCGACCATCTTTGCGCTTCGTCAAGACCGGCCGGCCGGGTTTCGTCGGCAGCAAGGAAGGCGTCACGCCGACCATCTTGAAGGCGGCGTTGCGCGCCGCCGACCTGATTGCCGCCGGACGCGCCCTGCTACCCCAGGAACCCCTCCAGCACCGCGAACTGCTCGGGCGTATTGAGCGCCGGGGCGTGGCCGCAGCCGGGGATGGTGACCAGGCGCGCCTTGGGGCCGCGTCCGGTCATCTCCTCGGCGACGTGCGGCTCGACCAGGTCCGAGACCTCGCCGCGCAGGGCCAGGACCGGGCAGGTGATGGCATCGAAGATGGCCCACATGTCGAAGTCCGCGGCCTGCTCGGCGAACACCCGCATCACCGCCGGGTCATAGTGCGAGGAGATACGCCCGTTGTCGCGCCGGCGCATGGAGGTCTCGGCCAGCAGGCGCCATTCGTCGTCGCTCAGGCGGCCGAAGGGGGCATAGACGGCGCGCAAGAAGGTCTCGAATTCCATCATGCCGGCAAATTCGGGGACCAGCGTGACATAGGCCAGGATGCGGTCGATGGCCACCTGATTGAGCCGCGGGGCAATGTCATTGAGCACCAGCCGCTCGATGCGCGGCGCGGTCTGCGGGGTGCCGGCCAGGGCCATGCCGATCAGCCCGCCCATGGAGGTACCGACCCAGCGGCACGCGGCGATGCCCAGCCGGTCCAGCAGTTCCAGGGCATGGCCGCAATAGGCCGGGATGCTGTAGTCCTCGGCCGGCGCCGCCGACCAGCTCGACAGGCCCCGGCCGATGGTGTCGGGGCACAGCACATGGAAGCGATCGGCGAAGCGGCGTGCCAGGGTATCGAAGTCCCGACCGGTGCGGGCCACCCCGTGCCACAGCACCAGGGCGGGGGCGGCGGGATCGCCCCAGGCGGTCAGATGGACCTCGTGGCCGGCGATGGGGAGATAGGACGAGCGTGGGGCAGTCATCGGTATCGGTATCCTTAGTGGTTACAGGCGCGCCAGAGTATAGCCGCTTCTCGTTTGCAGGCTCCGCCGCACTGCCATTAAGTTAAGCGCCACAGCCCAAGCGCCTGGAGTCCAAGGCTTCAGCCTTGGAGCGCGCCAAGG
>NZ_CAIKKU010000429.1 GCF_903828115.1 uncultured Thiodictyon sp. | reverse complement strand
CGCACGCTGGCAGTTGCGACAGTGGTCGAAAGGACTTTCATGTTCCGGGGTGGCGCGGGTGCCATGACCGTTAGCAGGTCGAGATTGCGTCGGCGCGGCCCTGGTCCGGCTAACGGCCAGGGAAGGAAAGCCACCCCGGAAGATGAAAGTCCTCGCGTGGGAGCGGCTTGCAGCCGCGCTGCGAGGCCGCGGTAACCGGCGACGTTGCGGCAACTCGCGCGGCCTCGTCGCGGCTGAAGCCGCTCCCACCGCGTCGCTGCGCGACCGTCACGGCGGGGGCTGAGGAACCGCGGGCGCGGGGTGAACGCCCGGTCGCGCGCCCCAACGGACCGGTTGCTCGGCGGGCTCCGGCTGGAGTGTGACGTGCTCGATCCCCAAGTCCCGGGCGGCGCGGCGCAAGCCCTCCAGCGTCGCGGGCCAGCCCAGCAGGTCCGGAACCCGCACATGGGCCGACAGGGCGACGCGCCGCGACGACAGGGACCAGACGTGCAGGTCGTGGACCTCGGTGACACCGGGCACCCGGGCCAGGACCATCCCGACGGTCTCCAGGGGCAGGGCGCCGGGCACGCCGTCCAACAGGGTGTGCAGTGATTCGCTGAGCAGCGACAGGCTGGAGGAGAGGATCAGGCCGCAGATCAGGAGCGACAGCAGGGGGTCGATGGGCGTCCAGCCGGTGGTCCAGATGACCAGGCCGGAGACGATGGCGGCCACCGACCCCAGGGCGTCGCCCATGACGTGCAGCAGGGCGCCGCGCAGGTTCAAATCCGGCTCGCCGCGGGCCAGCACCCAGGCGACCACCAGGTTGATCGCCAGGCCCACGACCGCCACACCACTCACCGTCAGGCCGTCGATGGCCCGCGGCGTCTGCAAGCGGTCCCAGGCGGCGGCGGCGATCAGGACCACCACCACCAACATGGCCGCGGCGTTGATCAGCGCCGCCAGGGACTCGGCACGCCCCAGGCCGTAGCTGTGGCGGGGCGAGGGCGGGCGGGCCGTCAGCCAGGCGGCCAGTCCCGCCAGCCCCAGGGCGGCGGCATCCGTGACCATGTGGCCGGCGTCCGCGAGCAGGGCCAGTGAGCCGGACCACCAACCGGCGGCGGCCTCGACCACGGCATAGCCCAGGGTGAGGATCAGGGCCAGGCGCAGGACGGGCAGTGACGCCGCATGATCCTGGCCCGGGGCTTGGGCCTGGTGCTCGGCGTGATGGTGGTGGGCGTGACTCATCGCTGCTCCAATCGGGACTTCGGCGGCCGTTCGTAACTATTGTCGCACCGCAGCGGCCCCCGCCGGGCGCCTTAATAGATGGCACGCCGTTTGCTTGATAGCACCGAAATGTGACCCGCGGGTGACTGTCGCGCGGCTTTATGCGAAATTAATGATGTCGATACATTGCCTGCCGCCGTTCTTTGTCGTAAATTCGACGTGGTGCGTTGCAGCATTGTCGCAAACACTCTATTTTTTTAGGTTTTCTTGAGGTTACGATCGTGTCAGCCTGCCCTGTGCACCCCCGGTTTCCGAGTCGCGACGCCAACCCCGGCGTGCCTCGCATTGCATTCGGGCCGACGGCCGATGCCTGAGACGATGCACACCCTGGATTTGGGCCCCCCCGATTTCGTCGAAGGCACCGCCCGTGTGGTGGAGGTCGTGGGGTCAACTGCCTGGCTGGAGCCGGAGCAGACCACCAGTTGCGGTCATTGCGCGGCCTCCGCCGCCTGCGGCGCCAAGGGTCTGGGCACGATCGCCAACCGCATCGCGGCGCGGCGTTTTGCCTTGACCGATCACCCGGGGCTGCGCGTCGGCGAGCGGGTGGTGGTGGGGATCCGCTCCGACGCGCTGGTCAAGGCGGCGCTTACCGCCTATGCCATCCCGCTGTGCACCCTGTTCCTGGGCGGCGGGCTGGCCCAGTGGGCCTGGGGCCAGGACGGCACGACCATCGTTGGCGCCGTGGCCGGTCTGTTCCTGGGTCTGGGCGCCGCCCGGCTGGGGGCTGCCCGACTGTTCGCCGGCGGCACCAGCGCGCCGCGGTTCCTGCGCCGGGCAGAACCCGCCGACTGTCAGCCGGCCCGCAAATAGAAACGGTCAGCCGACCATTGAACAGAATCAGCATAAGGTACAGGTAATGCAGGAATATCTCCTTCTGATGGTAGGCGCGATCCTGGTCAACAACGTGATCCTGGCGCGCTTCCTGGGGCTGTGCTCCTTTATGGGCGTGACCACCCGCGTGGATACGGCCATGGGCATGGGGCTCGCGACCACCTTCGTCATCACCGTATCGTCGATGCTCAACTGGGCCGCGCAGGCCTACCTGCTGGAACCCTTCGGCCTGGGCTATCTGCGCACCGTCGTGTTCATCCTGGTGATCGCCGGCGCCGTACAGTTCACCGAGATGACGGTACGTAAGGTCTCCCCGCCCCTGTTCCAGATGCTCGGCATCTACCTGCCGCTGATCACCACCAACTGCGCGGTGCTGGGCGTGGCCCTGTTGCTGATCGAGGGGCGGATGAGCTTCATCGAGAGCACCGTGTTCGCCTTCGCCTCATCAATCGGCTACAGCCTGGTGATGGTGATTTTCGCCGGACTGCGCGAGCGCCTCGCGCTGGCCGAGATCCCGCGGCTGTTCGCCGGCCCGCCCATCGGCTTCATCACGGCCGGGCTGCTCGCCCTGGCCTTCATGGGCTTCTCGGGCATCAGCACGGTCTAAGCACCGGGGCGCTGCCTCTCCTGATTTTCCCTCAAGGGTCTGCGATAAGATTGGAGGTCAACCATGTTCCTGTTGCTCGCGGTCGGTAGTCTCACCATCATCGGTGTTGTCTTGGGCGGTATCCTGGGTACCGCGGCCCGCCTCCTCGCGGTCAAGGTCGATCCGCTCGAGGCCGATCTGCAGGCCCTGCTGCCGGGCTCCCAATGCGGTCAATGCGGCTACGTGGGTTGCGCCCAAGCCGCCAAGGCGCTCGCCGCCGGGGATGCGGCGGCCACCGTCTGTCCCCCGGGGGGTAAGGCGACGGCCGAGGCCCTGGCCAAGCGCCTGGGGGTGTCGATCGACCTCTCCGACCATGTCGAGCGGGGGCCTGAGTACGCCGCCATCGACGAGGAGCTGTGTATCGGCTGCACCCGCTGTCTCAAGGAGTGCTCCGTGGACGGCATCTTCGGCGCTACCAAACAGATGCATACGATCCTCGCCGAGTCCTGCCACGCCTGCGGCAAGTGCATCCCGGTGTGCCCCACCGAGGCCATCACGATGCGCCCGATTCCCGTCACCCTGGGCACCTGGCACTGGCCCAAGCCGGCCACGGCGCATTAGAACTCTGGAGTGCGAGCGATGAAATTGTTTGCGATCCGCGGCGGCATCCATCCCGAATACCGCAAAGAACTGGCGAGCGACAAGGCGATCACCGCCCTGCCGATGCCGCAACGGCTGCGCATCCTGCTGCACCAGCACATCGGGGCCCCGGCCCGGCTGCTGGTCGCCGCCGGCGAGCGGGTCCTGAAGGGTCAGATGATCGCCCAGGGTCAGGGGCCGGTCTCGGCCCCCGCCCATGCCCCCACCTCCGGGTACATCGAGTCGGTCAGCGAGGTCACGGCCCCGCACGCCTCCGGCCTGTCGCAGACCGCCGTCGTCCTCGTGCCTGACGGCAAGGAGGAATGGGCGCCGTTGCCCACCCCGCTCGCCGACCCCCTGACGGCCGAGCCGCAGGCGATCCGCGACCTGGTGGCGCAGGCGGGCATCGTGGGTATGGGCGGCGCGGCCTTCCCGTCGGTGGTGAAGCTGCACCTGGGCACCCAGCGCAAGCTGGAGATGCTGGTCCTGAACGGCGCCGAGTGCGAGCCCTACCTCACCTGCGACGACCGGGTGATGCGCGAACACCCCGACGAGGTGATCGACGGCGCCCGTATCATGGCGCACGCCCTGGGCGCACCGCTGGTGATCATCGGTATCGAAGACAACAAGCCGGAGGCCCTGGAGGCCATGACGCGGGAGGCCGCCGCCTTCCCCGAGGTGCAGGTGCGCCCGGTCCCGGTCCAGTATCCCATGGGGTCGGAGCGCCACCTGGTGCAGGCCCTGACCGGCCGCGAGACCCCGGCCGCCAAGCTCACCGCCGACATCGGCGCCGTGGTGCACAATGTCGCCACCGCCCAGGCCATCCATCACGCGGTGCGCTTCGGGCGCCCCCTGATCGAGCGCGTGGTGACCGTGAGCGGGCGTGCCGTGCGCGAGCCCCGCAACATCCTCGCCCCCATCGGCGCCCCCGTCACCGCCCTGATCGACTTCTGCGGCGGCCTGGTCGGCGTGCCCGCGCGCCTGGTGCAGGGCGGCCCCATGATGGGCCAGCCGTTGCCGAGCCTGGACGTGCCGGTGATCAAGGGGACCTCCGGCATCCTGGCACTCAACGCCGAGGAGACCGGCGAGGCCGAGCCTGGCCCCTGCATCCGCTGCGGGACCTGCGTGGCCATCTGCCCCTGCGGCCTGGTGCCCCTGGAGATGGCCGCCTTCATCCGCACGGACAACCTGGACGGCGCCAACAACCTGGGCGTGACCGAGTGTCTGTCCTGCGGGAGCTGCTCCTGGGCCTGTCCGTCCCACATCCCGCTCGTGCAGTATTTCAACTACGCCAAGGGGATGCTGAAAACCAAGGAGCGCGACCGGGCCAAGCACGAGCGCACCAAGACCCTGACCGAGGCCCATCGGGACCGGCTTGAGCGGGCCGCTGCCGCCAAGGCCGCGGCCGCGGCGGCCAAGGCCACCACCAAAGGAACCCCGCCGGCCGCCCGCCAGCCGCGGGCAGAGGAGCCGGCAGAGGCATGATGATCGAGACCGCGACGACCAGCGCGCCCTATACCCATTCGGCGGCCAGCGTTCAGAAGACCATGACCACGGTGATCCTGGCCCTGGTGCCGGCCACCGCCTTCAACCTTTATCTGTTCGGCTGGCCCGCCGTCTTCCTCTTCGCCGTCACCGTCGGTGCCTGTGCGGCCATGGAGGGCCTCGCCCTGCTGATCAGCGGGCGGCGCCTGATGCCCACCCTGGGCGATGGCTCGGCCGTGCTGACCGGTTGGCTGTTGGCCATGACCCTGCCGCCCTGGGCGCCCTGGTGGACCGGGGTCCTGGGGGCGGTCTTCGCGATCCTGCTGGGCAAGCAGATCTTCGGCGGGCTGGGCCAGAACCTGTTCAACCCGGCCATGGTGGCGCGCGTCGCGCTGCTCGTCTCCTTCCCGGTGGCCATGACCTCCTGGGTTGCCCCCCACCCGCTGTTCTGGACCGGTACCCCCGGGTTCCTGGACGCCCTGGCGATCACCTTCGGCGGTCAGATACCGGACGGCTACAGTGCCGCGACCGCCCTGGGGCTCGTGAAGACCGGACTCTCGATGGGCCAGACGGTGTCCCAGTCCGTGGGGCAGTTGCCGGACCTGATGGACATGGGCCTGGGGCTGCGCGCCGGCAGCCTGGGTGAGACCTCCGCGCTCCTGATCCTGGGCGGCGGGCTCTTCCTGATCTGGAAAAAGGTCATCACCTGGCACGTCCCCGCGGCGATGCTGGGGACCCTGTTCGTGGCCGCGACCCTGGGGCACCTCGCCAACCCGGAGCGCTTCACCGACGGGGCCTTTCAGATCCTGTCGGGGGCGGCCTTCCTCGGCGCCTTCTTCATCGCCACCGACTATGTCACCTCGCCGGTCTCGAAGACCGGACAGCTCATCTTCGGCTTCGGGGTCGGGCTGCTGACCTGGATCATCCGCAGCTTCGCCGGCTACCCGGAGGGGGTGGCCTTCGCGGTCCTGCTGATGAACTCATTGACCCCCATCATCGACCAGTACACCCGGCCGCGCCGGTTCGGACGTACCCGCCGGGGCGAGCCGCTGGCACCCCAGGGGGACAAATGAACAAGAACAGTTCTCTCTATCACGGCCTGGTCCTGGGGGCCTTCTGTCTCGGCTTCGGGCTGCTGCTCGCCGTCACCGACGCCCTGACCGCCAAGGACATCGCCGCCCGGGCCATGGAAGACCGGCAGAACTCGCTGGCCGCGGTGATCCCCGACGCCATCCATGACAACAACCCGGTCGTGGACACCATCCTCCTCGACGTCGCCAAGGATGAGGGGCTGACGGTCTACCTCGCCAAGAAGGACGGCTTGGTCACCGGTGTGGCCTACGAAGTCAGCGGCATCGGCTACGCGGGTCGGATCAAGCTGATGCTGGGGGTCGGCGCCGACGGGCGGGTCCTGGGTGTACGGGCCCTGGCCCACAAGGAGACCCCCGGGCTCGGCGACAAGATCGAGATCAAGAAGGGCGACTGGATCGAGCGCTTCACGGGCCTGGGCCTGGGCAATCCGCCGATCGAGAAGTGGAAGGTCAAGAAGGACGGCGGCCAGTTCGACCAGTTCAGCGGGGCCACCATCACCCCCCGCGGCGTGGTCGGGGCCATCCGCGAGGGTCTGGTCTTCTTCGACGCCCGCAAGCAGGAGCTGACCCAGCCGCAGCCCCCCCAGAAAGTGAACGAGGTACGCTGAGATGGCAACCGGATACGGCAGAATCGCCCGCGACGGACTCTGGGACAACAACGGGGTCCTGGCCATGCTGCTCGGCATGTGCCCGACCATGGCCATGACCACCAGCGCGACCAACGGCCTGGGCATGGGGCTGGCCACGGCGGTCGTCATGGCCGCCTCCGGGGGCCTGGTCGCCACCTTCCGCGGCTACATCACCCAAGAGGTGCGGATCCCGGTCTATATCCTGATCGTCGCCGCCATGGTGACGGTGGTGGACCTGACGATGAACGCCTACATGCACGACCTCTACAAGGTGCTCGGGCTCTTCATCCCGCTGATCGTCTCCAACTGTCTGCCGCTGGCGCGCCTCGAGTCCTTCGCCTCCAAGGAGCCGGTGCTGCCGTCGCTGGCGGACGGGGTCTTCATGGGCCTGGGCTTCACACTCGCCTTGACCGCCATCGGCGCGGTGCGCGAGATCCTCGGCGCCGGCACCCTGTTCGCGGACGCCTCACTGCTGCTCGGCCCCGCGTTCAGCTTCATGGAGGTGCGGGTCATGCCCGAGAGCATGGGGACCCTGATGATGATCCTGCCCCCGGGCGGTTTTCTGGTCACCGGGTTCCTGGTCGTCGGCAAGCGCATGATCGATGTGGCCGGCGGTAAAGCCATCCAAATGGGCGGCGCCCACGCCGTCTGACGCCTCCCCAAGGGATCGATGCGATGAAGGTTCAACTCGTTTACGCCAACCCGGCGCGCCAGTTCTGGGTCTATGTGGAGGTGCCGGACGGCGCCACGGTGAGAGATGCCGTACTGCGCTCAGACGTGCTGCGGCAGTTTCCGGAGATCGATCTGGAGCAGCAGAAGCTGGGGATTTTCGGCAAGCTCACCCCCTTGGATGCACCGGTAGCGGACGGTGACCGGATCGAGGTCTATCGCCCGCTGGTCGCCGACCCCAAGCTGGTGAAACAGCGCGGCAAGGCGGGCAGCGACGCGACTTAAGGCGCGGCGGTGGCCCTAAGCCCGCCCGCCACGATGACCGTAAGACGCGCACTCGGCCGCGCCTTGATTACTCCGGCCACCCTGCTGGACGGGAGGTCGCTGGTCCGCACAGCGGACCCTACGGGCTTAGTAATATCCTGGGGGCCTTGATCCCCATCTCCAATGCCACGTCATCTTGCGTCACGACCCCAACGGGGTCGTACATACCAGCCCAGGGCAACGCCCTGGGGATGGCGTTACATTGCTCAGGCAGCCCTGTAAGGGCGTGACATAGATGCCCTCTGGATGTCACGCCCTTACAGGGCTGAACTCAACTGCACCTCAAACCCAGGGCGTTGCCCTGGGCTGGTATGTCGCGCCCCTTCGGGGCTTAAGTCGGCGACGTAAAAGTCCTCTCGACCGCTAGCTCGATGGCCAGCGTGCGGGGCGGCGTAGTCAGGGCTTCCAGCCCTGACTGTTCCAGCCCCGACACCGTCAGGCCAGG
>NZ_CAIKKU010000428.1 GCF_903828115.1 uncultured Thiodictyon sp. | reverse complement strand
TTTACCCAACAGATGCTCGCAAAGGTCGCAGTGGAAGCCGCCAAGATTCCGACTGATAGTGTCTGGCTGGCCTCCTCCGATATCATCGAATCGGTCTTCGGGAAATACAAATGCTTCACCACCAGAGCGCCACTCAAGGAGATCGGCAAGCTGCTGCTTGCGATTCCTGCCTTCATCGCCGACCTGGCGACTCCGTTGATTCGGGAGGCAATGGAATCAGTGCGTACTATTGATGTCGAGAACTGGGCAAAAACGCATATCGGTGCGTCGATGCTGGCCCGGCGTCGGCATGCTCTCATCGATTGGGTATCAAACACGAAAACTGCATGATATTAGTTTGTGATATTGGTGGGATATTGAACACCCTACCCAGCACCTGGCGGCCTGCTGGCCACCCGGAATGGGGGAAGAGTACAGGGACAGCAATGGCCGTCTCCGGCAGACGTTCCCCGATCTCATCGTGCAACCAGTCCAAATCGTCCATGCTGAGGTCGGCGCCGCCGTGCAGCCAGACCAGTGCCCCGCTAAGGCGGTCGGGTGTCAGTTCGGCCCAGAGCCCACAGAACGCCTGTGCGCGCCGGGATTTCCGGCCCCAGAGCGTTGCGCCTGTTCGCAGGGTCGCACCGGATTTTAGCACCCTGCGGACATCCAAGGCATCGTAGCCGATCAGGGTAGGTGTCAGCATAAGCAGAGCATCTATGTAGATGGCAAGCGCCGCCGCGCGCAGGCGCGCCCGCTGGGGGCTGATGTCACAAACGCCATCAAGGCGGGTGTGCAGGGCGGCACGCCAGGGCGCACCGGGATCGGGCGCAGCATCGCCGAGGACGAGCGCAGTGCGCAGGCCCGGTTCCTCCAGTCCACCCAATCGCTCGGCCCAGGCGGACGTTTGGGCGCGCGCCCCAGGGTCGCGGGCATCCACCACCAGCATGGTGCAACTGCTGGGTCGCAAGTGCGTCTCGATCCAGCCGTCAATCCCAGCCGGATCATCACGTCTGCTACGAAAGCTTTCCGGCGTCCAACCGGTAATTGATGCAGCCGTTTTCCAGGATGCGGCGGCTTGCAGGACCTGACGTCGATTCATGGTTAGGTACTTCGGCATTAAGAGGGAGACTGGGCAAGTATTCGGAGCGTGGGAGAGCAGTGGAGCACAAGGCCCACGAAGACAGGGTTACCGGAGCGTGAGCCGACCCTGTGGGCTAGCTGCCTTTTCCCTTCGCGACGCGCAGAGGCACTCTCTGTAACCGGTCGCCGCCAGCATCAGAGGTGCAAATCCGCCGGCCACAAAAAATACGGCCCAAACTTCCCGGACGTTCTCAATTCCCCTCCCGCCGCCTTACCCTTAGCGGTGAGCTTGAAATGCTCCCCATCCCGCTCGACCAGCCCCGCACTCAGCAACTTGTCGCCCAGTTCCCCGGTCCGCATCCCAAGCACCTTGGCGAGCTTGGAGGTGGTGAGCTTCTCGAAGCCGTTTTCGTCCGCGGCCCCGGCGGCCGGCTCGCGCCCCTCGTCCTTCGGCTGCTCGACCTTCTCGGCCGAGAGTCGGACCTCTTCGCTGACCCGGATCAGGCGCTGCGCCTCTTCGTAGGTCTCGCGGTACAGATCCGCCTCCTGGTCGCGGTCGACGAAGACACCCATCTCGTTGTTGTTGACCTGGCTGAAATCGTAGAGGTTCATCGAGGTGATGATGGCTGAGTGCTCGTTCAGGTAGCACTTGGCATGGAGGTTCTGGCAGAAGCTGGTGCGGACGAAGGCCAGCGAGCGCAGCCAGTTGATCTCGTGGGGTGCCAGTTCGCTCTTGCCGTAGACGATCCGCACGTCGATCTTCATGCGGTCCTTGTCTTCGAGCAGTTCGCGGATGCGGTCGTTGAACTTGAGGAAGGGGCTGATGATGATCAGGCGCTCCCGGGCGGCCTTGATCAGCTCTTCCAGAAAGTAGTTGGTCGCACTGGTGTTGAGAAACTTGGCCATGGGTCAGGGTCCTTGCCTCGGGGGAAGGGAACTGAGCGGTGAGCGACCGTTGGGGCGCCCAGGTTGGCGTGATTATCCCCAATGTGGCGCTGGCTGTCTGCTGTCGCGTTTACCGGGTGGCGGGGCAACCGGCGATGAACCGCGTCCGGGCTTCGGTTGTCGATCGCAGCCTGACCGGGTCACACTCATAGTGCCGCGGGGGCCTTCCAGGGGCAGTATACGTAACTTCTCGCAGATGCCGCAGGCAAATCAAAGGTGTCAGCATCCTGAGAGAAGCGGCCGTCGGCAATAGCCTGCGGTAGGGTGTATTGGTACACGATCGGCGCGAAGTAGTCCAGCACCGCGGCAGTCCCCACGGGGTCGAAATGGCGCTCCGGCGTGGCGGAGAGCCCCAGACGCAGGGCGATGCCGTCGGGGAGTGCGGCACGGGCGTTCTCGGCGCCCAGGTTGTGGACCTCGTCGGCGATCAGCAGGTGGTGGACATTGCCGACCGCGACCCGTGGGCGCAGGCGGGTCTGGAAGGCATCGCTTTGGAAGCTGGCGTTGGTGGCAACGATGGCCTGGACCTGGTCGAGCCCGGCGGTGAGTCGTTGGTAGCCCTCCTCCAGTTGCGCCTGCCAGCGGTGACGGCCCTCGAAGCAGGCGATGGCGTCGAGGCCGAAGGCGGCGATCTCCCTGATCCACTGGCGGCAGAGATTGATGAAGGGACAGACGATGATCACGACCAGGGGCCGGTTGCGCTCGGCGACCTTGCTCGCGAGCACGAGCGCGGTGACGGTCTTGCCGGAGCCGGTCGCCATGGCGAAGACACCGCGCCCGCCGGCCTTGCTCCAGGCGCGGATGGCGTCCTTCTGGTAGGGGCGCAGTTCGAGCCCGGCGGGCGGGGTCAAGGTGGCGCCGGGGCCGGGCTCGCGGACCTGGTTGGGGTCGATGCCGGGCGGGGGTTGATCGGGGTTGCGGTAGCGTTCCAGGAGGACGCAGCTGGCCTGGCTGAAGTCGATGATGGAGAGGCCCGGGACCTGGCCGGTCCACAGTGACTCGAAGTCGTCGATGGCGGCCTGGACCCGGCCTTCCGGGTCCTGCCAGGAGCGGAACACGTCCAGGTGCTCGAAGTTCTCGACCAGGCCCCCGGCGGTCTCGTTGGCGGAGCCGGAGAAGCTGACGTGGTGACCGCGGTCGTCGGAGAAGACGCCGGTCTTGGCCCGGGGCTGAAAATGGCAGAGGCCGCGGGCGTAGCTGCCCTGCGGGGTGACGCGCAGCGCCAGCTTGATCTCCAGCAGACCGGCGGCGGCGAGCCAGGCGAGCGCGTTGAGCCGGTCCTTGATCAGGGCGTCTTCGATCTCGGCCAGGCTGCGGGCGGCGATGGTGCGCAGCACGGCGGCGGGGGTGTCGCGGGCGCGTTCCAGGGCGGCGCAGTCGTCCGGTTCCAGGTGCGGGGAGACGATGAGGCGCATCCGCCCGCGCCGCAGCGCCAGGCTCGCGACCCCGCGGGCGGCGAGCGCGAGGCCAGCGCTCGTGCCGACGCTGATCAAGCCGCCCGCGGCGCGGCGGTAAAGGACGGCGGCCTCGAGACAGGGGACGAAGAAGCCGCGGACCAGGTCGTCGCGGCCGGTGCGGTAGGTGAGTTGCAGCGGGAGGTCGGTCAGGTTGGGCACTGGGTGATCGGGTGTATTGGGGCAGTAGGT
>NZ_CAIKKU010000427.1 GCF_903828115.1 uncultured Thiodictyon sp. | reverse complement strand
CTACCGGGCCCCGTCAGGCCGTAGGTCGGGTTAGCGAAGCGTAACCCGACGGCCGCGCCCTCACTCGTGACCCACACCGTCCAAGACCTCGTCCTTGCACGCCCAATCCCGCGGATAAAGCCCCGCCTCCACAAACCGCCGAAAGCTCGAATAAGCCCAATCCGCCGCCCGGTCGACGTACCCGTGCTTGACGGGGTTATAGTGGATGTAATCGACATGCCGGGAAAAATCGTCCTCGTCGCGGATCGTATGCTCCCAGTAGCGATGTTGCCACAGCGCCTGCTCGCCCCTGGCGCGCCGCGCCGGATCGGCCGGACTTGGTAAGGGCCTGGGCCAGTGCTTGGTAGCCCAGGTCTTTACCAGCCGCCAACGCAGAGAATAATCGGCGTCATCGCTGGGCAGGGTCCAGATACAATGCAGGTGGTCCGGCATGATCACGATTGCGTCGATCCGAAATGGGCGCTTGGTCTTGACGGCACGAAACGCCTCGCGCAAGCAATCGATACTCTCCGGGTCCGTAAATAGCGGGCGGCGATCCTGGGTGACCAGGGTAAAGAAGAAGGTGCCGCCGGGGACTATAGTGCGTCGGTATCGCATGGATCGAGGGCTGGTGCGGGTATCTTGTCGGGTTACGCTTCGCTAACCCGACCTACGGGCTTCGGAGAGGTAGCTCATTCAGGTCACCTCGCCGGCAGCGTCGTCCTCGTTCTCGTCCTCGGTGCCCACATTCAGCAACTCCGCACCGCTCAGTTGCCAGCGTTGGCCCACCCGCTCCAGATCGCCGCGCACGACGACCGGCAGCTTGCGGTCATGCGCCTGCACGGCCAGACTGTAGCTGGCCTGATCCAGCATCGCCTTGACGGACTGGATTCGCTTGTCGACCAGCGCCTTGAGTGTCACCTGTCCCGCCAACTGCGCCTGGTCACGCTGAAGCTTGTACACCGTTCCGAACAGTTCCACATCCTGACGCGAGCGGTGCGCGCGAAAGGTGCGCGCCGCCTCTTTCAGGATCTCAGCGTCACTGGTTGAAAAGCTCACCTTACGGTGCACCTGCGGCCCCGGGCGAGTCCGCGCCCAGGTCACGCCGACTTCCAGGCCGGCCGAGTATTCGACCAACTTGGCGACCGCCTCGCATAGATTGGCACTGACCCCGCGGTCGACCCCCCGCTCGAACTCGACCATACCGTTGCCGGCGCTCGCCAATTCCGCCGCGGATCGGCACGCCTCCAAGCCATCCATCAACCGGCGTGTGACCTTACGGTCATAGGGCTCGTCCTCGAAATCCGTCCAGGCCGCATCGAGCGGGGCCTGCAAGAAGGGCGGCACCGGCGCCAGGAGGGTCACGACAAAACTGCCCTGCTCGGTCTGACCCAGCCGCACGCGGTTCATGTAGTCGCTGGCCTCCTTGTTGGCCCCCGCCCGGTAGAGCGACTGCGGATTGCTCGCCGCACAGGCGGCGGCCAGGAGCAGCTCACGGGCGTAGCTGACGAGCCCCACACCCGCGTCGATACTCAGGCTTCCGTCGTCGTCCGCGCCGCGGGCACGAACGCGCACGAGGTCGCGGTCGGCGCCGATCAGATCGCGATACAGGGCGAACTGATCCCGGCCGCATGATGCGGCCAGGAGCGTGATCAGTTCCAACACCACGCTGGCATAGTCTGCCACCAGGTCGGTGCGGGGAATCAAGAGTTCAGGACGCTCCGCCGCGGTGTAGACATCCGCGAACTTTCCATAGGTCCCGGTGCGTGTCCAACCCTCGCCGCGGGCGTAAGCGGCCAATGCCGCCGGGGTAATGGCCCGCAGGGCCGCAGCATCGACGATCTTTATGTTCATCGAATGACACCTGTTCTGGATTGATCCATCAGTTTACGCAGTGACGCAATCTCGAGTCGATTGACTTCCGGGAGCAGCACGGTGACGGATGTCTGGTTCGTGGTTTCCGGTGCATCCGCCAGCGAGACCCAATAGGCACAGCGCCGCATGACGAGTTGCGCCGCGGAGATACTGAGCCAATCGGTCTCCTGCTCGGGCAGGGCCAGCACCACCAGGAGTCGCGGTGCCTGACTGGGACCGCGCAGCCAATCGTAATTGCGGCGCTTGAGGGGGTAGTGGTAGCACCCGTCGATACACTCACCGAGATTCACGGTCGCCTTGAGCTGGATGCCGAGCGCCGGCCGCATGTGGCCGCCGGCCTTGATCTCGCAGTCGATCCCGTCGCGGTCGAAGTCGCGGGTCGCGACCACGTAGCCGGCACCGGCTGCGACTGCCTGGACATAGGCACGCGATAGCGCCTCTTCGCGGTCGGTCGCTGCGAGCAGACGGTCTGGAGTCACAGGTGGGACTCCAGGGTCTTTTCCGCATCCTTCACGCGGATCTCACCGGACATCAGTTTGGGGAGGAGGAGGTCGCGGACTTGGGCGAGGGTGCGGGATTCGATAATGTTACCCTTTACTCGGTCATCCAAGGGACTAACCACATCCTCAAAGGAGGCCAACAATTCCTGGCTCGGTGAGCAAATGCTCAACGACTCAAACTGCTTCTTGTTGATTGCCCCAAATACAGTCCCAGTATGCTCGTACTGTTGTAACTGTAACTGTAGAGCCCACGCGGTATGGTAGGTGAAAGACCGATAGCCTTTGGGATGCCTTAATGCAGCTACCCCACGACCGATGCAGCATTTTTCCCATGCAAGATTGATGTCCCCGACAGGCGCTCGGACGCTAACGAGGGTGTCCTCCGCCTCAGCAATCCTTGCTGGTGCGGAACAAAATATTCTACGCTCCGGGTAACGAAATCCAAAGTCTGTGCGACCTTGAAAAAACGGGAGCCCATTGCCCGCGTCGTTGTAGGTGCTTCCAGGCGGGGACTGTCCCATGGTTAGAGTAAACAACTGACCGACTGTGGCGAAGTCCCACCCCTCCGGCGTTCCTTTTACATCCAGCCGCTCGGGGAACAGCGACCACAGTTCGGGGGTGAGGTACGGCTCCATGCCTTCCTGCTTGGCGCGGGTGGGGCCGAAATCGACAAA
Source organism: uncultured Thiodictyon sp. (assembly GCF_903828115.1). Classification (GTDB taxonomy): domain Bacteria; phylum Pseudomonadota; class Gammaproteobacteria; order Chromatiales; family Chromatiaceae; genus Thiodictyon. Next base: position 20,725 of record NZ_CAIKKU010000427.1, on the reverse strand, counting down.
CCAGTCCTTGAACAGCGCGCGCGCCATCGCTTCCAGCGTCTCGTTGATGCGGCGGTTCAGCTCGATCTTGTCGTCGAGAGCGCCGAGTATTTGAGCGATGTCCAATTGAGTTTCAATCGGAGGTAGTCGGAATTGAAACCTCTTGATCTGCCCACCACTGATGTGGGGAACGGCCGTGCCCGTTTGTATAGCTAGTACATACTCTGTGAAAGCTCGGCTGCCGATAACGTATTTGAGATAGCTTGTATTCAGTGTGGCGCTACCACGAAGACGCGTAACACGTTGAACGAGTAGGGCAGGAAGGTCAGACTTGCGGATCGCAGCATACTTTAGTCCGGCCTCGATCCACGGTCGATCCATGGCGAGGATAACGTCGTCTTCCATTAACCAATACTGCGTCACTTCATTGGTAGCGTTGCTCGGCCAGCGCTTTGCGTTTTCCCAGCGTAGAACACCTTGTGCGACGTTATCACCCCTCAGTAACTGAGGATCTGAAAAGTCTTCGGTATACCGTTCGCTCTTGAATGGAAAGCCAGTCAGTAGATCGGTCACATCACCGAGTTGAACGGTTGGCCAATTATCCATCAACTGCTACTCTCGTTAGCCTCTCCCGAATCAAAACCGTGCCCGGCGATCTCAGGCAGCGTCGCCGCCTTGCAGAACCCGGTCACGTCGGCGTACCTGCCCGCGTCTTCTCGTTCCCACGCTCCGCGTGGGAATGCAGTCTTGGCCGCTCCTGCGGCCCGAACACCGACACGACGCAGGAGCGTCGGCACTTGCTCCCACGCTGGAGCGTGGGAGCCAGAAGCGTGGGAGCCAGAAGCGTTGGTGCGTAGCGGCAGATTCTTCAATCCGAACCCCTGCCCGCTGCTCGCGCGTCGTCGCTGTCGGCCGGCGGGTTGCCGCCCGCCGGTCCTGCCATTTCCCCGGCACGAACATAGATCACATATTCACCCTGCACATCGAGCGCGAGGATCTTGCCTTGCAGCAAGGCCGCCAGGGTTGCTGCATCGAGCGTCACGCATTCGTCTCGCCAGCGCTTACCGAAAGGTTCTTCGGACCTATCTGAATCGTAGATGCGATCCACGATGGCAATGCGGCTATCAGTCATTGTCGTTGCAACTCCGGGGATTCCACTGCTTGCAGCACGACATAGTTGCTGCGGATGTTGTCGTGAAAGCGTGCCGGTAATTCATCCCACCCATGGAGGTCGACAAGAAACGGCAGATTGCTCTCGTCCAGTGCCTCGCGCGCCGCCGGCAGCAACTGGCGCTGGGTCGGCGAGGGAAAGACAACGAGGTCGAGGTCGGAATTGGGGCGGGCGGTGCCGTTCACCCTGGACCCATAGGCCCAGACCGCGGTTCCGGGCAGCCATTGGTGCAAGAGTGCGAGCAACAGTTCACGCTGCTGCGGGTTGATCGAAAGCGTGGCACTCATTCCCAGGGTTCTCCGGTCGACCTTCCATACTCATTCTCGTTCCCACGCTCCGGCGTGGGAATGCCGTGCGGGCGCTGCGCGTCCGGTCCTGGCACTGGACGCGGAGCGCCCGCACTTGCTCCCACGCTGGAGCGTGGGAGCCAGAAAAGGCGGTGTCTCGATCCTGCCTCAGGCGGCAAAGCGCAAGACCTCGATCTCGGCATGGCGGGCCACCGCCGCATCCGCGTGCACATAGACCCGCTGCGCGGCGGCTGAGTCCAGATAGTATTCGCCGCAATTACCGCAGACCTCTGCCGGCACGTTCTTGATGATGACGACGGTTTCACCATTCAGGGACACCGTAACGATCCCGGGGGCCGTCTCTGCGTTCTTGCATAGCGTGCAATTCATGATGTTCTCCGGGTCTTGTAATCATCGCTCCACAGTTTCGGGTCCGGCGAATACGCGGTGACCACGACGCAGTCGCCGCTCTGCGCGAGGCGTGCCGGGCGTAGCGGATCGACTTACAGTCCACGCAAAATCTCCAATTTTTCGTTCGTCACTCAAGTTACTGTGTACCAGTCGACGACTCGGCTTGCAAGCCTACACGCCCGAGATTCTCGCGGATCGCCCGCTCCAACCGCTGCCCCTGCGCAAACTGAGAGTCCAGTGTCTCTTGCAGCGCCGCGAACCGCTCGACAAAGGGCGTCTCGTCCTCCTCGACCTCCGCCGCGCCCACATAGCGCCCGGGTGTCAGCACAAAGCCATGTCCGGCGATCTCAGGTAGGGTCGCGGCCTTGCAGAAGCCCGCCACGTCGGCGTACCTGCCCGCGTCCATCTCCCCCCGCCAGGCGTGGTAGGCGTTGGCGATCCGGTCGATGTCCTCATCCGCAAGCTCCCGCCGGGTGCGGTCGACCAGGTGCCCGAGCTTGCGGGCGTCGATGAACAGGGTCTCGCCGCGGCGGTCACGCAGGCCGCCGTTGCGCTTGTTCTTGGCCAGGAACCACAGGCAGGCGGGGATCTGGGTGGAATAGAACAACTGACCGGGGAGCGCAATCATGCAATCCACCACATCGGCCTCGACCATGGCCCGGCGGATCTCGCCCTCGCCGGACTGGCTGGATGACATTGAACCGTTGGCGAGCACGACACCGGCGGTGCCGTTGGGTCCCAGGTGGTGCAGGATGTGTTGCAGCCAGGCGAAGTTGGCATTGCCGACCGGCGGGGTGCCGTACCGCCAGCGGGCGTCCTCGCGCAGCTTGGCGCCGCCCCAGTCGGAGATGTTGAAGGGCGGATTGGCGAGGATGAAGTCGGCGCGCAGCTCCGGCAACTCGTCCTTGTGGAAACTGCCCTCGTTGTTCCAGCGGATGTCGGCGTCGATGCCGCGCACCGCGAGATTCATCTTGCACAGGCGCCAGGTGACATAGTTGGACTCCTGGCCGTAGATGGCCAGCTCACCGATGCGCCCGCCGTGGGCGGTCAGAAAGCGCTCGGTCTGCACGAACATGCCGCCGGAGCCGCAGCAGGGGTCATAGACGCGCCCCAGGACCTTGCGCACCGGGTCCGGGAAGGGCTCCAGCATCTCCACCAGCACACTCACCACCGAGCGCGGGGTGTAGAACTCGCCGCCGCGCTTGCCCTCGGAGCCGGCGAACTGGCCCAGGAAGTATTCATAGACCCGGCCCAGCAGGTCGCGGGCGCGGTCCTGCGACTCGCCCAGCGCGATCCTGGAGATCAGGTCGATCAGCTCGCCCAGCATCACGGCGTTGAGCGCCGGGCGGCCGTACTCCTTGGGCAGCACGCCCTTGAGGCTGGGGTTGACCTTCTCGATGGCGAGCATCGCCTCGTCGATCAGCTTGCCGATGCCGGGCTGCCTGGCTTGGGCCTTGAGGTGCGACCAGCGCGCGCCCGGCGGGACCCAGAAGACGTTCTCGGCGGCGTACTCGTCGGGGTCCTCGGCGCCGTCCGGGTACTGCGCCAGGAGCGCGGCGTGCTTGGCCTCGAAGCTGTCGGAGATGTGCTTGAGGAAGATGAGCCCCAGGGCGACGTGCTTGTAGTCGGACGGCTCCATGTTGCCGCGCAGCTTGTCCGCGGCCTTGAACAGGTCGGCCTCGAAGCCCAAGTCGCCGCCGTTGCGGGTGACATTGCCAGTGGTTGTCTCGTCGGCCATGGGTCGGTGTTCAATCCTGGAGTGCTGACGGGCCGGGTGCGCGTGGCGGCGGCCTGGTGGAGTGTGGGGGCTAGCGCGGAGAACCAGCGCCGGCAAGGTCCTGCCGGGTGGCGGTGGCGGCGTGGCGGCTGCGGTAGTCGCGGATCATGACCTCCAGCATGTTCGCCAGGCTGCGGTGCTCGTGCTCGGCGGCCTGGCGCAGGGCGGCCTTGATCTCGGGTTGGATGCGGAAGGTGACGGTTTCGGTCTTGACCGCGGTCATGTCGGTCGCTCCCCCGGTTGGCGATACTGCGTCTGTGCTGCCAATATACCGCACACGACGGCCAGCGGCGCCGAATCACAGCGTAGGGCGCATGTAGACGTGGTCGGCCTCGACGCGCTGCGCCCGTTTCTCCTCGGCAGGGCGGCGAGTCCGCACGCGCCGAGATCCGTGCGGCGCTGCCCATTGAAGGCGCAGCCGCAGTAGAAGCTCACGCGGTGGTCGGCGTAGACCTGGTCGTTGAGCAGGCGCTTGGCGGCGTTGAAGCTGGCCGCGACGTGGGGCAGTTCAGCGGCCGTCACCGGCGGGGCTGGCGCTGGCGGGGCGCGCGGGGCCGCGGGCGCTGCTCGGCCACGGGTGCGGGGTTACAGTCTGATGTCGCCTGGCGTCAGGCTCTTGCAGCGACGGCCGAGCTAAGCGGGCGACGGCCAGGAATGCTACTCTCTTTTCGCCAATTTCATTACCGACACAATAGAATTATCACTGGTAACATGATGGTAGTGAAAAACGATCTCGTCCTTTCCGACCAATTGACCGTCAAACATCCCGTTTTCATCGGTGCAGTATAACCCTTTATTATCGTAGTCGATGACGCAAACCAGTCTTTCAGACCACTTCACGCAGGGCCAGCCAAGAATAGGGGCCCGCGGGCCCCAGACGACGCCCGGCTGATGGCTCGGCTGGTCTACGGGTCGCGATGGCGGTAGTCCCAGGGGCTTTGATGCGCGCCCGGCGCCGCCCAGATCCCCCGCCCCGCCGCCCGCGCCTCCCCTCCCGCCGCGTAACGTCACTGTCCTTGCAGTACTGCCGATGATACACCGCCGCCCACCCATCCGCGACCAAGCTCAATTCCTGCGCACCGATGCCGCGGCCGATGTAGCGCACGGCCATCGCCACGGCGACCAGGATCACCAGCAGCCACGTCATGTCCAGGTAGGTGGTGGCCGCGTCGCTCGACAGGTCGCGCACGGTGCGCCGCGACACTTCGCGCTCGGCCAAGGCCCCGGCCAGCATCTGCTCGACCGCGGCCGGGAGGCCGCCGGCATCGCGCAGCACCGCGGCGATGAAGGCGTCGCGAATCCGCGGGCTCTCGAATTCCGCCGGTGCGGTTCGTGCAGGCGGTGCCGCGGGTCTGGGTGAGGGTCAGGTCGTCGATCCTGGCACCCCTGACCGGCTCATGCCCATTGACGAGCTTCAGGGTCCAGACCCGGGCGCCGGCCGGACCGGCCTTGCTGGAGATCAGGGCATAGAGTTGCGGCGAGCCCTTGGCGAAATCGGCCACCGCAAAGTCGCCCTGGTGATTGACCACCGCCCAGGCGGTCTGCGTGGCGGTGTCGATGCCGTAGGTCCCGAGCGTATCACCGTGGACATAGGGCCCTTGGACGAAGCTCCCGTCGCCGCCGTCGTTCGCGGCCACGGCGTTGACCCTGTTGCCCTCGGCGTCGCGGGTGGCGAGCCCGAACAAGCCGCTCGTGAGCCGCTGGGCGCTGATGCCGTTGGATTGATAGCTCAGCGAGAGGACGTAGGTGTCGGTCCGATCGCCCTTGAGCTGGAACTGATAGCCGGAGGGCGCGGCCGTCGCGGTCGCGGGGACCGAGAAGTCCGTGACCAGACTGTCGTGCAGCCCCCAGAGGGTCAGGATATCGCTGGCCGTGCGGCCGGCCCGCGGGGCCCAGCCGGTATCCACCGTCTTCGCCAGGGCACGCCTGGCCCGCGAGCCCGGTCGGGCTGGGTGGGATGTAGAACTTGTAGCTGTTGGAGGCGGCAATGATGTTCTGCACCTTAGAGAGGCCGTCCGGACTGGTGACGATAGCCCGATTGTGCAGTTTGAGTGCGCCGTGCCGCTGGGTTTGGTGCACTGGTCGACCAGGACGAACCGCGCAGTGGATAGAAGCCGATGCCGGCGTCGTACAGGGCCTGGGCAAAGGCGGCCCGGACATCGAGATTGACGTTGTTGGTACCGGGGGTGTCGGTCAGGTCCCCGACCTGCAGCCTAAGCACCCAACGTTACACGGTGGTTCCGGAATGGTGACAGGATGGTGACAAGCACTGCCCTCAGGTTGGTTGAAAGCCCGGCCGCGCACGACGCCGATGGTAACCAAGGCGTCATCAAGACCATCGATAATGCCGCTAGTCCTGTCCGTTGGCTCCCAGTCATTTGGAACCTCGCTTTGTGACTCCTCTGGTACCTCTTCGCACCCCTGCCGCACACGAACGCCCCTGGCGCCCGCCGGTGTCGCGTGCAACGACGCCGGTCACAAAAACCGTCGATCTGATCTGGTTCAACGCCGGCGGCGGTCACCGTGCCGCGGCGCAGGCGCTGGAGCAGGCGATCCGAGATCAGCGGCGGCCCTGGCAGGTGCGCAAGGTCAACCTGATGCAGGTGCTGGACCCGAACAAGCGCTTTCTGCGCGTGACCGGGATGGAGCCCGAGGACCTCTACAACATGCGCCTGGCGACCGGCTTCACGCTGGGTCTGGCCCAAGAGCTCAAGCTGTTCCAAGGCCTGATCCGCTTGAGCCATACCCGCCTGGTGCGGCGCCTGGCGCGGTATTGGCAGACGACCAGGCCCGATCTGGTCGTCTCACTGATCCCCAACTTTAACCGCGCGTTGCACGACAGCCTGGCACTGGCCTGCCCGGGCGTACCCTTCGTGACGGTGCTCACCGACATGGCCGATCACCCACCCCACTTCTGGATCGAGCCGGACCTGGCGCAGCATCTGGTGTGCGGTACCGACCATGCGGTCGCGCAGGCGCTGGCCGCCGGCTGCAAGCCGCAGCGCGTGCATCGCAGCAGCGGCATGATCCTGCGCCCCGACTTCTATGCCCAGAGGCCCATCGAGCGGACCGCCGAGCGGCGGCGACTGGGGCTGGACGCGGACACGCCGACCGGCCTGGTGTTGTTCGGCGGCACCGGTTCCGGGGCGATGTTGGCGATCGCCAGGCGCCTGCCCGACACCCCCTTGATCCTGCTATGCGGTCGCAATGCCAAGCTCGCCATGGCGTTGCGGGACCAGCCGGCACGGGCGCCGCGGGTCGTGGTCGGCTTTACGACCGAGGTCGCGCGCTGGATGCGGCTGGCCGATTTCTTCATCGGCAAACCCGGGCCGGGCAGCCTGAGCGAGGCGGTGCAGCAGGGGCTGCCGGTGATCGTGACCCGCAACCCCTGGACCATGCCGCAGGAGCGCTGGAACACGCAGTGGGTCCGCGAGCATGGCCTGGGCGTGGTTCATCGCAGTTTCTGGACCGTGCAGGCGGCGGTCGAGGAAATCACGCGGCACCTGCCCGACTACCAGGCGCGCGTGCGCCGGGTCGACAACAGCGCCGTCTTCGAGGTGCCGCGGATTCTCGCCGGCATCCTCGCGCAGGCGGGGGCACCGGCCCACAGCGGGCGTCCGGTCGCGGCGCGGGCCGCCAACGGGTGAACAAATGAATACCCTGATCGCCGCCATCGGCTGCGTGCTGCTGTCAGTGACGGCGCAATTTCTGATCAAGGCCGGCATGTCGAGCGTCGCGGTCAAGACGGCGCTGGCGCAGCCCGCCGGACTGCACACCGCCGGGGCCGTCATGCTGAGTCCGTCGATCGTCATCGGCTTCCTGTTCTATACGCTTGGGGCCGTCCTGTGGCTGGCCGTATTGGCGCGCTGGGATGTCAGCAAGGCGTACCCGCTGGAAGGTCTGGGCTTCGCCTTGGCCCTGATGGTCGGCTTTGCGATCGGCGAAGAGGTGACCGTGATGCGCGCGGTGGGGGTGCTGTTGATCTGCGCGGGCGTGTTCGTCGTCAGTGCGAACTGACCAGGCCCTCAGTAACGAATGAAATGAAATACGAACCGCGGATTGAAGAACTGCTCCACGGGGACCAGCCGACCCATGAGACGGCGGTCAGCCTGCTCGTCGAGGCGTTCGATAATCCCGCCCGTTAAGATGAGCAGCGCATTCGGGCGGAACTGGCACTGGCGCCCACTCTGTTCTATCGCAAGTTCTTCGTCGCCTATCATGGCGATGAAGTAGTCGGCGTCGGGGGTGTCAAGAATGCTGATTGGGCCTCGAATACGCCTATTCTGTACCTGTCCGCGGTTGCGCCGGCAGCGCGCGGCAAGGGTGTCGCCAAGGCCTTGGTCCAAGCCCGCATCGCCTGGGTGCGGGCGGGTTTCGCCGCCGGGTGTATACTCGTTTCAACCACGCACAAGAAGCGTTTCGCCGGGTACGGATTCAGGCCCTTGCGCGACGATGATGCCGCGGGGCGCACGTTGATGGTGCTCGACTTCCCGGAGCCCTAGCCGTGCGTCTCCAGGGATCTCAGGGCTGTGACCAAAGGGATAGGGCTCGTCGGTTTGATCCGGCGGCGCGACGACTGGTCCGAATATACCTTAACATCTCAGAGCTATTAACCGTCCGCGACCTCGTATATCTTATCGAAATAGTAGGACATGGCGACGGCAAAGCCGCTGTCCTGAGCAATGATGATCAAGGCCACGACGGCGTCACTTCATCGCAATCGTAGCACCTTGGAATTCCGACGTGACCGTCCGGCGTGTTTGGCAGTGCGTGTTGCGGCAGGAGCACGATCATGGGTCCGAAATTCATCCTCTGGGTCGCCGTCAGCGTCGTCTCGGGCGCTTGGTATGTCATGGACCCCGCGGCCCACCCGCTTGGTGATGCCAGGGTGTCTTCAGCAAGCAGCACGGTCGGGCCGCCACCATGGCCGGTGCGCCCTTGAGTGTCGGCTGATCCCCGCCGCGCCTTATGTACCATAGCCTGGGGGGACGCGCAAAGCAGGTCTGCCTGATCCTCGACTACCATGCGATCTGTCTGTTGATCAAACGAAAATGGCGCAACAGGCAGCCGTAGGATGGGCAGAGCGAGAGCGATGCCCATCATCGGTGCCCATCATCGAGGCCGCGGCGGCAAGATGGGCATCGCTGCGCTCTGCCCATCCTACGAACGCCCCATCCGACGAACGCGCCGCCGCCTCAGCCGAGCATCTCCGCCCCGCCCAGATAGGGCCGCAAGGCCTGCGGGACCCCGATCCGCCCGTCCGCGTGCTGATCGTTCTCCACCACCGCCCCTAAGCCGATCGGCCCGCCTTGCACACGGCCGAAATCCTGCTATATATTAAAGCCTATTGGCGATCGCAGCCGCCGATTGCCCGCCACTGCCTGACTGTTCGGAGGTTTTCCGTGGCCAATCTGTTCAAGCGTCTCGGCGATGTCATCGCCGCCAATCTCAATGATCTGGTGGACCGGGTGGAGGACCCGGAGCGGATGATCAAGCAGATCATCCGGGAGATGGAGGAGAATATCCAGAACGCCCGGGAAGGGGTGGTCGATGCCCTGGCCAGCGAGAAGCAACTGGCGAAGGAGCTCGAACACCAGCGCCGCCAGTCCGGGGAGTGGCAGGAGCGCGCCCGCTCGGCCCTGACCGCGGGCAATGAAACCCTGGCGCGGGAGGCCCTGCTGCGCAAGAAGGAACACGACGGCATCGTCGCGAGCCTGGAGACCTCCTGGGAGTCGGCCCGCCGCACCAGCGAACGGCTCAAGGCCCAACTGCGGGCACTGGAGGCGAAGCTGGAGGAGGCGCGGCTCAAGAAAGGCAGTCTGGTCGCCCGACAGCGGGCCGCGCAGGCGTTCGAGCAGATGGATCAGGTCCGCGACCGCTTCCAGGCCGGTCTGGATCTGGATCACTCCCTGGGCCGCATGGCGGACCGGGTGGGCGAGATGGAGGCGCGGATGGAGGCGCGCGAGGAACTCGCCGGCGAATACAGCCAGCTCGAGCGTGAATTTCTGAGGCTGGAGACAAACGTCGAGGTGGAGGCCGAACTGGCGGCTTTGCGCAAGGAAATCACGGGCTGAAGGCTGGCGGCGCCGGTTCGCCGCGACCCTTTGGCCGCCCCTCCCCCGCCCCTCTCCGGCCGGGCCTGGGGCGGGCGCCGGTGCACAAGGTGCAAGACGACACTTGCGCCGGGATCGATCATTGGTCATTGGAAAACACCATGTCAGAGCTAGCGAGTGAATCAGCCCCCGCGCCGGCCCGGCGGCCGGACACACCAACCCGGATGCAACGGCTGCGGCAGGTGCTGTCGGGCTGGCCGAAGCTGATCCTACCCTTCCTGGTACAGAACATCGGCTGGTTCGTCGGCGGCTTCTGCTTCGTGGCCGGGGTCCAGTTCCTGGTCGCCAATACCACCGGCTTCGTCAATGCGCTGGTGGTCTTCGGCAGTCTGTGCGGGGCTGCCGCCTTCCTGCTCTGGGCTGGCTATCAGTTCCGCCGCCGCCGCCCGGAACTGGTGGCGACCAGCAGTATGCTGCTGACACTCGCGGTCCTGCTGGGACCGCTGGTCCTGGCGGATGCGGTCCGTCTGATCGACGCCAGCCGCGGGGATGCTGTTCTGATGATGGTCAGCGTGCCCCTGGGGCTCGCGACCCTGGCCGCCTTCGCCTGGGGCGCGGCCCTGGCCGGCGCGCTGATGGACCGGGCACTCCAGGGCCGCTTTGCCTGGCTGCTGGCGGCCCTGGCGGCGGTCCAACTGGCCGCCCCCCTGGCCTGGGTCGCGCCCGGCTGGCCGGTCCTGGCGGCACTGCACGTGCTGCTCCTGGCACTGCTCAGTTACGCGCTCTGGAGCTTCGCGGGCGAATGGCTGCGGCGGCTCTTCGTCGAGCGGCGCCTGACGACCTGGTTCGCCGTCGGCACCCTGGTCTATACCGCGGCCGTCTCCTTCATCCACCTGACCTGGGTCTGGCCGCAACCGCTGCCGGCCGGTTACCTGGGCCCCTACCTGATGGCGCTGACCAGCCTCCTGTTGCCGGTGGACGCCGCCTTCAAGGAGTGGGTCAGCAAGTATGCCTTCCTGTCCCGCTTCAGCTTCCTGCTCTATGGCCTGTCCGCGGTGGCGGTGGCCGTGGCGGTGCAGAGCACCCCGGCGGCGCTCCTGACGCTGGCCATGGGCGCGGTGCTGTATGGCTGGATGACCTGGCGCTATCGGACCCTGCCGCCGCTGTATCTGCTGATCGCCTGCCTGGGCGGTCTCTACGGCTTCGCGGTCCTGTCCGGTCTGCCGCCGGCCTGGCACGGGCTGGCCAGCGTGCCGGGATTGCTGGCCCTGCTGGGGCTGGCGCGCCTGGCGGCGGCCCGTTCGCGCAACCTGGCGCTCCAGTGCCTGGCGGCCGGCGCCCTGCTCCTGCTCGGGGTGACCGTCTGGAGTCTGGTCTGGACCCCCCTGGGCGAACCCCCGGGGTTCGCCACGGCCGCGACGGCGGCGCTGCTGATGTACGCGGCGGTGCGCCTCGCGCTGGCCCTGCCGCAGGCCGACCCCCGCTGGGCCGGTGCCGACGCCGCCGTGATCGTATTGGGCACCGCGGCGGTCGTCTGGCTGCCGGACTGGCAGCCGCTCGACTGGGCCTTGCGCACCGCCTTCGGCCTGCTGGCCCTGGCCGTGCCATGGGCCGCACTGGGCCTGCATGACCGGCGCCAGTCGTCGGCCTCCCGGCGGCTGTTCATCGCCGCCGCCGTGACCAACATCCCGCTCGCCCTGGGGTTGGGCGGACTCGCCCTGTGGCCGGGGCTGTTTGGACGCCCGGAGCCGATCCTGTTGCTGGCCCTAGCCGGGACCCTGCTCCTGTGGCTGAGTCTGGGTCTGCGCCGACAAGCGCTGTTCTACGGGGCGCTGGGCTGCGCGGGTGTGATCGGTGCGCTGATCAAGCGCGGCTATTTCCCCGGTCCCGGCACCGGACTGGCGGCCTTCTGCCTGGTGCCGATCCTGTGGGCCTTCCTGTGGCGGCTCCAGCGGCGCGCTCGCCTGCAAGGTCTCCTGCAGGCAGACCCGGATGCCGTGCCGCACCGCGCAGACCCGCAACCCCCAGGTCCTCGGGATACCGGGCTGGCCGCGCTGGTCCAAGCGCCGCTGGAACAGGCGATGGCCCTGCTGTGGTCGTTCGGCTTGGTGCAACTGGTCCCCCGTCTCCTGGAGACGGCGGCAGGGCCGGGGCGACCCTGGATCGCCGCCCTGGCGGCGGCGTCGGGCCTGCTGATCGTCGGTTATTTCCACCTGTTCCGCTGGATCGCCGTGCCGATGCTCCTGGGGCTGGCGGGCCTGCTCGCCGGGCTGGGACAACTGGGGCTGACCTGGCCCTGGCGGCTCGCGGCGGCCATGCTCTATGCGCTGCTCATCTGGCGCGCGGGCGTCGCCCTCCTGGCGCGGCCCTTGACCGGGCGGCTCGCCCGGGTCCTGGGGTTCACGGTGCCGGGCGGGACCGGGGGCGGCCGGCAGATCGAGGCGAGCCTGCACGCCTGTACCCTCCTCACCGCCGCGGTCGTCCTGTCGACCGTCCTGACGCTGGCCCGGCTGGGCGTGCCGATGCCGTCGCTCCTGCCGGCCCTGACCCTGTGCCTGCTCGCCTTCCTGCTGACCGGCTGGTATCACCGGACACCGCTGCACGCCTGGGCGGCCCTCATCACGCTGGTGCTCGGCGCCTGGCTGACCGCCGCCTGGCTGGCCCCGCCCATCCTGTTCGCGCTGGGGCAGCCGGGGCTCAACGCGCTCCTGAGCCTGGGCCTGACGGCGACGGCGGTGGGGCTGGGGTCCCGACTCGCACCCGGTACGCCGCTGGCCTGGTGGCGCACACCGCTCCAGGCAACCGGCGGGGGGCTGTACCTGCTGGCGCTGGCCGGGGCACCGTTGGCGGCCCTGGCCGGTGATGCGCGCCTGCCGGTCCTCCTGGGGCTGCTGTGTGTCGCGCTCTTCCCGGTGACCCGGCCGCTGGCGACGGCGCCGCAATGGCGCGGTCCGGCACTGGCCCTGCTGTCGACCGCCCTGGTCTGGAGCCTGGCGGCACAGACGCACCTCGACCTGCGCACCGGGGTCTGGACCGCGGTCGGCTGGGGCCTGGCCCTCTCGGCCCTGGGCAATCTGGCGCTCCCCCGCTGGAATGCCCGCCAGCCGGACTGGGCAGTGGCAACGCCTGCCTGGCTGCTGCTGGGATTGGTCGCAGTGCTGGGCGGGGTGACGATCGGGGTCCTGACCGGCGTCTGGTCGCCCGCCGCCGCGCTGGCCGGATTGGCGCTTTATCTCTTATTGCTGCAAAGCAATACGGCCTGGCCGGGCCTGCCCTGGCTGGCGGTCGCGGCCCTGGCGGGCAGCGGCCTGCTGACCACGGGGGTACTGGAGGGGACCTGGTGGGACCTGGGCCTGGGGCGGTCCGCCCCGAGCGGCGAGTTTGCCGCCGCGCTGTTGTGGGTCAACCTGCTGTTCCTGCTGCTCGCGCTGTGGCGGCGCCAGGGTCCGACCCTGGCCCGGTGGCTATCCTGGCGGCAGGAGGGGCTCGCGGCGCCGCTCTTTTGGATCCCCTTCGCGATCCTGGTGCTGCTGCTCGCCCGGCTGGTGCTGGTCGCGGTCGGCAGTCTGCCGTGGTTTGGGACCCTCCGCCTGGCGCCCACCGCGGGCCTCCACAGCCCGCTTGCCCTGTTGCTGGCGGCCACGGCCGCCCATGCCGTGTGGCGGCGGCCGGAACAACTGACCGCCCAGGTATTGTTGGCGGCGCTCGCGGTGACGGTGCCGACGCTCCTGCACGATCTGGCGATCCCCCTGGCGTGGCTGCCGCTCGGCCTGGCCCTGTGGTGCGGGGCGCTCCTGCTGGCCTGGCGATACGGGCCGCACCGCACCGAACGCTGGCGTGCCGCCCTGCGGCCGTGGCTCGACCTCCTGCCGATCGCCGCGCTGGGCCTGCTGGTGCCGCTGGCCGGCACCGACTGGGCGGTCTGGACCCTGACCCTGTTGCTGCTGGCCCTGACGGCGCTGGCGCGGGGCTGGTGGCAGGGCGATTCGTTCTGGCTGAACCTCGGCCTGCTGCTGGCGCTGGCGACACTGGCGGGCGGTTATGCCATGTCGCTGGCGGGAATGCCGCTCCTGGCGATCACCCGGATGCTGCCCTGGTACGCCCTGCAGACCGTGCTGTTGCTGGCCCTGTTCATGGTGGTCCGGCAGCGCCTGCAGCGCTGGCTGGCGGGGGCCCACCCCGCGGCGGACGAGGGCCTGCGGACGCGCCTGCGCGGGGTCGAGCGGACGGTGACTGGATTGATCTGGGTCTTGCTGACCCTGAGCCTGCTGTGGCTGGGCTGGCACACCTGGTTCCTCGTGGTCTACCTGGCCGGCTCGGGGCCGCCGCCCTGGCATTTCGGCCAGACGGCCGACGCCGCGGCGACGGGTGCCGCGCTGCTGCTGCTGGCGGGAATGGCGGCGGTGCGCGCCTGGCGGCAGCCTGACGAGCCCGAATGGGTCTATGCGGGGGCGCTCCTCACGGGGCTGCTGATCGTCTACGGACGGCTGGTGCTCCTGGGGCTGTCGCCGTTCACGCCCTGGGACAGCATCGCGCTGCTGGCCGCCGCGGCGGGCGTCCTGGTGCTGCATCGGGTCACCGGCTTGCGGCCCCTATACCGCCTGGCCCTGCTGCTGCCCCTGCTGGCGATCGCGACCGCGCCCTGGCAACTCGCCTCGCACTGGACCGGCGGGGTCCTGCTGGCCGCCGCCGTGCTCTATCTGTCGCTGGCCCATACCCTGCGCAATCCCTGGCCCCTGTACCTCGGGGTACTGGCCCTCAACGGCGTGGTCTATCTGTGGGCGCCCCTATGGGCCGAGCACTGGGGCCTGTGGCAGTTCTATATAGTCCCGGCGGCGATCTCGGTGCTGGTGCTGCTGCACCTGCACCGGCGCGAACTGCGGCCGCGGGTGTGCAACGGCGCGCGGCTGGCCGCGCTCAGTGCACTGTACGCCGGCGCGGGGCTGGATCTCTTCCTGCGCCCGGAACTGAGCGTCTTCGTGCTGGCCCTGGCCTTGGCACTCGCCGGGATAATCATCGGCATCGCCCTGCAGATCCGGGTCTTTCTCTATGCCGGCGTGGCCTTCCTGGTGCTGAACGTGGGCGGGCAGATGGTCCGGTTCTACCCCGACCAGGGCAACACCCGGGCCCTGATCCTGATCGGACTCGGTGCGGCCATTACCGGCGGGATGGTGGTCTTCAATCTCAAACGCGAGGCGATCCTGCAGCGGATTCGCATCGCGCGGGCCGATCTGGCGCAGTGGAATTAGCGGGCGGCTCCCCGGGGCCGTGGTCCCACAAGGACCACGGTTCCGGGTCAAACATGTTCGACGCGGGTGCCCCCGGAATCAACTCGAGGCTGGCCGCTTTGCCGGCTTAATTTACCCTGGCCGCTCGATCCTGCGGCCGCGACAAGTCCGGCGCCCCATCCATGGACTTGCGCCACTCGAGGACCTTTGCGCGAATCTCGTCTACGGTTTGAGCAAGCTCCGGTCCCATGCGCTTGAAATCGTCTGCTCTTGATTTGCCGAGCTCCGCGAGCAGAGCGTAGTAATGCGGCTTGAATCGATCCTTGAATCGGTAAGCGGCGAAGGTTTCATCTTCGAACAGCCGACGGACGTAGGCGATTTGCTCGGCGGCAAGAAGCAAGGTCAGAAGAACCGAAAGACCATCCACTTCCGCGTCCACATTCAGGTACGGGAGTCCAAGCTCAATGGCTTCAAATGCCTCTGCGAACTGCTGAGTCCAAACCAATATCGCAGCTAACCTCAGCTCTAATTCCGGGCGCGGCGTCTGGCGCAGTACCGAAAGGGCTCCTTGCAGACCCCGGGCGTGATAGAGCCAAGACTTTGCGCCCGACTCGGTACCGCTGTTGCTGTCACCTTCGGGCTCCCATCGGGCTATCCATAGGTCTTCCTCCAGCGCACTCTTAAGCAATACCAAGGCGCGTATTTCATCGATTTCGGCCGACGCGTTGCTTGCCATGCGACCAAGACCGGGGAACGGATCGAAGTTGGCAGACATATCGATCTTGTCAATATCGCCCAGAGTAGCTAATGCCCCTTTATAGTCGGCAAGCTTTGCTTGATTCAAAGCGTGCATAGCAGTTTCTACCCATCTCTTGTGAACTTCTACAAATTCCTTGAGCACGCTGTCAAATCGCGCAACGCAATCGCGCAGATCGGGGCCACTCATTTTGCTCAAACATTCACGATCGAAGACCGGCCGCCATTCTTCTGGAAAGACTGCTTCAAGCCCATCGATTGTCTCGGCGACTGAAGAATCGACTTGACCTCGCAAATACCCGGCCAGGTACTGCCTCGTCGCCTTCACCAACCGATCCTCGGTTTCCAGGTCCAATCCCGCCCCGCGCAGTGCCTCGGTCATGAGCCAGGCATGCTCGGGCGCGAGGAGCGCGTCGGCGAGCATGGTCAGGTGGCCGAACGCACGCTCGCGCAGGTCATCGGGCGAGCACCAGATCTCCAGAAACCGCACCAGCCACAGCGCCCGGCGCTGGTCGCCGGGGCGCCCGTGGCGCATCAGGTACCAGATGTTGAAAAAACGCTCGGCGAGTCGGTAGAGGTTGTTCTTGGTGCTGGTTGGCTCGCGGTGGATGACGTTGGCGCGCTCCAACTGCCTGAGCTGGGCGGCGACCTGCTTGCTGGGCAGGCGCGTGGCGCGGGCGATCTCACCGGCGGACAGTGCGTCCCAGCCAAGGGCCACCGCATCGACGATGGCCTGCTGCTGCGTCGGCAGGTCGTCCATCCGGTGCTTGTAGAGCGGGGTGCCCCGATCGAGCAGCAGTTCCAGGTCGCGGAACGCGTTTCCGTCCCGGTCGAGCAGGATCTCGAACAGCAGCACCAGGGTGCGCGGGACGCCGGCAGTAAGACGTCTGAGGGTCTCGATTCGCCCCGGTGTATGCGCGATGACCTCCTCCAGCCGCGTTTGCTGCTCCGGGGTGCCCAGATGTCGGAGCAGGGTCAGCGCCTCCTCCTGAGAGAGACCGGGGAGGTTGATCTCGCGGAAGAACTGGTAGAAAGGCGCGCCGTGGTCGTAGTGCTGCTCCAGCATGACAGTGGACGCGCCGACGATCTGGATGCGTTTGGTGGTGTGCAGGATCTCCCGCAGACGCTGCTGCTCCGGGCGCTTGAGCTTACCGAACAGGTCGCCGATGTTGTCGATCAGCAGGACCAGTCGTACGCCCTGGTCGGCCAGGGCGCGGTCCAGGACGAGGTAACAGTCCTTCTCGTAGTGGGGCGTTTCCCAGACGGCCTTGATCGTATCCGGCACTCCTTCAAAGCCCGGTCTGTCGCAAAGCAGGCTTGCCGCCTCCTCCCAGAGCCGGCAGAGGCTGGTGACACCGTAGAGTTCCTCCCTGAACAACAGCGGGATCAGCCAGTCGCGGGTCTCCCGGTTGTCCCGCAGCGTGATCTGGATGCGGCGCAGCAGGCTGGTCTTGCCCTGTCCCCGTTGGCCCTGGACGATCGCGTGCTCGGGGTCGTCCTCCGGTCCGCTACCCAGGATCGTTCGCAGCAGCCTGTTCGTCAGCTCCAGTCGGACGCAATAGCGAGCCAGGAACTCGGCTTCCCGCATCGCCTGCGGGTTGTAAACCCCGCCCAGTGTCTCACCCATCGCACTCACTCCCCTGCGGTCAATTGGCAACGTTGCGCCACCACCATTCGCGGATCACCGGCGAGTTGAAGCGATAGTGCGCCGGGGCTTCCTGGTTGTTGAGGTAGCCGTCGTGCTTGAGGATGCCGATGAGATTGACCTGATGTTCCAGGAGCCCATGCTCCACGGCGAGATTGGTCAAGGATCGGCTGTTGATGCCGTTGTTGCGCGGGTCCGCGGCCTGGCCGAGCACGGCCTTGACGAGCTGAAGCTCTCTGGGCTCCAGGGTCATTCGCAATCGGCCGTACCAGTGCTCGAACAGGTTCTGGTGGGTCAGCAGCATGGTGAAGGCCTGATCCACAGCATCCGGAGTTGAGGCATCGGGTGGCAGCTCCTCCGCGAGACGCCTGATGAAGATGGGTATCAGCCAATCCCAGCCGATCCGCCCGAGCAGGTGCTCGCGTACCTCCTGCGGGAGGTCCGCGAGGCCAAGACGGGTCAGCTCCCGGTCCAGGAAGGCGCGTCCCTCGTCCGGGGTGAGCGGAGGGATGCGAAGCGTCTTCAGGTCATTGATGTGTTTGCTTGCACCGAGGGACGCCGCGACGTTCTCCAGTCCAATGGAGCCGGCGAAGACGAACTGGATGCGCTCCCCGAGGCGGGGATCGTGCCGGCAGTCGCGAAGGGTCTGGAGCATCCGAATGGCTTCGCGCCGCTCCTGCTCGGACTTGCTCCCCAGGGTGTTTTCCACCGCCTGAGGGATCTCGTCGACCATCAGGACGATGCGCCCGTCCAACTCCAGGTCTCGGCAGAATCGGACAAACTCGCCGAGGTGATCCACCGGCCCGGAGGCCCCGAAACGTACCTTTGAACCGATCTCCTCGATGCGAATCTGTTTGACCCAGGTGGAGAAGCGCCTGGAGGTGCGGCTGAGTCTACCCACGAATTCCTGATCCAGGAGTGCGGACAAAAGCTTTCGATACAGCTCATCGACCGAATCGACAGACTCCACGAAGACATAGACGGGAAAAAAGCCGACGCTGGGCCGGGCGAGTGCCTGCTTGAGGAGCGTAGTCTTGCCGATGCGCCTGGGCCCTGGGATCAGCAGGTGACTACCGGACTGCAGGGCTCTCCAGAAGGCGTCTTCGAGGTTCGGACGTAGGAAAGTCGACATGGCGAGACCAGAACCTTAGCAACGAATTTATTGCTAAGATATATGACAAAACATCCGTTGTCAAAAGCCGGTCAAGACCTCCTCCCTTGCCGGCCCTTACAATCCGCGCCATGGACGGCAACTCATGGCTTCTCACTGATCAGGCGGCGGAGGCCGACCTCTGGCGGCGCGGCTACCGGGCGTTCGCCGACGGCCGCATCGCGGCGCTGATCGTGCCGCTGCTGACGCTGGGGGGTGCTTGCGACCGGATGGCTCGGGGGCTAGTCTGAGGGTCATCCGATCGGAGACCCCGGCGGAGTCCGTCCGGCACCTGTGAAGCGCCTTGTATTGGCCCCGCCGGCCCCGAAAATCTCCGGAACAACCGTTACCGAACCAGTGTCAGGGTCCCTGCCATCCCGAGGGTCGTCCGCCATGTCCGTTGAAGAGATCAAGTCCCGCCTCCAGGCCGAACTCCCGCTGCTGCTGCGCGAGGACGCCGGCTTTCGCCGGTGGCTGGAGGATCTGATCCGCAGCACCGCGGTCACGCCGGAGAGCTTCGACGCACGCTTCGACCGCCTGCTGAACGAGCTGGCCGCGGATCGGGAGGAGCAGGCGCGCAAACGGGCCGATCAGGAGCGCAAGTGGGACGAGCAATGGACCGGTGAGGGGCGCAAGTGGGAGGCGCAGGAGCGCAAGTGGGAGGCGCAGGAACGCAAGTGGGACGAGCAAACGCGCTTCAATTTCCAACTGCTCGATGAACTGAGACAGACCCGCCTGCGCCAGGAGCAGGGCATCGGCGCCCTCGGGGCACGCTGGGGCCTGGCCTCCGAGGCCAGCTTCCGCGACGCGCTCAAGGGTATCCTGGAGAAGTCCTTCGGGGTCGAAGTCATCAACGTCAATGAATTCGACGACGAGGGCACCGTCTTCGGCACGCCCGATCAGGTGGAGATCGACGTCATCATCAGGAACGGCGAACTGATCCTCTGCGAACTCAAGTCCTCCATGTCGAAGTCGGACATCTACACCTTCGAGCGCAAGGTGCTGTACTACCAGCGCCGCCACGGCCGCACGGCGACCCGCAAGCTCGTCATCTCACCGATGGTCCGCCCGGAGGCCCGGCCGGTGGCCGAGCGCCTGGGGATCGAGGTCTTCGGCTGCGCCGATGGCGTGACCGGGCTCGCAACGACCTGAGCCGTCGCGGGGCGCAGTTTGGGTCCGGGTGTCGGCACCCGGTCCCGCGGGAAGTGGCACCAGACGATGTCACCCGCCGCCGGGGCCGACCACCAGCGGGCGGGCATCAGAAGAGGCTGGAAGAGACCGAGTGCACCCGGCCTTGGGGTTCGGCCTGCCGGATCGCGTCCAAATTGTTCAGGGGTCAGTTCGCCATCGTCGGGCTCGTAGGCGGGCAGGACCTCCGACGCCAGGCGCTTCAAGGCGTAGTGCATGACCTGGGTTTCCGTGCAGCCGAGGGTCTCGGCCAGCCGGGCCAGGGTAGGGGACGTGGCGCTTGACCGCGGCGGCTTGGTTTAGCGTCATCCAGATGCAGCCGCACCAGGAACTCGCCATGACCGCCGTTACGTTCGACACCCTTAAGTTTGCCAAGAAGCTGGAAGCGGCCGGGCTGCCGACGCCCAGGCCGAGGCCATTGCCGACGCCTTCCGCGAGGCGACCAGCGAGCAACTGGTGACCCGCGACTACCTGGACTCGCGCCTTGAGGGGATCAAGAGCAGTATCGGAGCGGCGAAGGGCGACATCATCAAGTGGGTTGCCGGTCTCCTGATCGCTCAGGCGGCCCTGGTGGCGACGCTGGTGAAGCTGGTGAAGCTGCTCTGAGGCTTTACCCGCCCTGCGCGTAGGACGGATGCCCGCAGGGGGCCTTGATCATCAATCCGCCCAGCCCACCCCCTCGTGACACCGCTCTAGCGGTGTCACGCATGTGTTGGGCGCTCTGCGCCCCGAGGCCGGCGGGCGGAGTTATGACAAAGGCCCCCGCAGGGCAATCCGCGATGATGCAAAAAAGGCCCGATCATGTTAGCTCCGGGGCTTCGGCAAAGAGTGCCGCGAGAGCGGGAACGCGGTCGCGGATGCGGATCATCTCCCGCCAGATCGTGGGATGATGCCGCCCTTCGAGCTCCCGGCGTTTGGCGGCAAGCTCGTTCTCGCTTGCCCCGCCTTGCTTGTCGCTGACGTATTGGCTAAGTAACGAGCCAAGAACAACTTAAGCACAAACACGATCGTTGTCGTTGTCGTTGTCGTTGTCGTTGTCGTAATCGTAATCGTAATCGGAGAATCGCTGCGACTTGGCGT
>NZ_CAIKKU010000426.1 GCF_903828115.1 uncultured Thiodictyon sp. | reverse complement strand
TAGCGCCCCGGATTCTCTCGCACGCCAAATTGCATCGCGTCTCCGATTACGACAACGACAACGACAACGACAACGATTGTGTTGTGTTTAACTTGTTCTTGACTGGTTACTTAGGCGGGCCCACGGCACCCGCGGGGACCGACGGGGGCACCGGGGCGGTCACCGCGTCATGGAAGTCACGCAAGACCTTCAGCGCGCGCTCATCACCGCAACCGGTGTCATTGGACGCTTGGTTCTTGCACTGCAAATCCAGAAAGATCGAAGCCGCCGCCCCGTCCTTTTCCTGGATGCGGGAGAGGGTGAGACTCAGATCGTCGCGGGTCTCCGGGGGCGCGGTGATCAGAATATTGGCACCCAGGGTCTGGATCGCGGTCGTCGCGTGGGCCTTGGCATAGGCGACGGCCAGTGCCCAATACTGGTCGCATTGGGCACTGTTCCCGCAGGTCACCAGGTTGCGCAAGGCGAGCCGGGGCGGCTCCTTGGGCTGCTCCGCCTTATCCTCAGGGATGTCTTTCAACTGACGGAAGCGCTTCAGATCACGGTCGAAATCGGCCCTGATCCCCTCTTTCTGCTGCTCACGATCGACGATCGTCGCGTAAGACTCACGGATATAGCGCTCGCTCTTGGCGATGCCCTCGGTGACATGTTGGGGGACCGGTTTGCCCGCGCGCTCCAGGTCGGCGGCATCGGTGCGCAGATTGCGCAGCCACTCCTGCTGACGGCGGATGTTGCCTCGCGCGACCTGAATCAAGACATCGATCGCCGCGAGTTTCCCATCCCGGGCCATCAACAGATCGTCCACCGAACGAAAGGTCCGCAGGAGCACCCGATCGGCCGCCTTCTGTTGCTCAACCAGGCGCTCCTGCTGGGCGCGCAGACGTTCCAACTCCCGTTCACGCTGGATCTCCTCGATGGTCTGGGCCGGCGGCACCACCTCCACCCGCACACCCTGATTGGTCAACTGGGCGTGTCCCTTGTCGACTTGATTCGGCGGGATCTGATCGGTGTAGTGGACCACCCCGTTCTCGTCGACCCACCGAAACATCTTGGCCCCGTTGCCGGCACCCACTGCCGAAAACAGCACGCACCACAAGCTGATCCCGGCCACGGCCAGGAGTCTGACCGACAGCCGCGGGACGCGGCGCGTGATGGACGGCCGCAGCGCGCAGACCAGCAGCTGACGTGGCGCCTTGGCGTCGAGCGGGAGACACATAGTTCTCAATTAGACCCCATAGCAGGTCCGGTAGGTCCGTACCGCGGCACGCGACGCGTCATCGATCGCGAAATCACCCAAGCAGTCGATCAGGTGATCCAGCGTGACAATGCTGAACACGGGAACGCCATAGAGTTCCTGAACCTCGGCCACGGCGGAGCCCTTCCCGGCACCCCGCTCCAGACGATCCAGGGCGATCACCACCCCCACGGGTTCGGCACCGGCGGCACGAATCACCTCCATCGACTCCCGCACCGAGGTGCCGGCGGTGATCACGTCATCGATAATCAGCACCCGCCCGACCAGTGGACGCCCGACGATCACGCCGCCCTCCCCGTGGTCTTTCGCCTCCTTGCGATTGAAGGCGTACGCCAAGTCCCGCCCGGTGTCACGTGCGAGCGCGATACTGGTGGCCGCCGCCAGCGGTATACCCTTGTAGGCCGGGCCGTAGAGCACGTCGAAGGCAAGCCCACAGTCGATGATCCGCCGGGCGTAGGCATCGGCCAGACGGGCCAGGCGCGCACCGGTATCGAACCGGCCCGCGTTGAAAAAATAGGGACTGTGCCGACCGGATTTCAGGGTGAAATCGCCAAAGCGCAGGACCCCGGCGGCGGCGGCGAAGCGAAGGAACTCACGCTGGTAGGCTTGCATAATCACGCAACGGTGGTGAAACTATTAAGTATGATACACCGAGCTTCAAACCAAAATCGGGAACCCTGTTCCTACCTGACGACGCGGGCTCGCGCGACCGGCCCGGGCGGTACTGCCCGGCGCCGCCGCGGCCCCCGGTGACACCGACCGGCGGCGGCCCCCGACCGCCGCAAACCCCTTGCACCGCATTGTGCTGACCCGGCGCCGCAGGCCCACCCAGTGATCGCCCAGGGGCCCTATGTCACCGCCTTCTTGGTCGGCCTGCTGGGCGGCGTGCATTGCCTGACGATGTGCGGGGGGCTGGCCAGCTCACTGACCCTGGGCCTGGACCAACGTCGCCGCCGCGACCCCTGGCGGCTGCTGCCCCTGCAGGTGGGCTATAACCTCGGGCGGGTTGCGGGCTACGCGCTCGCCGGGGCGCTCGCCGGCGGCCTGGGCGCCGTCCTGCTGCAACTGGACTCGCTCCAGCTCGCGCAGCGCACCCTCTACGCCCTGGCCGGGGTGGTCATGGTCCTGCTCGGACTCTATCTGGGCGGTTGGGGGCAGCGGCTGGCGTACGTCGAGCGCCTGGGACTGCGCCTCTGGCGTCGCCTCGCACCGCTCACGCGCCGCTTCTTGCCGGTCAGGCGGCTACCGCAGGCGGTCGCGATCGGCCTGATCTGGGCCTGGGTACCCTGCGGGCTGGTCTACAGCGTGTTGATCACGGCGGTGTCGACCGGTGATCCCGGCCGCGGCGCCGTCCTGATGCTCGCCTTTGGCGCCGGGACCTTACCGAACCTGCTCGGCATCGGGCTGCTGGCGGGCGCCGCCGCCCGCCTGGCAGGGCACCGCCGGTGGCGGCAGGCGGCCGGCCTCATGGTCGTCGGCTTCGGTGTCCAGGCCCTCTGGCAGCTCACTTGAGAAACCGCCCGCTGGGCGATTTCTCAAGTTGTTCAGGAAATGAGGCGATTGGCGGGGGCGTTCACGGTGATTCGGTGAAGAACTCCTGGCGTAATCGCAGGGTGGTGGTTTCGGCGGCCCCGGCGGGGCGGACACGGATCTCGAAGTCGAGTTCCTGCCCGTCGGCGATCGGAAATTGCCCCAGGTAAGAGACTGCGCCGCCGGCCTCGACCTCGTGCATGGCCACCGGGCCCTTGGGTGACTTGTCGTTGACCAGGTCCACGTCCACCAAGGCCTTGACCGAGGTGCCGGTGGCCCCGGGCAGGTCTTTGATCACGCTTACATTCAACACGCCGAGACCCTTGCTGCGTTGGATTGCGTTGGCCCGGGCGATCTCCGGGGTCAGGGTATCGGCGGTAAAGGCGTTATAGTGGATGGTGAAGGCACCCGCCCGGGTGCTCTCCGCGACCACCGCTTGGGCGCCCTGGAGCAGGGCAGCGCCCACACAGGCCGCGAGGGCCATCGGCTTGAACATATTGGATCTTCTCCTGACTCGGTGCGCACACCAGGCGCCGCCGGCCCGGCACTGGCCCCCCCCGTGCAAGCGCCCCATCAACCGGCGACCAACCGCGGCTTCTGGGGCGCGTCCTGCTCGGTCAAGGGATCATAATGCAAGGCGTTGTGGATGTTGCGCAGGGCCGTCAATTCCTGGGCAAAGCCCAGGTACTGCGCCTGCATGTCGTCGATGCGCTTCTGCACCGCGTCCTTCGAGCGGCCGATCCGCTGGAGATTCTCGAGCCGCTTCTCCATCATCAGCTTGTGCTCCTGGATCTCTTCCGCCAGGGGCGCCAGGGTATCGCGAATCCAACCGTCATAGGCGACCCGCAGTTGGTCGAACAGGACCTGGGCGCGGCTCACCATCTGTTGATGGAAACGCCGGATCACCATCCTCTGCCCGGACAGGGCCATACCGGGGCTGCGCCGGAACGCCTCCACCTCCTGATACAGCAACTCGATTTCCACCCGGTACTTCATCGGGACGAAGACCTTGGGCGTGGCCAGATCGAACTCGAAGTCCTCGCGGAACACCTGATAGATTTCGCGCACCAGCTTGCGGATGCGCTCACTCTCGGTCGCCACCGTCTGCATGGCGCGGCGCAACTCGTCGAACAGCCCCTTCATCGCGCGGGTGAGACCGGCGGTGGTCCAACTGCGCACCAGTTCACCATGGGCGCGCTCGACCATGGCCTCGATACTCTCGCTCTCCAGCAGCCGACGGCAGTGCCGGGTCTGCGTGAGCAACTCCTCGCGCCGCTGCTGGAACTGTTGTACGCCCTTGAGATAGTGCTCCTGTTCGCGCCGGGTCCGCTCCAGCAACTGGGCAATCACGTCCTGACTCTTATCGCGCAGTTGTTCGAGTTCCTCCAACTGGGACTTGACGCGCGTAATGCGTGAGGCGACCCGATTGCGGTTGCGGTCCAAGACCTGGCCCACGCCGGCGTCGATCGCATCGATCAAGAACTGATGTTTGGTCTCGAGCATCTTGGTGGCCAGGTGCCGCTCCAGGGCCGGCAGGGCGCTGCGCCGCAGCATGGCCTCGTCCAAGCGGCCCTTCGCCGCGCGGGCCTGCTGGGCCGCGACCGGGAAGACCACCTCCTCGCTGATCCCCAGCGCCAGGGCGGTGTTACGGCGTTGGGCGGCGGTCGCGGCCGGGTGGTCGGCGCCGTCACGCGGTTCGTCCCAGCGCTCGTCGTTCTGGTTCAGGGCGACCAACATGGCCCGCTGACGGCCGGTCTGGAAGCCCTTAAGGTGGTGTTGCCAGATTTCCAGGTCGGCACGGGTCACACCCGTGTCGGCAGACAGCACGAAGAGCACCGCCTGGGCCGCGGGCAGCATACTGATGGTCAGCTCCGGTTCATTACCCAGCGCGTTGACGCCAGGGGTGTCGAGGATCACCAGGCCTTGCTTGAGCAGGGGGTGCGGAAAGCTGACGATGGCATGACGCCACTTGGGTATCTCCACCGTCTGCGTCGTCGGCTGACCCGCGGGGGTCAAACCGGTACTGGACAGCCCGAGACGCGCCGCCTCCGCCATGGACACCTGCTTGGTCTGGAGGATCTCCTTCAAGGTACCCGCTGTCTGCTCCAGACCCTGCGGATTGAGCGGATAGTGGACCCACTGCTTGGGGTCGGACTTGAACTGCGCAATCGAGGTGTCCTGCGCGCGCGTCTCCACCGGCAACAGGCGCAGATAGGCCTCGTTGCGCTCGGCGTCCCACAGCAGTTCGAGCGGGCACCGGCAGGTGCGCCCCGCCGCGCAGGGCAGCAGACCCCCGGGCAGGTCGGAGAAGAAGATCGCGTTGATCAACTCGGTCTTGTCGCGGGAGAACTCAGCGACAAACGCGACCGTCAGACGGTCAGCGGCCAGGGCGTTCAGGGCGACGTGCAGTTGCTCCCGGGCGCGCGGGGTTGCGCGCCGGTGCTCTTCCAGCCAAGTCTCCAGCTCGGCCACGGCGCGCGCGACCCGCGTTTTCCATTGCTGGTAGGTGGTGAGCCGCCGTTGTACTGCCGGGGTTTGCATCACCCAAAGTACCTTGAAGGTTGAGTGGCCGCTGGGACCGGATCGCAGACCATCGATCGTCGCAAGTCCAGGCGGAACCGGCACCGAAGTCCCGACTCAGCCGCCGCTTGCGCCGCGCCCCTGAACCCGCGGCAAGGGTCAGGCGGCCGGCGGCACGATCGGCACGGGAAAACGCCGGGGCGAACGGATCACCAGCCGCTTGCGGCGAGACTGCTCGCCGCTCAGGAACGCGACCTGGGACTGGGGCACGCCGAACGCCCGGCCAAGGAACCGGCGCAGGGCCTCATTCGCCTTGCCGTCGACCGGTGGGGCCTGAAGGCACACCCGGTAGCAATCGCCCTGATCCGCCACAAAGGCATCCTGGGTAGCGCGGGGCTGCACCCGCAAGGTCACCTCCAGGTCGTCACCGCACCAGCGATACCACATGTCAGCGGTCCCTGGCGAACAGCGTGTCACCGGCCGTGACGCGGCGGCCGACGGTGCCCAGACCCGCCGCCGCGGACCCCCGGACCCTTGCCGCGCCGCGCGTCGCGACCCGGGCATCAAGCTGAGCAGGGGCTTGGGAACGGGTATTCAACGGCTCTTCAGGCTACCGCTGATGTTGGCATGGAAAATCGCCTTGTGGACATCGCCCAGGCTCAACATGCCCACCAGGAGCCCGTTCTCGACCACCGGAATGCGCCGAAAGTTGTGCCGGACCATGACGGTGGCGGCGCGCAACAGGTGCATATCCACATCGACCGAGATCGGCTCGTGCGCCATCAGGTCTTCGACGTGAAGCTCCAGCACCTCGCCGTAACGGCCCATCTGACGGTCCAGGTCCACCGAGTGCATCCCCTCGGAGACCAGGTGGTCCATGGTCGGAAACAGACTGTGCAAGACGTCCTTCTCGGAGATTACCCCGATCAAGCGCCCCGCATCGTCCACCACCGGCAGCCCGTGGAAGCGGTAGAGGCACATCAGGGAGGCAACCTCCATGATCTTGGTGCCGGGGGTGACGGCGCGCACCGAACGGCTCATTGCGTTTCTGACATTCATCGGTGAAGTGCTCCTGAACGGACTCGTGGCCCCGTCTTGATAGGCCCGGACATGGCCGGGCCTGCGGGAGTTTGCGAAGTATAGCGAGCCCGTCGCGCCGACGCGACGCACCCGCAGCACGCCGGGCCCATGGCGGGCTCATGGTTTGCCTCAATCTTCCGTGCTGAGGTATCCTAAAGTGATATTAATGCTTGGAGTTTCAAGTAGAAAAATTATGGAAAGCAGCAACGAGCCGACACCCACCACCGGCTCGGCCCAGGTCAGCGACCCGCCAAGCGAGCCGACGCTTGCAGTCGTCGCCGACCAGACAGCGGCCACGACCGCGAGTGGCGAGCCCGAACCTCGCGGCGACAGCGCGCACGGCGGCCGTTCGTCCCGTCGCGGTTCCCGGTCGCACCGCAGCGGCCACCGCGACGGCAGCTCGTCGCATGTCAGCAGCAGCGAGAGCAGCCGCAACAAACTCCGGCGCCATGTGTGGGCGGCGCGCGGGGTTGCCCTCGCGGCGATCGTCGCGGCCGTCGTGCTGTCGATGCTGCTGATTCAGGCCAGGGCCAAGGTCGCCACCCACGCCATGGAGAAGGGGACCCTGGCGAGCGAACTCAACCGCGCCCAGGGCGAACTGACCCAAACCAAACAACTGGTCGCCGCCCAAGAGGTGGAACTGGGGGCGCTGCTGAAACAGCGCATCCCTGGCGTCACCAACCTGGAAGTTGAAAAACTCTACGATATCAATACGAAACAAGTCAAGAAGCTGAGCTTCTCCGAGGCCGGGGTAGGGGCCGGCAAGCGCCTCGCCTACTACGTCGTGCTCAAGAACAACGACGCGGGACCGGTCATCCCGGCCGTGACCATCCTGCTGTTCGATCGCAAGGGGCTCCAGACCGGCATCGCCCGGGTCACGCGCGCGGCCGCCACCACGCCGACCGACCAGGAACAGTTACAGCCCGGCGAGACCCGCGCCTACTCGGCGTCGATCGACAAGATCCGCGACGACCCACCGGCGTATTTTATGGTCGAGGCACGTTGAGCGGCTGGCCCCCTACCGCCGTCGCCATCAGCGTCTGAGGCGAGCGCCTCTGATCGCCCGGCGGCGTTTGGATTGCGCCTTTCGCTCCCCAGCCATCGCGCCCCTAGCCCGCGAGACTCGGGCAGCGCATGCACCCGCCCAGGCACGCGCGCCTGACCGGGCGCGCCGGGCCACGGCGCGGAGCGGGTCGCCGCGGTCGTGCTCCGGACCCCTCACACCTCACACCTCACACCTCACACACAACATCTAGTGGTTGACTGATCGTCACTAGCGTATATATTGCGTCTCGTCCCCGTCTGCGCCGACACCTGCTGACCCCACCCCGGGCTCGGCAGCGGGCGCCCCCCGGCGCACCCGCAATTCAAGGCCCGCTCAGGAGCTAGCATGTCCGCACCAGTCCAGTCCCAGGCGTCCACACCCACGCGCGGCGACACCGCGCGCCCTGCGACACCGGCCGCCGCGAGCCAACCCATCGGCACCGAGCTCACCGCCCTCACGCCGGGACGGGTCCAGGTCATCCGCCGCAACGGCAAGGTCACCCACTTCGACCCCAACAAGATCATGGTCGCCCTCACCAAGGCCTTCCTCGCCGTGGAGGGCGGCAACGCCGCCGCCTCCAGCCGCGTCCACGACCGCGTGCGCGAACTGACCGGGCAGGTGGTCGCCGCCCTCACCCGCCGCCTGCCCGGCGGCGGCACCGTCCACATCGAGGACATCCAGGACCAGGTGGAACTCGCCCTGATGCGCGCCGGGGAGCACAAGGTCGCCCGCGACTATGTGCTCTACCGCGACGAGCGCGCCCGCGAGCGCGCCCACAAGGCCGCCGCCGACAGCGTGCAGCCGGCACCGGTCACACTCACCGTCACCCTGGCCGACGGCAGCGCCCGCCCGCTCGACCTGGAGCGCCTCGCCCGCCTGGTGGCCGAGGCGGCCCAGGGACTCCCTGCAGTGGACGCCGCCGCCATCCTCTCCGACACCACCCGCAACCTCTTCGACGGCGTGCGCGAGGCCGACGTGGGCCAGGCGCTGGTGATGTCCGCCCGCGCCATGATCGAGCGCGACCCCGCCTACAGTCAGGTCGCCGCCCGGCTCCTGCTGGACCTGATGCGGCGCGAGGCCCTGGGCTATCTGGACTTGGCGCAAGGTGTCGAGACCCAGGCGGACCTCACCGAGCGCTACGGCGACTACTTCGGCGCCTATGTGCGTCGCGCCGGTGATCTCGAACTGCTCGACCGCCAACTCGCCCGCTTCGACCTCCAGCGCCTGGGCGCCGCACTCAAGCCCGAGCGTGATCTCGACTTCACCTATCTCGGGCTCCAGACCCTCTACGACCGCTACTTCATCCACACCGCCGAGGGCATCCGCTTCGAGCTGCCCCAGGCCTTCTTCATGCGTGTCGCCATGGGCCTCGCCATCAACGAGATCGACCGCGAAGAGCGGGCGATCGCGTTCTATGAACTGCTCTCCAGCTTCGACTTCATGTCCTCCACCCCCACCCTCTTCAACGCCGGCACCCTGCGGCCCCAGTTGAGTTCCTGCTTCCTCACCTCGGTCCCGGACGACCTGGACGGTATCTACAGCGCCATCAAGGACAATGCCCTGCTGTCCAAGTTCGCCGGCGGGCTCGGCAATGACTGGACGCGGGTGCGCGGGATGGGGGCGCATATCAAGGGGACCAATGGGAAGAGTCAAGGGGTGGTGCCGTTCCTGAAGGTGGCGAATGACACCGCGGTGGCGGTCAATCAGTGCTTCGCCCCGCAGACCACTGTCTTCACCGGCGACGGACCCAAGGCCATCGCCGACGTCAAGGTCGGCGATCTGGTCCTGGGCCAACGCGGGCGCTACCGGGAGGTCACCGAACACTTCGTCTACGACCAGCAGACTGCCCCCATGGTCCAGGTGGCGGTCAAGCACTCGATCAATGACCTCAAGGTCACGGACGGCCACCCCTTCTGGGCCATCCAGGGTGTGCCCATGGAACAGACCATCGAGCGCACCTTGAACCAGATCGAAAACGGCCGGTTTCGGCCGCGCTGGGTCGAGGCCGGTCGGCTCAACCGCGGCGACTATGTCGCCCAGGTGGTCCCCACGGAGGTCCTTCCAGTCGCCGGGCTCACCCCGGCCGACGCCCGACTCTACGGCATCCTGCTCGGCGACGGTCATCTCACCCGCGGCTACGAGTTCGGCGTCTCCGGTAACCCCAACGCGGACGGCAGCCATCTTCAATTCGTCCGCGATTACCTCAGCGAGCGCGGTATCCACTTCTGGGAAAACGGCCGCGGCGAGACCTATCTCCAGATCAAGTGGTCGGTCGGCCGGGGCCTTGCCCGCTGCGCCACCACCGGCCAATACGTCGGCCTGGGTGAGGCCCACCTGCCCTTCGCCTATGAAGACCTTTACGACGGTCAAGGCAACAAGCGCATCGCCCGCCGCCTCAGTCACCTGCCTGCGGACCAGACCCTCGCCCTGATTCAGGGGCTATTGGAAACCGACGGCGGGGTCAGTCGCGGCAAGGAGGTCTATTTCACCAGCACTTCCGCCCCCCTGACCGAAGGTCTTCGTTACCAACTCCTGCGGCTTGGCATCCCCTGCGCCGGCCAATACCGGGAGCGCGACAGCGCCCATCAGGGCACCCGCAGCGACGGTTCTGTGGTCTCATTCACTGGCACCACGCGCGCCTTTGATCTACGCATCCCCGCCGTACCCCAAATCGCCGCACTGGTGGGCACCCCGGCCCTGACCAAACACAACTGGTTTCGTCTGGGCAACACCCTCTACACCCGCGTCAAGTCAGTCACGGCCATCGCACCAGTGCCGGTGGTCCACGACCTCAAGGTCGAGGGCGATGAGACCTATATGACCGCCGCGGCGCTGGTGCATAACGGAGGAAAAAGAAAGGGGGCGGTCTGCGCCTACCTTGAGACCTGGCATATCGACATCGAGGAATTCCTGGACCTGCGCAAGAACACCGGTGACGACCGCCGCCGCACCCATGACATGAATACCGCCAACTGGGTGCCGGACCTCTTCATGAAGCGGGTGGCCGAGGAGGCGCACTGGACCCTCTTCTCGCCGGACGAGACCCCCGACCTGCACGACCTCATGGGGCAGCCGTTCGAGGCCGCTTATCTCGCCTATGAGGCGCGCGCCGAGCGCGGCGAGATGAAGGTCAGCAAGCGGCTCAAGGCCGTCGACCTGTGGCGCAAGATGCTCGCCATGCTGTTCGAGACCGGGCACCCCTGGATCGCCTTCAAGGACCCCTGCAATCTGCGCTACAGCAACCAGCATGTCGGCACTGTCCATTCCAGCAACCTGTGTACAGAAATATGCCTGCACACCAATAACCAGGAGATCGCCGTCTGCAACCTCGGCTCGGTGAACCTGGCTGCCCATGTCACCGATAAGGGACTCGATACCAAGCGCCTGCAGCGCACGGTGCGCACCGCCATGCGGATGCTCGACAACGTCATCGACTACAACTTCTACAACGTCCCCCAGGCGCGCAAGTCCAACCTGCGCCACCGCCCGGTCGGGCTCGGCATCATGGGCTTCCAGGACGCACTCTATAAGCTGCGGATTGCCTACGGCAGCCAGGAGGCCGTCCAATTCGCCGACACCAGCATGGAGTACCTGAGCTACTACGCCATCCAGGCGAGTTCCGACCTGGCCGAGGAGCGCGGGCGCTATCCGAGCTTCCCGGGCAGCCTGTGGAGCCGCGGTATACTCCCTATCGACAGCATCGCGCTCCTGGCCGAGGGCCGCGGCGGTTATCTCCAGATGGACACCGGCAGCACGCTCGATTGGGCGACCCTGCGCACCCGCGTCCAGAGCGTCGGCATGCGCAACTCCAACACCATGGCCATCGCCCCCACCGCCACCATCAGTAACATCGTGGGGGTGAGCCAATCCATCGAGCCCACCTATCAGAACCTTTTCGTCAAGTCCAATCTCTCCGGCGAGTTCACCGTCGTCAACCCCTACCTGGTCGCGGATCTGAAGGAACTGGGCCTGTGGGACGCCGTCATGGTCAATGATCTCAAATATTTCGACGGCTCGGTGCAGCCCATCGACCGCGTCCCGGAGGAGTTGAAGGCACTCTACGCCACCGCCTTCGAGGTCGACCCCCGCTGGCTGATCGAGGCCGGCAGCCGCCGCCAAAAATGGCTCGACCAGGCGCAGAGCCTCAACCTCTACATGAGCGAGCCGAATGGGAAGAAGCTCGACAACCTCTACAAACTCGCCTGGGTGCGGGGGCTCAAGACCACCTATTACCTGCGCTCCATGGGCGCGACCCATGTGGAGAAGTCCACCATGGCGGACGCCACCGCGGCCAATCGGCTGAGTGCGGTGGGGGGGAGTTATAACCTCTTGGACAAGGGGAAGGGAAACGGGGCGGCGCCGCAGGTGTGCTCTATACTCGATCCGGAGTGTGAGTCCTGTCAGTAGGAAGAGGTCTCACGCCAAGGCGCCAAGACGCCAAGGGAAGAAAGGCTCGCGCTACGCGCTTGGTGACACAGCTTTGAGATTGTGAAAGTATTCGGTTCGTGTGGGAGCCGTAGCCTGGATGGAGCGCAGCGGAATCCAGGTCCTCGCTGCAAGTAGAGTAAGTTGGGTTAGGCGCGCTTCAGGCAACCTATCAAGCAAAATAGGTAATCATAGCGCGCCGTAACCCAACATCTAGGCGCAGTAAGTCGGGTTACGCTGCGCTAACCCGACCTACGCTTGGACGATCTGCGGGGCGACCTACCCACACTTAAGCCCAAACAGCAGGTCAAATAGCGCGTAGGTTAGATTGAGGCACGAACTCTAATCCGACGCAGATACAGTTGAGGTTCATTTTGTCACTTCGACCTACGATCATCATCGACTCAGCTTACGGGGTTGCATTTCGGATATAGCCATGACAATCCGGAAAGAGTATAGGGGTCAGGAGTATAGGGGTCAGTACCCTTTAGCTTGCCTCTTGGCTCGACTTCGCATTTACATCTGACTCCCACGCTTCAGCGTCGCGTGGGAATAAGGGCCACTGGAGCGACAAAGGCTGCATTCCCACGCGGAGCGTCACTACCATTAGGTTAAGGCGCACTCGCCGACCGCGTCGCCTTTGCCTGGACTCCAATGTCAACTATAGAAACAGATTTCTGTCGCGACCCAGCCCCTGAGGCCGCGATGCCCGCCCCATCCCCCAGCCTGATCC
>NZ_CAIKKU010000425.1 GCF_903828115.1 uncultured Thiodictyon sp. | reverse complement strand
CGTTGTCGTTGTCGTAATCGGAGAAGCGATGCAATTTGGGGTGCGAGCGAATCCGGAGCGCCACGATAACCTCGATTACGACAACGACAACGACAACGACAACGGCGCTAAAGGCATACAGTCATTTCGATTGCCGACGCGCGGTCCGCACAGCGGACCCTACGGTTTGGCTCCGCGCCCGTCGAGTCCGCTGTGCGGACCAACGACCTCGCGGCGAGGAAGGCGGCTGGAACCCATGCCACGGCTTGCCGATGGTGCGGAATCGGCCTAGACTGGCATTTGTAGCACGCAGGACGAGGGCCATCGGCCATGCAAGAGATCGTCTCCATTCGCGATGCCAACCAGCATCTCTCCCGCTACCTGGAGCGGGTTGAGCAAGGCACCGAGATCCTCATCACCCGTCGCGGCCAGCCCATCGCCCGTCTGCTGCGGGTGGACCCCCAAGGCGGCCTCTCCGAGGCCCAACGTGCGGCCCGCGAGCGGTTGCGTGCACGCATGGAGACTGGCTACGCGCTTGGCGGCGTGCGCCTCGATCGTGAGGCCCTGCACGAGCGCGGCGAATGACCGGGCAGCGCTTCAGCGTTGACACCAATATCCTGATTTACAGCATCGACCACGACTTCGCATTCTGGGATGCCATGCTGGTGCAAGCCGCCAGGGCCGCGGGCGTGACCCGCCTGTTGACTGAGGATATGCAGGACGGTCGCGTCATCGGCGCGATGCGCCTGGAGAATCCGTTCAAGGCGGGTTTCGACCTTCAGCTGGTTTGAGATACAGGCTTTTCAAGCCCGAGCGCGGCAGCTTCCGTTATTCATGGTGGTGGCGTAAATGGACTTACTGAATGGAGAACAGAACGGTCACCTGATTAATGAAGATCGGCGGCCGATACGACGCGCCCCTTGCCTTCCTGCTTGGCCCGGTACATGGCCGCATCGGCCGCCGCCTGCAGAGTTTCGGGTGTCTGTCCGTCCTCGGGGAAACGTGCGACGCCGATGCTCGCCGAGACTCGCCGCTCGCCTCCCTTGATCTCCATGGGCGCGCTGACGCGCGCGATCAGGCGCTCGGCCACCTCGGTCAGATCCTGTCCGCCGTCGCAGTATGGCATCAGGATCAGGAACTCGTCCCCACCCCAGCGGCAAACCGTATCGGTGCTGCGCACCGTGTCGAGCATCCGCCGTGAGACCGTCTTCAAGACCTCGTCACCCGCCGCGTGCCCGGCGCTATCGTTGATCGACTTGAAATCGTCCAGGTCCATGCACCAGAGGGCAGTTGCCGAGCGACTGCGCTTGGCCAACAACAGGCAGTGATCCAGTCGGTCCGCGAAGAGGGTACGGCTCGCCAACCCGGTCAGCGGATCGAACAGGGCCAGTTGGCGCAGTGCCCGGTTGGCAGTGGCGAGCCGCTCCCGACCCCGGAGCACCACGGTCACCAGGACCAAGGCCATGAATATCAGTGCGACGGAGGTTGCGACCGGCCACAGCCAGACGATCCGCGCTGATACCCGATGGTCCAAGTCTTTTCGTGAGAAGCCGACCAGCATGACCAGCGGCAGATTGTCCACCTTGTGGTAGCTGAAGAAGCGGAAGATGCCATCGATCGGGCTCGTGTTCTCAAAGGTTCCGGTCGGGGCCTGAGCGAGGGCGCTCCACAGGGGGCTCGTGATGGGTACCGCCCACTTGGCGGGGTCCGGTTTCGGCACGCGCGCGCGCGGCAGTCGGTCCGCGGTGCCGACCAGGGACACCAGGTTCTCCCCGCCCATGTGCAAGCCACTGAAGTAGTCTGCGAAGGATTCGGGGTCCAAGGCGGCGAGCACCACGCCGCCGAATGATCCGTCTGGATTGTCGATGCGTCGGGTCATGCTGAAGCGAAGTTCGCCCGTCACGCGGCCCGGACGCACGGCCGAGATGAAAATCTGGTCATCGGGGGTCTCCCGATGGAAGTGGAAGTAGTCACGGTCAGCCACGCTGAGGTTGAGTATTGCCGGATCGTGGCTGATCAGGACAGTCCCCTGCGGGTCGATGAGATAGAGGTTGTACACGACGGACCGGTCGAATTTCAGTGTGTCCATATAGCGTTCGGTCGCAGTGAGCGAGCCCGTCTGGCGGTAGACCCACCGGGTCCCGCTCAGGAGCGCATCGACATGTTGCGTCAATTCAATGCTGTGCTGTGTGAAGGCATCGGCGGCGAGGCGGGCCTCAATGGCAGCTTGGCCGCGCTCCGCGCGGACGGTGGCGTGGATGACATAGGCGCTGGTTCCCAGGATGATGAGGCTGGCCAGCCCGGCCGTGAGCCACAGCAGCCAGAGTCGACGCCTGAGCAAGGGCGCTGGTTTGCGCTGCGCCCCGCTGGGGACGTCCTCTGACTCGATCACGGTAGAAATCCTGTCGTGCGACTGCCGTCAACTTTGATATCTTTTAAGTATAGAATCCCAAATCGAAAAAGTATAGAATCTCAGATCGAAAATTAGGTCAATCCGGGAGAATACCCGATGAGCGGCTGGCTCGGCGCCGTCCTATTCGCGCTCAAGAGATCGTCTCCATTCGCGATGCCAACCAGCATCTCTCCCGCTACCTGGAGCGGGTTGAGCAAGGCACCGAGATCCTCATCACCCGCCATCTGGCTCCCACGCTCCGGCGTGGGAGCAAGTCCAGACGCTCCAGCGTCGCGCAGGCATTCGGGCCGCTGGAGCGGCCAAGACTGCATTCCCACGCGGAGCGTGGGAACGAGAAGACGAGATATTGAGCATTGCGCTTCACCCAAGCGTACCGTCCATGGCACTGGATTCCGGCATCCTGCCGGAATGACGGGGTGCTTATCGTCTCGCTCCCACGCTCCGGCGTGGGAGCAAGTCCAAGTGATCCGGCTCACCCATCAGGCGATCCGGATGCTGCGAGATCCCGTTGTTTCTTCTTGGCGTCTT
>NZ_CAIKKU010000424.1 GCF_903828115.1 uncultured Thiodictyon sp. | reverse complement strand
CGCCCCGTCCCGAACGTTTATGCCATCGCCGAACCGCTCCATTGGCTCGCGGCGCGGAGAAAACGTTTCGGACGGGGCGAATGCCCCGTCCGGCCCGCAACTGTGTGGCTCGCTCGGGAAAATCGGATATCGGATATTCAAGCCGCCTCCCTTCAATGTCCGTCACTTGCGTAAGCCACCATAATTCGCCGCGCTGCTGGAGCGTGCCAACGATGACTTTGTCCGTCATCGACCACTGTTCGAGCAGGTACTTCATGCGTTGGTCCTCGTCCAACGCCATGATCTGCGCGGTATCCTTGTATTCACTGTTCGCTTCTGTCATTCCGGTATACGCTTCTTGCCTTGGCTTATGTTGTCAGGATGCTATCGCAGAGGACCATACCGCCCTAAGATTCAAGCGCATTTATTTCGTCCTCCAGCGAATGCAGCGCCGCGATAATACGCGAAAACTCCGGACACTCGCCGAAGATCATCACTCGCATCTGTTTGTAATCAGCCTCAAGTGACTCGATTCCCTCTGATGGCGGGATCAACCTGAATGTGCCTGGTCGGGCCTCGTCGTAACGCGCCCAGTTGCAGGGATAGAAGCGCTGCTTGAAGGCCACGACATCCGCCAAGAGTGGCAAGTCTTTCAGGGCAGCGGTACGGACGGCACTCTCGGCAAGACGGGAAAGGTCGTAATAGTGGCGCGAGTAACGGGAGGGAATAGGTCCCGGGTTGTGGGCTTGCTGATGCAGGATGGTCGCTTTTTCCCAAAAGGTACGTTCGGCCGCGATTGCGACAACCGGACAATCGGGGTCAGCGAAGAGCTTAGGGAAAGCCTCAGCCGCATAGGGTCGGATCTTGTATTTGCCGTGAGGAACCCAGGACGCCAGAGGGCCGATCTCCAGTTGTACGTTGGGGCGCAGGTAGCTCTGGGAAAAGGCAGCCGGGTATCCGATCTGCACCACTTGGTCGTAGCGGTCATCGATGCTCAGCGTGATCTCGGGGCAAGCTCGTAGCAAACCCAAAAGTCTTTCTCCACGAGGGCGGGTTGGATACCCTTACGCGCTGCGGTCTCTTGGAATAGTTCCTGGCGTTGGTTGGCCTTCAGGTTGGCAATCTGGTCCATCGTTCTCGTGGCCTCGGATTCGTTTGGTTCTATCGGTTGTGCGCGCCAAGGCGTCCGCGGGTTGATCGCCCTCCCGGCAAATGTGACGAATGGCCTCGTATACCCATCCGGTTGCCGTTCGGGTATCGGCAAGAACCTTGGGACGCAGGGCGGGAGGCAGCCAATCGCGGATTTTTGCTATGACCTCGGCGCTGATTGCATCTTGCCCTATCGATTTCAGCCCTTGGACGATGGTGCGGCTCTCAGGCAGGTTGAACCCGGCCTCTTTTAGGGCTGTCCGCTTAAAGACGAGCTCCGTGGCGCCGACCCGATAGGATCGATCCGGCCCGTCGGACAGGTAGAGATACTGGGCCGGCACCTGGGTGGAAAGCCCCATTAGGTTCAGCGCGGAAGGGCCGTTCGGCAGGATGCGCCAACCGAGTTTGCGGGCGAGCGCCTGCGCGACCCGGTCGATGTCCGGACTCAAGGGCTCGCCCAAGAGGAGGCTGTACCGCGGGTAGTCGTAGATCCCCCTCAAGACGCGGCGAATGGCGCCCTGCGTCCATAGACGATGCAGGGCCACATCGAGTGCCGAACGGCTCCCCAGATCCGCCAGGTCCGTCTGCGAGAAGGCCCAACCCCTGCCTTTGCCGTAGAGCCTGCTAAGAATTGTTTTTTCAGTCGGTTGAGACATGCAGATAGGTTATAGCTTGTAAGAAAAAATGGCTATTTTTTCTTACAAAGTCGAGACCGACGCCAAAAAGCCGCGCGGAGGTGGCAATTTTTATCTTCCTGAGCGACGCGTGGCTGGCGTCATGCCGCAGACGACTCATCGGCCAGCCCGCCCAAGACTGCCTGCGCCGGACGTCAACGGCCGATCGCCGCTGGCACCCAGGTGCGGAGCAACTCGGGGTCGAAGATCCACGGACCCCAAACGCCTCGTCCTACCAACAAGGCGTCATCACACTCGACATGACCCCCATCGCGTCCCCCGGCATGGGCATCGGCATCCCGCCCCAGCCGCCGCCCGCCTTGACCCGGATCAGATACTCGGCCCACTGGAGCGGTCGCGGCAGGTAGCCGGTCTGGGCGGCGATGAGGTGCAGTTCATCGACGAAGGCGTGGTCGCACGGGGTCTCGGACCAGGCGCCGGCGATGCAGAGGTCGTGACGCATACAGGCGGCATCGAAGGCGTCGACCGGTGGCAGGGCCGCCGCGGACGGGTGCCCGGGGCCGCACCAGTTGCCGTAGAGGGGCACACATTTGAAGGCCTGGGCCGGGCCAGCCGGCAGCAGGAGGGCGGCGAGGACGCCGATCAGGGCGATGGCCGGGGCGCGCCCGGGCGCGGGAACCTTCAGTTGTTTGCACATGGGTCTGTATCCTGGGGATGGGTTCGGCTATTGTGCCCCACCGGGGCGCCGCGGCAAGTCTGCGGGGTCCTGCACACGGCGCCCCCCGGCGGTCCGAATCTCACCGGTATGTCCCTGATTTCGATGATGTGATTGCGGCTATGGATCTGAACTTTCTCGATTTTGAACAACCGATCGCCGAGCTCGAGGCGAAGATCGAAGAGTTGCGCCTGGTCGGGCACGACAATGAGATCAATATCGCCGAGGAGATCGAGCGCCTGGAGAAGAAGAGTCGGACCCTGACCGAGTCGGTGTTCGCGGGACTCTCGCCCTGGCAGATATCCCAGCTCTCGCGCCACCCCCAGCGGCCCTACCTGCTGGACTATACCCGGCTCCTGTTCGACGAGTTCCACGAACTGCACGGGGACCGCGCCTTTGCGGACGATCCGGCCATCGTCGGCGGCCTGGCGCGCATGGATGGGCGCCCGCTGATGGTGATCGGGCACCAGAAGGGGCGCGACACCAAGGAGAAGATCGTGCGCAACTTCGGGATGCCGCGTCCCGAGGGTTATCGCAAGGCCCTGCGCCTGATGCAGATGGCGGAGCGTTTCCGACTGCCGATCCTGACCTTCATCGACACCCCGGGGGCCTATCCGGGCGTGGGTGCGGAGGAGCGGGGCCAGAGCGAGGCGATTGCCCGCAACCTCCAGGTCATGTCGCGGCTGCGCACCCCCATCCTGTGCACGGTGGTGGGGGAGGGCGGCTCCGGCGGGGCCCTGGCCGTCGGCGTGGGCGACCGCCTCCTGATGCTGCAATACAGCACTTACTCGGTGATCTCCCCGGAGGGCTGCGCGTCCATCCTGTGGAAGAGCGCGGACAAGGCCCAACTGGCGGCGGACGCCATGGCCATCACCTCCACCCGGCTCAAGGAGCATGGCCTGGTGGACCTGGTTATCCCGGAGCCCTTGGGCGGTGCCCATCGCGACCCGGACGCGGTGGCCCTGTCGCTCAAGCGCGCCCTGTCGGGGCAGTTGGACATGCTCCAGGAGATCGATCTGGATACGCTCATCGCCGAGCGCTACGCGCGCCTGATGGGCTACGGCAAGTTCAAAGAGTAATGTCCGGCTTCGATCCGCAATCCCTCGTTGCGACGCTGGCCCCCTTCGAGGCGGCGGGCCGGGTCTGGATCGCCTACAGCGGCGGGCTCGACTCCACCGTCCTGCTGCGCGCCGCCGCGGCGGTGCGTGAGCGCCTGCCCGGGCCGCTCTGGGCGGTGCATGTCGACCACGCGTTGCACCCGGATTCCGGACGCTGGGCCGAGCACTGCCGGGTGACCTGTGAGGACCTCGCCATCCCCTTGCGCGAGTGCCGTGCCGAGGTGAAGCCGGGGCGCGGGGAGAGCCTGGAGGCGGTGGCGCGGACGGCGCGCTACGGGGAGTTCTTCGCCCTGCTCGCCCCGGGCGATCTGCTGCTCACTGCCCACCACCTGGACGATCAGGCCGAGACCCTGTTGCTGGCCCTGATCCGCGGTAGCGGTGTGCACGGCCTGGCCGCGATGCCGCCGGTAGCGGACCTGGGACTGGGCCGACTGGTGCGCCCCCTGCTCGGGCACCCGCGCGCGGCCCTGGAGCACTATGCCCGCACCCTGGGCCTGACCTGGCTGGAGGACCCCTCCAACCGGGAGCCCGCCATGGATCGCAACTACCTGCGCCAGTTGGTCCTGCCGCTGCTGCGCGAACGCTGGCCAGCGGTCTCCGTTACCCTGGCGCGCAGCGGCGCGCACTGCGCGGACGCGGCGGCCCTGGTGGATCTCGCGGCCGGGCGTGAACTGGCGGGACTCGGCGGTGAGCGTCCGGGGACCCTGTCGATCCCGGGCCTGGCGCGGCTGGAGCGGACCCTGCGCAAGGCCGTGCTGCGCCTGTGGCTGCGGCGGCGGGGCTTTCTCGGGCCGGACACCGCGCACCTCGGGCGCATCCTGGACGAGGTCCTGCCGGCGCGCCCCGATGCCGACCCCTTGGTCGCCTGGCGGGGTTGTGAGGTCCGGCGCTACCGCCAGGACCTCTTCGCGCTGCGCCCCCTGCCGCCGGCGCCGACAGGGCCGGGGCTGCCGTGGGACCAACCGGTGCTGCAACTCCCCCATGGCCTGGGCACCCTGGAGCGGGTCGCCGACGCCGCTGCGATGGCCCTGATGGGTCCGGTGCGGGTGCGCTTCGGGGTGTCGGAACTCAGCTGCCGCCCGCCCGGGGGCGCCCATCAGCGTTCGCTCAAGAAGATCTTTCAAGAGGCCGGGGTCCCGCCCTGGCTGCGGCCCTATGTGCCACTGGTGTTCGCGGGTGACGACCTGGTGGCGGTGGTCGGGGTCTGTGCGTGCGCGCAGACGCAGGGGGTGCCGGACCCCGCAATGCTCACCGCCGCCGAGGTCCCCCTCACCGCGCTGGCGCCGACCGCGCCCCAGGTGCGCTGGAGCGGGCACCCCTGGGAGTCGCTCGGCTTTTTTCAGTGAGGCGCGGCGGGCGGATGCCCGCAGACCTACAGTCGCTCGCGCGTGCGGCCGTTGTCGTTGTCGTTGTCGTAATCGAGGCTATCGTAGCGCCCCGGATTGTCTCGCACGCCCAATCGCATCGCTTCTTCG
>NZ_CAIKKU010000423.1 GCF_903828115.1 uncultured Thiodictyon sp. | reverse complement strand
GGGCTCACCCCCCGGTCTGAGCCATGAACCGAACAACCTGCGCGGGCCGCTCATTGAACTCGTGGCGCTCCGGTTTCCGAGTGATCGCATGGCGCAGGTGCGCGACCAGCTCCTCGTCGCTGACACCGGCACGCAACAACGAGCACAAGGGATCGCTGTGCTCCTGACCGAGACACAGGTACAGGGTGCCATCCACGGTGAGTCGGACCCGGTTGCAGGTCGCGCAGAAATGTTGGGACAGCGGGGTAATGAAACCGATGCGGGTCTCACCGGCCCCAACGCGGTAATAGCGCGCCGGGCCGCCGCCAGGCAGCAGATCGGGAATCAGGGTGTAGCGGCGCTCCAGGCGCTCCTTGATCCGACGCAGATCGACGTACTGGTGCTGGGCGGCCTGGCCGGTCCGGCCCCTTGGCATGGTCTCGATGAGCCGCAAGGTGAAGCCATGCTGCGCGCAGAACTCCAGGATTTGCTCGATCTCCCCATCATTCACCCCGGCCATGACGACGGTGTTGATCCGGATCGGCTCGAATCCCGCCCGGCGGGCCGCCCTGAGGCCGCGCAGCACCTGGTCGAGCCGCCCTCCGGTCACCTGGGCGAAGACCTCGGGCCGCAGACTGTCGAGGCTGGCATTCAGGCGCCGCACGCCGGCCTGATAGAGGGGTTCAGCCAAGGTGTCCATCTGTGTGCAGTTGCTGGACAGGGACAGATCGTCGAGCCCAGGCAGGGCAGCCAGGCGCGCGGCCAGCCGCGGCAGCTCGCGCCGCATCAGCGGCTCACCGCCGGTCAGGCGTACATGGTGGACACCGAGACGGGTGAAGGCGCCCACCACGCGGGTGATCTCGTCGAACGTGAGCCAGTGCTCAGGTTCCTCGAAGCCCTTGAAGCCTTTGGGCAGGCAATAACCGCAGCGCAGGTCGCAGCGGTCGGTGACGGAGAGGCGCAGATAGGCGATCCGGCGGCCGAATGGGTCCGTCAATGGTTGGGTCGTCATGGCGCTCGTCTGTTCATTGACTTGCCTCGGTAAGTGGACGTTGCGGACGAGGCAGCGGCCCCGTCCGGCTTGGCGGAAGTGCGGGATTGCTCAGGTCGACAGGAACCGCCGTCGCTTGAACGAAACCGTCCGTTTGTAGTCCTTCATGGTCCCCACCTTGCGGATATCCGCCCAGGTGCCCTTGTAGTAGGGGATCAGGTTGCGGTCGGTCCAGTCGGTGACCACGTCGCCCACCACGCCATTGTCGTAGCCGAACATCATGAAGGTCTGATTGC
Source organism: uncultured Thiodictyon sp. (assembly GCF_903828115.1). Taxonomy (GTDB): domain Bacteria; phylum Pseudomonadota; class Gammaproteobacteria; order Chromatiales; family Chromatiaceae; genus Thiodictyon. The sequence goes on along the minus strand of NZ_CAIKKU010000423.1, from coordinate 3,659 downwards.
GGGCGATGTCGGGCTCAAGGTATGCCATGGCGAAGGCGGAGCCGAAGTCATTGTGCAGTTCCACGATGTCGCCCGATTCGATCCCCAACTCCTTTGCATCCTGGGGATTGATCTCCAGCGGTGACATGGGGAAGCGGTCACGCCGGAAGGGCAGGAAGCGGTCGTGATAGGCCGTCTGCCAGATGTGGTTGGTACGGCCGTTGTTGACCCAGAAGCGGTACTTCTTCTTCTGGGTCTCGACGGTTCCCGGCAGGCCGTTCCAGGGCGATGGCAGGAACTGGGCCTTGCCGTCCTTGGTGTCGAACTTGTAATCCGTGTAGAGCATTTCGGTACCGACGAGCTTGCCGTCCTTGACCTCTTTGATCGGTAACTGGACGCCGTTGGTACCCATGGCCCGCAGCCCCGCATAGGTGGCCAGATCGCCGGTCGGGCCGCCCTGACTGTCGATCCCGGCGGGCTTGCGGAAGCCGTCGTTGAAGGCGTCCTCCTCGGTCTTCCAATCGAAACCGCGGAAGCGTTTGGCCATCTCGACATTGCCGTCTTTCTCGTAGAGCGCCTTCAGGGTATTGGCGATATCGGCGGCGATCAGACAATCGGGTTTGGCCTCACCCGGGGGGTCCATGAAGCGCTCCGACAGCCGCATGCGCCGCTCGCCGTTCATGGCGGTAAGGTTCATCTCGCCGGGGTGGGCGGCCGGCAGCAACAGGTGTGCCGCATCGGAGAACTTGGTGTGGTAGAGGTCGATGTTGACGACGAAGAGACCGCCGCGGTGCTCCACCGCGTCGTGGATCAGGTCGACCAGTTCCACGGCACTCGCCCCGCGGGCCTTGCTGATGACATCGCGCACAATGGCCGCTCGGCGGTAGACCGCCTCGCGGTATTGCTCCGCATTCAGCGTGGACTGGAAGGCGTTGCAGGCCCACACGGTGAGCATCTTGCCGTTGCCCTTGATGATCTCCTCATCGACATACTTGGCCGGGCGCCCGCCGGGATAGGGCGGGCGGGCATAGCCCTCCTGATGGCCGCCCATGCGCACCACACCGGTGCCGCGTCGTCCCACATTGTGGGTGGCAAGCACCAGGTCCACCAGGGCCGACTGGATGCGGTAGTTGTCGTTGCCCCAGATGATGCCCTTTTCATAGCCGTGCATGGTGCGCTTGCGCTTGCCGTCGGCCTTGGGGGCATAGGCCCAGTCGGCGGCCTTCTGAAGGTCGGCGACCGGCACCCCGGTGATCTTGCTGCAATCCTTCAAGCTCAAACGGTTGGCGGCCAGGGCCGCATCGAAGCCGCTGGTATGGGCCGCGATGAATTCCTTGTCGTGCCAACCCTTCTCGACCACATAGGTCAGGAGTCCGTTGAAGAGCGCGGTATCGGTCCCGGGCAGGATGGCCAGATGCAGGACGTTCTCGGGGCCGGCGATGTGGTTGGCCACGGACAGTGTCAGACTGCGGCGCGGGTCGATAAAGATGACCTTGGCCTTCTCCGCGGTCTCGCCCGGGAACCATTCCTGTTTCTTCTTGATACTGAGCCCGGTCATGTTGGGCATGGCATGGGCGAGGAAGTAGTTGGTCTGGGTCTCGTAGCCGTTAGCACCGACATAAAACAGGGTGTCGGCGACCTCGGAATCCTCATAGCTGTTGTTCAGTTCGCCGACGCCCATGTCGCGCGTGGCGTGACACTCCGAATTATAGGCCGGGCGATTATGGATGCGGACCAACTGGGTGCCGATGGCGCTGAACATCAGCTTGCCGCTGCCCCAGGTGTTCTCGAAGCCGCCGCCGGCACCGCCGTGGTCGAAGGCGTTGAAGGCGAGCTGATCCGGGCCGCCGGCATCCAGGATGCGCTTGGTGACCCCAGCATAGACCTTGAGGGCATGATCCCAATTGGTCTCCACCCAGTCGTCGCCGGTAAAGAGCTTGGGGTAGGACAGGCGCTGGCGGGAGGTCCCCTCGCCGCTGTACATGATGCTCGCCATCTGGCCGCCGCGGGTCGATGACAGGCCCTGGTTCACCACGCACTGCTTGTCCGGCAGGATCATGATGTGGTGGCGGCTGCCGTCCCGGTCGGTGACCACATTGTGCATGGGCGGCGTCATGATGATGCCGAGCGGCGGGACCTGGGTGCGGAAATCGATCTTGAGCGCGTTCTCGTCCGGGGCCCGTCCGCCCTCGACATTCTCCGGCCACTTATAGACGTGGTAGCCGCAGCCGACGATGCAGAAATGGCAGGTCATATTGGTGCGCTGCGCGTCCGGGGGCGGCAGCGGGATACGGTCGCGAAATTGGGTCATGGCGGTCTCCCGGTTACAACAGGTTGCTTTGGCGGCCGTAGATCAGACCCTCGACCGCGACGGCGTAGAGGGTGTCGTCCTGGGCATCGTGTTCCAGGAGGATGCGCGGGAGGTTCTCGGTCGCCTGACCGTCGACCATCTGACCATGCATCTCCGGATCGAAGATGCTGAAGTGGCAACCGCACTTGAAGGTGCGCGCCACCTTGTCATAGCTCAGGGGACAGCCGTTGTGGGTACACTGGGTGCTGAAGGCGACGATGTCGCGGTCCGGCCCCATCCCGCCCGGCACTGCACGGCCGGTCTTGATGATCTGGCAGAAGGACTGCGCGTCCGGATAGGTAAAGGGCTGCGGGACGTCCGGCTTCATGGTCCCCGCCTTGGTGATCGCCGTGCGCGGGTATGGAAGGGTCGTGGCCCCCGGCGCCCGCGGCGCCTCGGCGGCGGCGCCTAAGCCGCTCCCGATCAGGGCGGCCCCGGCCGCGGCGGCGGCACCGCCGGCCCTGAGAAATTTACGTCGGCTGAGATCTGTCATCTATGTTCCTCCTCGTTGTTGCTGTCCCGACCGAGTATATAGTGGACCTTGAAAACCGGACAGCAATTTAAGCTCGCGTCGAACCAAAAGGGGCATGTCAGAATGGGCGAAGCGAAGCGCAAGACGTACACGGCATCCTTCAAGGCCAAAGTCGCTCTGGAGGCGATCCGCGGGGTCAAGACGACGAACGAGATCGGTCAGGATCATGGGGTCCATCCCGCCCAGGTGGGGCAGTGGAAGAAGGAGATCCTGGAGCAGGCCGGGACGCTGTTTGAAACCAAGCGTGGACGCCAGAAAGTGGACGAGCAGGCGGAACCCGAGCGTCTCTACAGCGAGATCGGGCGGCTGAAGATGGAACTGGACTGGTTGAAAAAAAAGTCCGGGCTGAGCCTGTGAGCACCCGGCGCGCGTGGATCGCGCGTGACGAGGCGCTGGCGGTCGGCCGCCAAGGACGCTGGTATCGCCATCAGCATGGACGGGCGTGGCCGGGCGCTGGACAACATCTTCGTTGAGCGCCTGTGGCGCAGCCTCAAGTACGAGGACATCTACATCAAGGGCTATGCCAGTCTGCCGGAGCTGCTGTTGGGCCTGCGCGCGTACTTCGCCTTCTACAACAGTGAGCGACCCCACCAGTCGTTGGGCTACCGCACGCCCGACTTGGTGTACCACTCCGGGGAGGGTGGCGGGGCCAGGATCGTCGACCGCTTCGGTGCTCCACCAGCCCCGGCCCTGGCGGCCTGAGGGGAAAGCTCCATGCTGGCGGACTCCGTGTGGACAAAGCGTGAATGTCGCAAGCGAGCGTGGGGGCAAGCCGGGGACAACTCGCCCCCGGCGTGG
>NZ_CAIKKU010000422.1 GCF_903828115.1 uncultured Thiodictyon sp. | reverse complement strand
TCACCGGTCATGGGCTCCAGACGCTCGGCCGTCAGCCCGGCCAGTGTCTTCAGGGAGGCGCCGGCCAGGGGGACCCCGTTGAGTGTGGCGTAGACCGGCGGGGCGGCGCGGGGCAGGAGTTGGCGCGAGCAATAGTCGATGGGCGGGGCGATCAGCCGGGCATAGAGAGCGTCGTCGATCAGGTGCACCAGTCCATCCGCCGCCACATAGCGGCGCTGTCCCAGCGGGTCCAGACCGCCGAAGGCAAGCGTCAGGTCGTCCAGCCTGACCTGGAGCTTGGCCGGGGCCAACCCAAGTTCACCGAGCGCGGCGGATTGGGCCGGGAAGCTGCGCTGGACCGGGGTGCGCAGGCCGCTCAGCAGGCGCTCGACCTGACCCTGGTCGGCGTCCAGGTCCATGGGTTCGCGCATCCGCCAGCCGTCCGGGGTCTGCTCCAGGCGGATACGGGGCTCGCCGACGCGCTCCACCTCGATGAGTCGGACGTCCGCGGCAGCGGTTGCGGTCAGCGTCTGGGGGCTGTCCGCGACGCTCACTATGTGACGGATGCCCAGGCCCAGTGCCGCGAGCACCAGGAGTAGGACCAGATTGATGAGCCACCGTGCCTTCATGGTCTAGCCTCGCGCACGCGCCCAGCGCATGGTCAGGCCAGCGACCAGGAAGAGTCCGGGCAGGAGGACCAGGGCGCCCAGCCCCAGGAGCAGGCGGCGGTCCTGGTCCAGGATCAGGCCCGCGGCCGACGCGGGGTCCGGGGGCAGGGCGAACAGGCCCTCCTCCCCGCTCACCCAGCGCAGCAGTTTGAGGCCCAGGGCGCGGTTGCCGTACGCGTCGAGTTGGGCGTTGCTCAGGAAGTCCCCGTCCCCGACCACCAGCACCCGCTGCACCTGGCCGTCCTCGCCCAGGGGCCTGGTCAAGGCCAGGACCACCGGGAGCGGACCGGCCTGTTCGCCGATCACCTCGTCGCGGAAGACCTTGCCCTCGAGACGCCCGGTCTCGTTCCAACTCTCGCTGCCGGTGCTCAGATAACCGGCCAGGGTCCAGCCGGGGGCGGTGCGGGTCTCGAAGGCGAGCGCCCCGGGCAGCAGTGCGGGGTCTTTGAGACCGGCCCCCAGGGAGTCGTCCGGGAACTCGGCGATGACGGCCACCGCCGGGGTCTTGGACTCGAACTCGGCCGCCTTGGCGTCGACCACGGTGCCGGGGAGCACGCCGATGCCCAGGAGATCCAGCAGCGGCTCGAGCCCGTCGGCGGGCCCTGGGTCCATGAGCCAGAGCAGGTTGCCGCCGCGCTCCAGATACCGTGCAAGCCGCGGCGCCTCCCCGGGGAAGAGTGCGAGCGCCGGGTTGGAGAGCAGGACCAACTGGGTGTTGACCGGTACGTCCGCCGCCGTCGCCAGGTCCAGGCTGCGCGGCAGGAAGCCGCGCTCCTTCAATTCCTGGGCGAAGCGGCCCAGGTCCGCGACCCCCTGGCCGTCGATCTTGCGCTCCCCGTGGCCCTCTAGGACCGCCACCCAGGACGCCCTGGTGCCGGCAAGGCGGGCAATGGCCGCGCTGAGGGTGCGCTCCCCGACCCGGCTCAGGGTCTCCCGGCGCCCCCGGTACTCGAGCATGATCTGACCGGCCAGGGTGACCTTGGCGTCGCGCGCCTGTTCCGGGAAGCGCTGGGGGTCGAGGAAGCGGACCACGAGCCCCGGCAGGGCGTGCCGGTAGCGGGCCAGGAGGCGCTCGATGGCCTTGCCCAGGGGGTCCTGGGGGTCGGCGAAGACGGTGGCGCGCAGCGGTGCGTCCAGGCGGCTCAGGATCGCTGCGGACTCCGGGCTCAGGGAGTTGGCGCGCTCACCGGTCCAGTCCCAGTAGCGGTCGTGGCGCGCGATCAGCCAGCCGGCCGCGACCACGCAGGCGAGCAGCAGCAGGGCGAAGAGACCATCCGCCAAGGGCCGTTCAATGCCCATGATGGCCCGCAGAATGGGTTTGCTCCAGCGCGTCACGCAGCACTCAGTCTTCATCTTGGCTCACGCAAGCCGCCGATTGGCCAGCCGCCGGTGGGTCAGCGCCAGAAAGAGCCCGGTGAACAGCAGAAAATAGGCCACATCACTGACCCGCACGGCGCCCAGCAGGAACCACAGCAGGTGCTCGTTCCAGGCGAGCCAGGCGAAGAGCGAGAGCCCCGGGAGGCTCAAGTCCTGGGCGCGCCCGATCACGGAGAACAGCAGCAGCAGGCCGAAGGCGGCCAGTACCGCCGCCCCCGGCTGGGCGCTCAGGCTGGCGGCGTAGAGCCCGATGGCGCCGAACATCAGGCCCGCCAGCCACAGCCCCAGAGTGGCCGCGGCGAAGAGCCCCGGGTCCAGGTGCGCGACGCCCAGGAGCAGGGTCAGGTTGGCCGCGGGCAGCAGGCACAGGGGGGTGAGCAGGGCCACCACCCCGAGAAACTTGCCCAGGACCACGGCGTACAGATGCACCGGCGCCGCGCCGATCAGGTCGTAGGTCCCGTCCCTGAATTCGGCGCTCAGCATCCGCATGGCGATCAGTGGGGCGGCCAGCATGGCGATCACGGCGGCGATGCTGAACAGGTTCAGTGCCAGTTCCTGCGACAGGCTGGCCACCCGCTCATCGGCCCCCAGCCCGCTGAAGTCGTCGACCACCTTCAGAAAGACCCAGGCGAGCACCACCTGGCCCGCCCCGAGCAGCACCCACAAGAGCGGTGTAACCAGACCGCCGCGCAGTTCCCGACCGGCGATAGTGAGGATCACGCCGGCTCCTGCGCCCCGATCAGGTCGAAGAAGACCCGCTCCAGGTCGCTGCGCTCCGCGGTCAGTTCCCGCAGTCCGAGCCCGGCCGCCACCACCTGCCGGGCCAGGTCCTCGGGTCCTTGGTCGGGCTTGAGGACGACGCGCGTGTACTCCTCCTGGAGCGGGCTTGCCTGCGCCACGCAGTCCAGGGCGCTGACCGCGGCGCAGTCCGCGGGCGGCGCCAGGCGCAGCCGCCAGACGAGGGGGCCGCGGTCGGTGGCCAGGTGGTCCCCGGACACCAGCCGCCCCTGGTGGAGGATCGCCACGCGGTCGCACACCGCCTGGACCTCCGGCAGGACGTGGCTGGAGAAGATGATCCCGCTGTCGCACGCCAGCTCGCGCACCAGGGTGCGGATCTGGCGGACCTGCACCGGGTCCAGCCCCTCGGTGGGTTCGTCCAGGATCAGCAGCCGTGGCCGGTGCAGGATTGCCTGCGCGATGCCGAGGCGCTGCCGATACCCCTTGGACAGCTTGGCGATGGGGCGCCGGCCCAGCTCATCCAGACCGCAGCGGCACTTGGCCTGCGCCACCGCGTCCGCGGTCTTGGCGCGGGGGACCCGGTGCAGCCGGGCGCAGAACCCCAGGTACTCATCGATCCTCAGGTCCTGGTAGAGCGGCGGGCGTTCGGGGAGATAGCCCAAGAGTCGCTTGGCCCCGACCGGGTTGCGGGCGAGGTCGATGCCGGCGATCTCCACCCGCCCGCTGCTCGGGGCCAGGTTGCCGCTCAGGACCCGCAGACAGGTGGTCTTGCCGGCGCCGTTGGGCCCCAGCAGGCCGAGCACCTCCCCCCGGGCCAGGGTCAGGTCGAGTCCCGCCAGGGCCGTGTAGCGGCCAAAGCGGCGGGTCAGATCGGTTACGCGTACCAGGGTCTCCATAACCGGGGCACAATACCCGCTCGGGGGGGACTTGCCAAACACTCTTAGCGGGTCGGCGACCGCTCGGAGGCGGCCGACGACGACAGCGCTTGGCGATTGGGCCGCGCCGTGGCACCCTCCCACCAGCACAGACGCCATCACCAAGAGGGGGCCATCCCGGATGCAACCGGAACGAGCAGACAGCGCGCTCACCCTGAGCGCCGAGGAACGACACGAAATGATCGCCGTCGCCGCCTATTACCTGGCGGAGCAACGCGGATTCCCCGGGGAGGGGGCGATGGATGACTGGGTTCACGCCGAACACCAGATCGACCGCATGGTCGAGCGGATGCGCCATGACGGCGCCAACCGCCGCGCCCTGGAGCGCGTGGGGCTGCGCAATGCCCTCAAGCTCTGGGGGCAGGACGGGGAGGACGCGCAGGTGTCCTGACCAGCGCCCGGCCGATCCCCCACCGATGGCGGGCGCCTGACTATTTGCGTGTCGGCTCGAGCGGTGCACCGGGCTTCGCGGGGCCGGTGGGCTTGGGTTCCTCGACCGGCTTGGGTGGGGGTTTCGGTTGGAACTGCGGGGTCTTGGCGGCGGCCGCCCCGGCCCCGGTGCCGAGCATATTGAGCGCCTCGGCACTCTTGCCCGGGATCTCGAAGTGCATCTCGGGCCAGATGGCGAGCCCCTTGGCCGCGGACACGGTACCGCCGCCGGCCTGATCGATGGTGGTGCCCGACAGCGCCGTGCGCACGATCAGGTCGCTCTCCCCCGTGATCCCCGTGAGCTTGCCGGTGCCCCCGGTCAGCTTGAAGGTGCCGGTGCAGGAGCCGGGCTCGCCGTCGCAGTTGTACTCAGCGTAGATGTAGTCCCCGGTCGGGCTCTCGATGGTGCAGTAGCCGTGACCCTTGATGGTGTTGGCGAGGATCTCGGTGATCTGGGTGGACGGGCAGGTGAAGAGGGCCGCGTCCAGGAGCCCCTGGCCGTGCTCGATATACATGATGCCCGCGAAGGTGCCGATGAACTGGAGCTTGTCCACGGCGACCTGGAAGACCTGTCCATTGGCCTCCCAGGGGGCGAGGATCTTGGCCGTGCCCTGTTCGGCCCACAGGGGCTGGGCGACGGCGATGCCGACGAGGGCGAGCAGGGGGGCAAGGCTGGCCATGGGTAACCCTAAGGCTTCGGTGTCGGCTTGGGCGCGGGCGGTGCGGGGGGCTGCGCCGCCGGTGCCGCCCCGGCGGCGACCGCGTCCAGTCGCTCCATGGCCGCGGTACCCTCATCGGGCGATTCGGATTGCACGACCGCCAGGCACTCGGAGATATAGTCCTCCATGTCCTCCGGGGCTACCTCTTCGTCGGCGGCCATTTTGCGACACTGATCGGTCGTCTCGTCGGCCAGGTTCAGGGTGGGATAGCCGGCGGCCAGCAACGCGGCGAGCGGCAGGGCGTAGAGTGAACGCATCATTTTGATCGGACTCCTGAAGGGTTGAGAGGCGTGCGACGATGCCAAGGGCGCGCCGGACCAGGTCCAGCGGTAGGCAGCCCGGCCGTGCCGTGGTATAGGATGGCGGATGATAGCCGCCCGGACCCCCTATGGTAAATCGGCGTCGGCCGGCGACCCGGCGGCGCGCCCGCTGCTGCTCGGCTGGCGGGAGTGGGCGGCCCTGCCGGACATTGGGCTGCACCTGATCAAGGCCAAGGTAGACACCGGGGCCCGGACCTCGACCCTGCACGCCTTCTATGTCGAGCCCCTGCGCCGCGGCGCCGCCCAGTCCGTGCGCTTCGGCGTACACCCGCTGCGCGGGCGGCTGGACGTGGTGGTGCATGGTGAGGCGCCATTGCTCGAGCGCCGCCGGATCTGCGACTCCGGCGGGCACCGGGAGGAGCGTTGTGTGATCCTGACCCGGCTGCGGATCGGGGGCCGCGAGTGGCCGATCGAGCTGACCCTGACCAACCGTGAGACCATGCTGTTCCGGATGTTGCTCGGGCGCGGCGCCATCGCCGGGCACGCGCTGGTGGATCCGCAATTGTCGTTTGTCACGGGGCGGCCGGTGCGGCCGGCCGGGTGCTATGGGGCGGACTGAGGCGCGCCCGCGAACCGCTCCAGCAGCCCTTCGATGGCGACCCGCACCGCCTGGTGTCGCACCTCCCCCCGGTTTCCGGCGAATTGCAGGCACCGCGCCCAGGGCGGGGCACCGGGGACCGCCCAGGCGAACCAGACCGTGCCCACGGGTTTGTCCTCGCTGCCGCCGTCGGGTCCGGCGATGCCGCTCACGGCCACCGCCACCTGGGCCTGGCTGCGCGCCAGGGCGCCGGCCGCCATCTCCAGCACCACGGGTTCGCTGACCGCCCCATGGGTTTGCAGTGTGTGTGTCGCCACCCCCAGCAGGTCCGCCTTGGCCGCGTTGCTGTAGGTGACGAACCCGCGGTCGAACCAGGCACTGCTCCCGGCGATATCGGTGACCACCTTGGCGATCCAGCCCCCGGTGCAGGATTCAGCCGTGGCGAGGCGCAGCCCCCGGGCGTGCAGGAGGGCACCGAGCCGGACGGCGAGTGGATCGAGAGATTCAGTCATGCGTTCGGTCTCGGCTTCAGTGCCCCCGCGGCGGGGCGACCAGGATTGCCACGGATTCACAGGATACCGAAATCGTGGCATCCCCGGCGCGATCACCTGGAGCCTGGGGTGCGATCAGAACTGATGTGCTGACCGAGATCCCGGGTACGCTGTCGTTGTCGTTGTCGTTGTCGTTGTCGTTGTCGTTGTCG
>NZ_CAIKKU010000421.1 GCF_903828115.1 uncultured Thiodictyon sp. | reverse complement strand
TCGATCAGGTCCGCCAGGTCGGTCTTGGCGGTCCAGGGCTCGGCGCCGTTGTAGAGCACGATCGGGAGCACCGGCGGGAGCGGATCATCCGGCCCGATCTCTTTCGACCGGTGCAGGTCCTCATAGAGGAGGCCGATGCCCCGCGCAAGACCAACGCGGTGCCGACAATCGTAGATTCCCCCGCGCTCGCGGGGATAGGCCCGAGTTTCGCCCTTGCGCCCGGCTCTAATGGCTCCCCCCGCGCTCGCGGGTGCCACTCCGGCGCCCCCGCCCGAGCGATTCTCCCTGCTTGCAAACGCAGCCTGCGCATGCACACTTAGGCGAAGACTGCCGAGGACCCCAAGCCATGAGCCAAACTGCCGCCGGTGCGCCCAAGCCCGCACTGGGCCCCTTTCACGCCGATCAGTTGCGCGACGGGGACCGCTATGAACTCTCCCAAGGCCACCCGCTCTATTGCGCCCCGGCCGGACCCGAACACGCCGCCGGGAACCTCACCGGTGCCGCGGTGCTCGGCAGTGACCCGGACGTGGAATGGGCGGGGGTCGATGCCGGCTTCTCCCCCGAGCCGGGGATGTTGCGCGCCCCGGACGTGGCGATTGCGGCACCGGGCGCGGAACGGGGATGGATTCGCGAGGTCCCGCCTCTGGCCCTGGAGTATGCCGCCCGCGGCCAGGACGAGCCTGACCTCCAGGCCAAGATCGCCGAACTGATCGGGCACGGCACCCGACTCGTGTGGGTGGCGCGCCTGACCGGCCCGCGGCGGGTGGAGGTCTATGAATCGGGGCACCCGATGCGGGTCGCACTCCCCGGCGAGGACCTGTCGGCCCCCGGCATCCTGCGCAATCCGGTGCCGGTGGACGCCCTCTTCGACCGCACGGCCGGGCACCGCGCGACCCTGCGCAATCTCTTGCAGCGCTTCGGCTACGCGGACCTGGAGGCGGTCCGGGCCGAGGGGCGGGCAGAGGGAATCACGACCGGGCAAGAGGAAGGCCGCGCGGAGGGACGCGTGGAGGGTCTCGCCGCGGCGGTCCTGAACCTGCTCGCGGCCCGCGGCATCGCCGTGGATGAAGAGACCGGCGCCCGCGTCAGGGCCTGCCGGGATAGCGTCCAACTCGATCGCTGGCTGCTGGCCGCCGCCAGTGTCGCTCAGGCCGACCGGATCTTCGGTGACTGACCGGCCACCCGACTCCACCCCTCAACCCCTCGTTCGCGGAGCCTCACCATGCAAGACGTACTGATCATCATCAACGCCCCACCCTACGGCAGCGAGCGCTGCCTGTCCGGCCTGCGCCTGGCCGCCGCCCTGGCCGGCCGTGACGACAAACCGGCCGTGCACCTCTTTTTGATGTCCGATGCCACCGTACTCGGCCTACCGAACCAGAACGATGGCGCCGGCAACGGCCTGCAGGGCCTGGTCGAGCAACTGGTTGGCCTGGGTGTGGACATCCGCCTGTGCCGGACCTGCGCCCTGGCCCGCGGTCTGGGTGACCTGCCGCTGATTACCGGCACGGTCATCGGCACGCTCGCCGAGTTGGCCGAGGTGACGCTCGCCGCAGACAAGGTCATCACCTTCTAGAGAGCGGTGTCACGAGAAATAGGGGACGTACCACGATTACTCCGAGAGAAGATAGCGCAGTTGGGGCTGCCAGCGGCGCAGTTGCGGCGGCAGGCTCGGGTCGATCAGGTCCGCCAGGTCGGTCTTGGCGGTCCGGGGCTCGGCGCCGTTGTAGAGCACGATCGGGAGCACCGGCGCTACTCGGTCGGTGCCCACAGGTCATCAAGTCTGATCGTCACGGCCTCGAACGGCGCGACCGACACCGGTGCAGCGCCGGCGAAGCGTCCGATCTCCCGCCAGGCACCGCCTTCCAAGGCGTAGGCTTCCAGGATGTGCGCAACCGGATCGAGCAGCCAGGCGTAGGGGACCCCATATTGTGCGTAGATCGGCATCTTGACCTTGCGGTCTTTGCTCTCGGTCGAGGGGGATAGAATCTCGCACACCCAGTCCGGGACCACGGTAAAGCGATGGTCGCGGGGAAACCTGGGTAACCGCTCCTTGCGCCATCCGCTCAGGTCCGGAACATCGACTTCGACGTTACGCAGGAAGTGCAGTTCGGGTTCCTGAACGATCCACCAGCCGCCGGGACCCCCGCGTCCGCGCTCGAACGGGCCGAGCAGTTCATAACCCAACTCCGACGCGGCAAACACATGCGGTCCGCTCGGGCGCGGCTGGGTGTAGATCTGACCGTTGAGGATTTCCCCGGTCAGTCCTTCCGGCAGCGCCTCAAGCTGTTCGTAGAGACTGGGGCGGGTCTTCTGGTGCGCGTGCATGGCTCGGGCTCTCGTAACGGTCGATCGTGTGAAGCATACCCCGCGGAGTAACCAGGAGAAACCGAAAACAGACCACGGTTTCCCGCGGGCAACCAGGGAAAGACTCTGATTTATCTGGACGTAATCAGGGACTCCGTGGTCTGCCCCCGGTTTCGCGCCCGGCGCCCCTGGCCCCGTGCGACCGGCTGTTGCGGGTCGGTATCGGCGTCGCCGTCTTCCTGGTGGTAGAGTTGGAGAAGGCCGTGGTGTGTCAGCCGGTGGCGGTTGTCGACCTGCCCAAGAGAAATCAATGGTGCCTGCGCGCCGGACCGGCTAACGGTCATGGCACCCGCGCCACCCCGGAACATGAAAGTCCTCTCGACCGCTAGCTCGATGGCCAGCGTGCGGGGCGGCGTAGTCAGGGCTTCCAGCCCTGACTGTTCCAGCCCCGACACCGTCAGGCCAGGAT
>NZ_CAIKKU010000420.1 GCF_903828115.1 uncultured Thiodictyon sp. | reverse complement strand
CGACAACGACAACGACAGGGTACCCGGGATCTCGGTCACCACATCAGTTCTGATCGCACCCCGCGCTTGCCGCTCGGCGGCGGGCGTCAGGCGTCCATGGTATACATCTGCTCGATCGCCTCGCGGTAGCGCTCCACCACCTGGGCACGCTTGACCTTCAGCGTCGGCGTCATGAGGCCGTTCTCGACCGTCCAGGGCTCCAGGGTCAGGGTGGTGCGGCGGATCTTGGCGTAGCCGGGGAAGTCGCGCAGCGCCAGGCGTACCCGTTTGACCATCTCCCGGAGCAGGTGCGGGTCGTCCAGGCTCTTGGGCGACTCCGGGTCGAGCCCGAACTCCCGGGCCAGGCCGTTCCACAGGTCGCCGTTGAGCACCATCAGGGCGGTGAGATAGGAGCGGCCCTCGCCCAGCACGATGGCCTGCTCGAACAGGGGGTCCATACTGATCGCCAGTTCCAGGTCCGCCGGGGGCACCTTCTCGCCGTTGGACAGGACCAGGATGTCCTTGATCCGGCCGGTGATGTAGACATGCCGGCCGTCGATGCGCGCCTGGTCCCCGGTGTGCAGCCAACCGTCCTGGGTCAGGACCCGGGCGGTGGCGGCGTGGTTGTTCCAGTAGCCCAGCATCACGTTGTGGCCCTTGACCAGCAGCTCGTCGTTCGCGCCGATGCGCACCGCAACACCGCGGATGGGCACGCCCACGCTCTCCGGGATGTTGTCCTCCAGCGGGCTGACCGTGACCACGGGGCTGGTCTCCGTCAACCCGTAACCCTGCAACAGGGGCAGCCCAAGGCTCAGGAAGAAGCGCGCCACCGCGTAGGGCAGCGGGGCCCCGCCGCTCACCGCCGCGCGCATGCGCCCGCCCAGCTTGTCCAGCACCGGTACCGCCACCTTGCGGCGCAACGCGGGCCACAGCAGCAGCAGGGGATGCCAGCCGGCACGCCCCTGGACGCGCTGGAAGTTGCGCCAGCCCGCCGCCACGGCCAGCCGGAAGACCCAGCGCACCGGGGCCGGACGGGTGGCCAACTGGTCGGCGATGCGGGCGTAGATCCGCTCGAAGACCCGGGGTACGGCAATCATCACCGTCGGGCGGATGCTCTGCATGTCCTCCGCGAGCTGGGCCACGGAGCGGGCGAAGGCGACGCAGGACCCGGTCATCATCGGCAGGTAGTAGCCGCCGGTGCGCTCCAGGGCGTGGGACAGGGGCAGGAAGGACAGGAACACGTCCTCCTGATAGCAGTCGATGATGGTGACCGCCGCGTGTGAGTTGGACAGCAGGTTGCCGTGCGAGAGCATCACCCCCTTGGGCCGCCCGGTGGTGCCGGAGGTATAGACGATGGTCGCCAGCGAACCGGTATCCGCCTCCCGCGGGGGCGGCTCCGGGGCGGTATCCGGCAGCCAGGCCTCGGCGACCCGGACCCGCGGGTCCACCCCCGCCAGGCGCAGCGCCTCGGCACCACCGTCCAGGAGCACCACGCGCGTCGGCCAGGGCGCGCGCCCGATCGCCTCCGCCAGGCGCTTCCAGCGGCCCGCGTCCTGCACCAGCAGCACCTTGACCGCCGCATCCTGGAGGATATAGGCGGCGTTGTCCGCCCGGTCATCGGTGTAGAGCGGGACCGTGACCAGCCCCAGCGACATGGCCGCCAGGTCGAACATCACCCACTCCGGGCAGTTGCGCAGCACCATGGCGACACGGTCGCCGGCGGACAGCGACTCACCCGCCAGGGCGGCGCGCCAGCGCGCCACCGCCTGCCCCAGCTCGCGCCAGGTCAGTTGCCGCCAGCCCGCATCCCGGTCATGGAAGCGGTAGGCGACACGCTCCGGGGAGCGCCGAACCCGTTGAAAAAAAAGCCCGTCCAGGGTTCCGGCGCGCTCGATCGAGATCAGGTCCTCTGACCATTGGCTCACGGCAGTGTCCTCATCGAGTGGGTTTCTCGGTTTGCCACGCGCGGCGGTGGGTCTCGCGGGCACCTGCCTGGCGGTGCCCGCCAAGGCGGGGCGACGCCGGGGCGGCCCGCGTGAATGGGCGGCGCGTAAGGTAGCGAGGCTGTCATGATTTTGCAATCGGGCCAACCCGTTGAAAGAGCCGACAGCGAAGCGCGCGGAGTCAGGCGGCCCACCCGCGAGGTCCAGCCCCCTACATCCTTCATCCTTCATCCTTCATCCTTCATCCTTCATCCTTCATCCTTCATCCCCCGCGGCCCCGGCTGGGATAGAATCGGGCCCCAGCACCCACGCCGCCTGGAGACCAGCCGCTCATGCAGATCGAAATCAACGGAGAAGCCGCCGAGGTCGAGGAGGCCATCCCCATGGCCGCCCTGATCGCGACCCTGGCCCTGACCGGCAAGCGCATCGCCGTGGAACTGAACGGGGAACTGGTGCCGCGCAGCCGCTTTGACCAGCAACTGCTCGGGCCTGGGGACCGGGTGGAGATCATCCAGGCGGTCGGCGGGGGCTGACGGTTGAAGGTTGAAGGCTGACGGCTGAAGGCTGACGGCTGACGGCCGGGCGCCTGCCGGTTTATCCTGACCCCCCATCGCATCTCAGCCGGAGTCCCCGTTATGTCCCAAGCCCCCGCCCAGTCCGATAGCCTCATCATCGCCGGCCAGGAATACGGTTCACGCCTCCTGGTCGGTACCGGCAAATACAAAGACCTGGCCGAGACCGCCCGCGCCATCGAGGCGAGCGGCGCGCAGATCGTCACCGTCGCCGTGCGCCGCACCAACATCGGCCAGACCCCCGGGGAGCCCAACATCCTGGACGTGCTGCCCCCGGAGCGCTACACCATCCTGCCCAACACCGCCGGCTGCTATGACGTCGACACCGCCGTGCGCACCTGCCGCCTGGCCCGCGAACTCCTGGACGGCCACAACCTGGTCAAGCTGGAGGTCCTGGGGGACGAAAAGACCCTGTTCCCGGACGTGGTCGCCACCCTGGCGGCGGCGGAGATCCTGGTCAAGGACGGTTTCGACGTCATGGTCTACACCAATGACGACCCCATCATGGCCAAGCGACTGGAAGATCTGGGCTGCGTGGCGGTGATGCCCTTGGCCGCCCCCATCGGTTCCGGGCTCGGTATCCGCAACCCCCTAAACATCCTGACAATCGTCGAGAACGCCAAGGTCCCGGTGCTGGTCGACGCGGGCGTCGGCACCGCCTCCGACGCCGCGGTGGCCATGGAACTGGGGTGCGCCGGGGTACTGATGAACACCGCCATCGCCGCCGCCCGGGACCCGGTACTCATGGCGAGCGCCATGCGCAAGGCCATCGAAGCCGGGCGCGAGGCCTTCCTCGCCGGGCGCATGGCGCCCAAGCGCTTCGCCTCCGCCTCATCGCCACTGACGGGGCTGTTCTTCTGATCCTCACCTGGAATCCAAGGCTGACGCCTTGGATTCCAGGTGCTGGTGCGACGAAGTGCGCGTTTGTCGTTGTCGTAACCGAGCCCGGTAGGATGCGGTGAGGAACGAACCGCATCATCGACCGCCGAGCGGCGCGTGGTTCGGCCCGGGACGAGACGGCGGCGGCGGCTTGGGCGAACACTCCGCAGGGGAGGGCGGCCTACCAGCTTGCGCAGGCCGGTAGCATCGAAAGCCTGACGCGGTGCGATCTGCCGGGTTGGCGGGTTGAGAAAGGCGGGTGCTACCCCGACCAAGGGCTTGGGGGTAAACTCTACGGCTGGCGGCTCAAACCAGACGCCTCGGCTCGGACGGGGCCGTGACGCAGAGCGTTAGGCGACATAAAGAATGACATCTGTTACCGAGTTCGCAAATTTGACACCCCCTCAACTGAGATTGAGGGAGGCAGAGTTTTTTCTTGAGCGATTGAAAGAAGCCGGAACAGCAGACTATAACGATACTCTGTTCTTGATGACAGCATACTTCGATGCTTTCGTTTTCTGTTACGTATCAATAGAGGAAATGCTGTCTGACCCCAAGAAAGAAGCTTTGCGCGAACTCAGCATTTTCCGGTTCTTCAAGGCGCTCCGAAACATATCGACGCATCACAGCATATTAACTGGAATTAGAGATTCAAAGTTTGAGCGCCCAATCTCCAGGGTCGTTTCTGTCGGAGTTGGCTGTCACGTAGCTGAAACCGCAAAGTTTTTTCTCTTGCCAGACAAGGTACATGTGATATTTGACGCACTACTCCTTGAGCGCCCCAAAGAAAAGTATACGATCGACCCAGCACGCACGTTCCTAGATGAGATTTCTCGGTCCAATGACACAATCTATTTGACTAATCTAATGCAAAGAGCTTTGTCTGAAGCTACCGTATATGTCACCTAAAAAATCCATTCAATCCGACACTGCCTTGCTGCGTGGATTAATTCTGGCTTTAGGTCAATGACCGAGTGGAAATTTGACAATGGCCGACAATACCGTAACACCAAGAAGGGGCTATAGTATTTTTCATAATTTATTATAGGTTATGATACTTGGAACGAATTCCTCTATCCAATTCTTTGCATAGGACTTATGCGCGGCCTCCAAATTCCATTTGCCGGTGATACAGCGGAACCGGGGACAGCGGAACCGCAGCGGAACCGGGGACAGACCACGGTTTCGGGGGAAAAGGGGGAAAAGGGGTCAGAGCCCTTTTATTGGTAACAGGTCCTAACCAGTAAGGGCATGCAATGACAGTGCTCAAGTATAGGTATTGGCAAGATGAAGGCATGTGGCTTGGGTATCTGGAAGAATACCCAGATTACATGACGCAAGGTGAAACGCTAGAAGACCTCCAGGAAAACCTGCGAGACATTTACAAGGACATGACTAGCGGTGCCATCCCTTCTGTACGCCGTGTCGGAGAACTCGCCGTCGCATGAAAAGGCGCCAACTCATCGCCAGGCTACAACAAATGGGCTGCGTCTTGATACGCCACGGCGGCAGGCACGACTGGTATCAGAATCCGAAGACGGGAGAATCTTGCGGAACCGGGGACAGACCACGGCTTCGGCCTTGGGAATAAATTGGCCCAACGTCAACAATCGGAGTAGTCAGAATGAAATATACGGTTATTCTACATCGTACAGAAGATGGTATTAGCGTTTCGGTTCCTGGCCTTCCCGGGTGTTGGTCTGAGGGAGATACCGATGCAGAAGCCATCGAGAACATTCAGGACGCTATTCAGGAGTATCTGGCTGCGGTTAAAGAAATGAGCCGGGGTCAGGAAGTTCGTGAAGTGGATATAGTAGGAAAAGGGGTCAGAGGAAATGGGGTCAGTACCCTTTACGATGAAACCCGTTGATTAAGGGTACTGACCCCTTTACTCTGACCCCTTTACTCCCTGACCCCTTTACTCCCTGCTTTACTCCTCTGACCCCTTTACTCCTTTACTCCGTTAGGAGACTATACCCTCTGACTCCTTTACCCCTCTTTATCCTCTCCTTTACCCTCTTTACCCTGGACCCAATGTTCTAGCGTCTCCTTAGCTACTTTTTGAGCCGTCTGTGAAAGTTCTTTGGACCAAATATCTCGTTTACCGCGCAGAGTTGCGCGGCTTTGACATTTTGATACTGGAGCAGATTCTCAGATATTCAGAGGAAAAATATTTCGATACCGCTACTCGTCGAATGGTTGCGGTCGGCAAGCACCGGGGTGATCTTGTGATGATTCCATATGACATCACTGATGATCTGACAGTTACTCCTGTCACTGTTCACGCCACGACCAGGCAGCAAGTGGCATACCGAATCAAAAGCGGAAGGTTCCAAAAATGACCTGCACCAAAATCGCCTATTTTGAAGATGTTGACACGCTTCACCTTTGCATTGCTGAGGAGCCAGAGGCAGAGAGCGTTGAAATTAGTCCTGATGTCACGGCTGAGTTGAATGCAAAGGGCGAGTTGATTGGTTTGGAGATTATCAACGCAAGTTCTTATCTTCGCGATACGCTTCTTGAGTCTGTTCAAGCAAGACTGCTGCATCTGTCGAGAAAAGTTGCCTAATGGATAAGGCCCGCGGGGCGGAACCGGGGACAGGCGGAACCGGGGACAGGAACCGGCAGGAACCGGGGACCAGGAACCGGGGACAGACCACGGTTTCGGCCTTGGGAATAAATTGGCTCAACGTCAACAATCGGAGTAGTCAGAATGAAATATACGGTTATTCTACATCGTACAGAAGATGGTATTAGCGTTTCGGTTCCTGGCCTTCCCGGGTGTTGGTCTGAGGGAGATGCCGATGCAGAAGCCATCGAGAACATTCATGACGCTATTCAGGAGTATCTGGCTGCGGTTAAAGAAATGAGCCGGGGTCAGGAAGTTCGTGAAGTGGATATAGCGGCTTAGATATGTCGGCTCATGAGGCCAAATGTGTGATGCTTTACTATTAGCCAATAATAACTGATAATGAGATAGTCTATACTAAAATATTTTTGGATCCACGCACATGCTCATTTTCTCGCTCGTCGAAT
>NZ_CAIKKU010000419.1 GCF_903828115.1 uncultured Thiodictyon sp. | reverse complement strand
CAGCAGGTACACATAGAGCCATTCCCCGGCCACCCGCACCCGCCAGATGATGTCATCCTCGCGCTCGCGCAGGTCGTCGGTGACATAGCTGCCGCCCTGCTTCTCCAGGGTGCTGAAGTCGATCAGCGCCAGCCAGTCCTCCTGCACGAAGTCGCGCAACAGGCCCTCGACCATCTCGGGGTGGGAGACCAGGGGTTTGTAGGAGCCGTCCTGCGGCGCCCGTGCCCGCCGGGCGGAGGGGCGCACACGCGGACGCTTGCGTGGGGGGCGGGGCATGGCAGTGAGGCGCACAGGCCGATTGGATGACTGGGGGACTGACCCGAAGTGTTGCACGGGCGGGCCCAGCGGGCAACGTCGGCGATGCTGAGATCAGGTGCTCCACCTCGCGTGCCCACGCTTGGGTCCACGCCACGATCGAGCAGTGCCGCGCCGCCTGTGTCGAGGCGCCACTTACCGCAGCTCGATACGCCGCCAGGCCCCCGAACGCCAGCGCCACGCCATCATGCTGCCCAGCACGGCGACATAGGCGAGCAAACCGATCCAGCCGCCCAGGGCGCCGAGGCCGAATTGGGGCAGGCCCGGCACCCAGCCCGCGCCGGGGGCGAAGGCCAGGCTGTGCACCAGCGGCAGGAAGCCGAGCCAGGACAGGAGCACCGTCAGCAGGGCCGGTACCCGCACGTCCCCGGCCCCGCGCAGCGCAAAGCCGCAGCCGAGGTTCAGCCCGTCGAAGACCTGGTAGGCGGCCCCGAGCCAGATCAGGAGGGCGGCGGTCTGCACCACGGCCGCGGCATTGGCGTCCGCCGGGTTGACGAAGAGCGGCATGGACCAGGGTCCGGCGAGGGCCAGCACCAGGCTGATCAGGCCCATGTAGGCCACGGTGAGCCCGATGGCCGTATTGCCGACGCGCCCGGCCCAGTCCCGATCCCCGGCCCCGATGGATTGGGCGACCAGGCACGGTTGTGGCGCAGTGCGGGCAGGGGGCGCGGGAGAGCCGGGAGATCGGGGGGAGTCGGGTCCATGGCAGCGGTGCAGGGTCAAACCACTGACCCTGCCTCAAGGGTCCGGTGCTGACTCCTGGCCGGATGCCCCTGCCGCCGGACCGTTACGGGTCTTGCGGCAAACTGCCGGACGGGGCATTTGAGACTCGGCAAGTATTCGAGCCTTTTTTATCAGTTACATAGCGCTTAATCGTGATACGGTTTCGAGAGAAAAGCGCCGAAAATTGCTATTTTGTGCCGATTTCGCCCCGATTTCGCCTCGGGGCGCTGAGCAATCTCTATGATTTACAATAGCATAATACTTTCACAGTCTCATTTGCCCCGTCCAGCCCGAGGCACTGGGCCAGGTCGCGCCACTACCGCTCAACCCGTGGATGGGCGCGACTCCGGCGGCTGGCCGCCGAGCAGGACATCCAGGGTCGCGGCCTGGAAGAGGCCGTCCAGCCAGGCGTCCAACTGGCCGAGGGTCGCCGCGTCGATACGCGCCTGCGCCCAAGGCGCTAGATCACCAAAACGGACCCGGAGCAGGCGTTTCAGCGCATCGCGCTTACCTTCCAGCTTGCCCGTCCGCTCACCTTCCCGCTTGCCTTCCCGCAAGCCTTCCCGCTTCCACTTCTGCGTCCACTCGTCAACGTGTTCGGAAAGCATCGTCTCGACCTCCCCTAAATCGTGCAGTTGCGGCAAATTCTCGCCCGGCAGCAGGCGCCGGAGCAAGACCCGCGCGAACCAGACCGTCAGCGCCCGTCGCAGGCTCGCGTAGCGTGGACCCTGCAACCGGGTGCCAAGCCGACGCAGGATCGGGCGTAGCGCCTCCGGGCCTTCGGCGGCCAGGGTTTCCAGCCGCACCAGCTCGGCCGCCACACTGGTCGCCTGCTCCAGCGTTTCCTCCCCAATGCGGCCCTCATCGATCAGATGATAGCGGTGTTGGGGCCGGTAGCGCGCCAGGGCGTTGGGCAGCGGGACGATCAGTTCGGCGATGTCACGCGCGGCCGTCCAGCGTCCTGTGCCGTTGTAAAGCACCAGCGGAAAAACCGGCGGCAGGTGCTGACCCGCCGCCACGGCCCCGCTCTTGATCAGGTCTTGATACAGCAGCCCGGTG
>NZ_CAIKKU010000418.1 GCF_903828115.1 uncultured Thiodictyon sp. | reverse complement strand
ATCCCCGCGGGCGTCACCCCCGGCCCCGGCCTGGACCGGCCAGCGGGCCTTTTGGACGACGGCCCGGACGGCCCCACCAGCGCCGACGGCCAGGTCCTGGGGACCTACCTGCACGGACTCTTCGATGCCCCGGACGCCTGCGCCGCGCTGCTCGGCTGGGCCGGTCTGGACCGGCCCCAGGCGGCGGACTACGGGGCCCTGCGCGAGGCGACCATCGAGCGGCTGGCGGATCTGGTGGAGGCGCATCTGGATACCGGCACGCTCGGGCGGTTGCTCGGGCTCGACAAGAGAAGTACGTGAGTACGTGAGTACGGGCCTTAGACAGCATCCCGGCCACTGGGAGCGCCGCACCCCAGTGCGGCGAGATCACGCGCGCGATCCGCTCGTTGCGCAGCCAGGTTGAGACGCATGAGGACAAGATCGCCAACCCACTGAAGTGGGTATCGGCGGACCTTTCCCAACATCAACGAAACCGTCTCGTCAACCAGTATTGGCCGAAAGAGATCGCCAATTTTACACAGCAAATAGAAATCCTGGAGCGGATTCTTGCGGAGCGTAACCCATGAGCAAACAACAAGACGCAATGGTCATCCTGGAGGAGACGGCGCAGTCTCTGAAAGCCTCAGCCGAGGCGCTGAACGCCGCTTCGGCATATGACGAAGGACGTCTTATGGGCTATTACGAGGCCCTTTCAACGCTGCTGTCGCAGTGCGCCACGCAGGACATCACGCCGGCCGATCTGCATCTTGGCGCAGATTTTCATCCCGAATCGCTGCTGACGCCCGCTGCGGCTGTCCGTGCCGACACAATTGGAGCTGTGGCTCACGCACATCCTGTCCGCGGCAACCCCGGAGGAGATCTTCCAGTGAAGGCGCGAGGCTCGGGTCTTTGAGCGGCGCTCGGTCCGCACAGCGGACCCTACGGCCGGCGCCGAGCCCGTAGGGTCCGCTGTGCGGACCAGCGGACCAGCGGTAAGCCCAGTGGCCGGAACCATGATCAGGACCGCGCAGAGCACAATCACCCACTTCACCCACGTTCGCAGCCTCGCGAACAACCTCACCACTGCCTGCTCGACCGCGCTGACGATAAGCGCCAGGATACTCGTGCCAATCGACTTCAGCCCACACCTGACCATCATCCTCACCGCCTGCCTGCTGGACGCCCTGTTCGGCGATCCGGTCTATCGGCTGCACCCGGTCCGCTTGATCGGCGCCCTGAGCCTGGCCGGGGAGCGGGCACTGTTCGGCGTCGGCCTCAACGGCCGGTTCGGTGGTGTATTGCACTGGCTCCTGGTCGTCGGCGGGGCCCTGGCGGTCTGGTGGGCGGTGCGGCTGGGCCTTGCGCTTTGGCATCCCTGGCTGGCCCTGGCCTGGGACTGCTTCATCGCCTACAGCCTGCTGTGTATGCGTGACCTGCTGGTGCATGGGCGGCGCGTCCTGGCGGCCCTGGACGACCTGCCGAGCGCCCGGCAACGCCTCTCACTGCTGGTCGGGCGCGACACCGAGCCGCTCGGACGCGACGGCATCGTGCGCGCCACCATCGAGAGCCTGGCGGAGAACCTCACCGATGGGGTGCTGACGCCCCTGTGGGCACTGTGCCTGTTCGGACTGCCGGGGCTGATCCTCGTCAAGGCGGTGTCGACCCTGGATTCGATGGTCGGCTACCGCAACGCCCGGTATTGTCGCTTCGGCTGGGCGGGGGCGCGCTCGGATGACCTGGTGCACTGGCTGCCGGCACGCCTGTCGGTGCCCCTGATCGCGCTCGCCGCCGCGCCGCTTGGCCTGCACCCCTGGCTCGCGGTGCGCACCGCCTGGCGCGACCACGCCCGGCTGCCCAGCCCCAACTCCGGCTGGAGCGAGGCCGCGTGCGCCGGCGCCCTGCGGGTACGCCTGGTCGGCCCGACCCGCTATGGCGGGGCGTTGCGCGACTACGCCTATCTGGGGGACCCGGCCTGGCCCATTGATCTGGATGCCGGGCACCTGCGCCGGGCCCTGGGTCTGATTCTGCTGTGTTCGGTGCTGGCCCTGGGGGTGGGGCTGGGGCTGGCGGCGCTGCGGGGCTGAGCGGCCTGAGGTCATCGGTCCGCGCAGCGGACCCTACGGGTGCCGTTGCGCCGTAGGGTCCGCTGTGCGGACCAACACCCCCGCAGCACGCGGGATGCCCAGTCGATGGGCGGGACTCATGCAGGCCGCGTAATACCGTCCCCGGCCCTGGCTCCCCGCCTCCCGCCGGGACCCAAGGCCGTCCCTCAGCCCTGTGCCGCCCAGAACGCCTCCATGGCCGCCGCGGTCTCGGGCAGCTTCTCCCAATGCGGGACCCCGAGGGTCGGGCCGATGCGCTGCGCCTGCCAGTTCGCCCGGCCGCGCAGGAAGGGCGCCAGATGGTCGAAGTCGATGTTCGGGTCCTGATCGTAGATCACCAGCACCGGCTGCTTCACCCCGGCATAGATCCGATTGGGTGCGTCCGGGGTGAAGATCTGCCCGGCCAGGAAGCACAGCGGGGCGAAGCGGGCGCCGGGCTGGTGGGTCGTCGCATAGGCATACTCGACCATCGCCGTCGGCACCGGGCCGACGAATGACTTGCCGAGGAAGTAGCGGATGCTGGGCCTGGTGGTCAGGAGCGCATAGGCCCCCTGGCCCAGTCCGGGCAGGCTGATCACGCCATGGATGCGCATCCCCGTCTTGCCGCCGGGGATGGTACGGGTACTGAACCCGGTGGGCGAGATCAGCACCAGTGAGTTGACCAGTTCCGGCGCCTCGGCGGCGACCCGGGCGGCGAACTCTCCGCCCAGCGACAGCGAGACCAGGTCCACCGGCTGCGTCGCCACCCGACGCAGGAACTCGGTCAGCGCCTTTACATAGACATCCGGCTGGTAGTGGATGTCCGGCCGGTCGGTGAACCCGAAGCCCGGCAGGTCCGGCGCCAGGACGGGGCGCTGCCCGCGGTAGCGGTCGAACAGCGGCTTCATCTCATAGGCGCTGGGCGCCGCGTTGATGCTGTGCACCAGCACCAGCGGGCGGCCCTGACCGGGGCCGGTGCTGTAGTAGCTCAGTTGCCCGAAACCGGGGACCGCGATCCGGGCGCGCTGGGCGTCCAGGGCGTCGGGCAGGGCCACGCGGCGCACGGCGCCGCGGTCACCGGGGAAATTCAGTGTATGTACGTTGCTGAGATTCATGAAAATCCTGTCGCGGTTGCGCGATGAAGGGAAAAACTCCGGGGTGGCCGACGCCCGCGGGCGTCCTGCCGACTGCACAGTATAGCAACCCCGTTCACTGGGACACGAACGGGCCCGGTGATTGGGACCTGGTGATTGAGCGTCATGGTCCCGACCCCGGGGACCTCGGTGCCGACGCAGCGATAGCGGCGCCGGGGCCTGGGTGCTTGCCCCTCTGGTCGGGCAGCGCCCGCGACGGCTCGGGCGGCGGCGCTTGCCGGGCCCCATGCCCAAGCAGCGCTTGGGCCCGCGAAAAAGCCGGAGGTCGAGGCTTCAGCCGGACGGGGGCGCCGTCGGCGCACCGGCAATGCTTGCAGCGTCTCGGGGCCTGGGCACGAGACGAACCTGTGCGCACCGCCCGCGGGGCCGTCGCCGGCATTGACCAACACGGCGGCCACTGGGGGCTGGGCGACTGGGCTCGCCGGTTGCGGGCTGGGCGGGGTCAGGGGCGAGGCCCCATCGCGGACCGCGCGGCGGGGGAAGTATCCCGCGCACCCCCTGCTGCAGTCGGCGGACCGGAGTGACGGAGTCCGGAGCAAACAAAGGGCGGGGTTTAAGAAACAGGGGCGGAACGCAACACCACACGAAAACCCAAGTCGTCGTTGCGAGGATCGGGAGGAATCCAGCTGCGGTAGGCGCAGTGCGCACCGCCTTGATGGTAGCCCCACGAACCGCCGCGCACGACCAAGCGATCGTCGGCTGCTGGATCAGGATTCTCGCGACCATCCCGGGGTCGGTAGGGATATGACGCATAGCGACTGCGGGTCCATTCCCAGACATTACCGATCATGTCATACAGACCAAACCCGTTGGCCGGGAAGCAACCGACCGTCAAGGTATCCCCGATTTTCGTGTCGGCGTAATTGGCGCGATTCGGGTCTGGACCATCGCCCCAGGGATACACCAGTTCCCGCACGCCGCCCCGCGCCGCCCGCTCCCACTCCAACTCGCTCGGCAGGGCGACCTGCCAGGCCCCTCCCTGCACCAACCGGGCGGCCTCGTACTCCGCCAGGACCGGTGCGCTCATGAGGACCTCGTTCAACCACCGACAGTAGGCCAGGGCCTCGTGCCAGCCGACAAATCGCACGGGGCGGCTGCCCGGGTCACATAGCGCTTTCGCATCACCGCGCTGCCCCCCCGTCGCCGCGCAAAAGGCCCTGAACTGCGCAACCGTGACCGGATA
Source organism: uncultured Thiodictyon sp. (assembly GCF_903828115.1). GTDB lineage: Bacteria > Pseudomonadota > Gammaproteobacteria > Chromatiales > Chromatiaceae > Thiodictyon. The sequence goes on along the minus strand of NZ_CAIKKU010000418.1, from coordinate 2,403 downwards.
ACGGGCGATGTAGAAAGGCGCCGTCGGCGTGGGGATATCGTTGATCTCGGCGTCGGACACCGTAAAATCCACGATTTCTGCGACTCGCTCACGGGCCGAACGCCGCGTGCCGATCATAAAGTCGGGATCGGCGGGAATGCGCACGAAGCCAAGCAGTTCATCCGCCGGCAGATAGAAGCACGCCGGGTCGAATCTGGGGTCCCCCAGGCGCTCCAGATCGGCCTCCGCATCGGCGCGCACGGCGGGCGCGGACCCTGACCGAGTATCCGGATCGCCGAGCAAGGTCAGGATGCGCCGCGCACACTCGACCTTGAGCATATCACCGCTCTCGCGCCATTCGAGAACGGCCGTGGCCGCCAGGTCCGCCGCGGCGAATTGTGCGTTCGGCGTCTTGCCGCGCTGGGCCAGGGCGGCCAGAAAGTCGCGCGCGGACTTGGCTGCATGGGCGCCCAGATAACTCGCGAGGAGCAGGATGGGCTCACGCCACCAGGGGTCCTCCAGGCGGTCCGCGAGGCAGTCGAGGATCGTGGCGTGGCCCGCCCCGCCGATCACCTCGCGTAGATACCGCGCGGCCAGGAACTCCTGGAAGGCGAGATGGATGAAGCGATAGACCCCAGTTTGTTCTTCGAGCACACTGCCGCGCTGTCGGGCACTTTGCAGAAAGGCGTCGATCCGCGGCACGAAGTCGGCCTCTTGGCCTAGCGCGGCCTTGAGATCCGCCTCTTCGATCTCACGGCCCTGGTCGCGACCCTGACCGTGCATGTGGAATGCGAGGTGCTGGGCCATGTCGCGGAACGGCTTCCAGTCCGTGGAGAGTTCCCGGATATCGCCCTCCTCGCGGCCATAGTCCACCTGCAGCAGGGCATTGATAGCCTTGTCGAACAGGTCGGCGCGCTCATCCGGCAACCGGCGGTTGTTCACATGGACGATCAGCAGGAGCCGCACCATCAGGGGGCTGTCGACTAGGGCCGGAGCGTCCTTGCCCAAGCGGGCGCGGCGGTCTTGCTCCAGCCGCCGGATCCCCGCCAGGAGGTCCGTCACCCGCTCGCCGCGCAGAGCGTCATCCAGCGGGTAAATGCAGTGATAGGCTTGGCGTACCATTGGGGCTATATGCTCGTCGAATTCGAGCGGCTGGACCACAATCTCCCGAAACCTGGCACCCAGGGCGCTGCCCCGGCTGCGGTAGGCGGCTGTGCGGCAGGTGACCACAACGCGCATGTCGTCGCGCCCGGCCACAAGATCATCCACTGACTGGCGCACCTCGGCGCGCTCGGACTCGTTCGCGACCTCATCGAGTCCGTCGAGCAGCAGGAGGCAATCGCGGCCATCCTTCAGGACCCGCACGAAGAAGTCCGCGGGGAGGTCGAAGTCCGCTTGCTTGCTGATCAGGTGATAGGAGATGAAATGGGCGAGGGTCCGGTCGCGCGCCGGGGCGTTGCCCGGAAGGTTGCGCCGAAAGCGGGCGAAGGACGCAAGTGGCACGAAGAGCGGCAGCGGCAGTTCGCTTGGGGGGACATCTGTCGGGACGGGGCGCGGGGCTGCTGTGTCGGTCGCTGGACGAGGCGACGGACTGCCGGTTTGGTCGCCAGGGTCATCGGCATTGATTGGGCGCGCCGAAGGGTCCTCTATCACTTTTTTCAGGCCGAGACGCGAACGCGCGGGTTCGGGCTCCCCGGTCAGCAGTGACGAGGCCAACGCCCAGGCCATGTGCACCAGTACGGTAGTCTTTCCGGACCCCGGACCCCCGACGATGACCAGCCGATTGCCCAACCCCAGCACTTCGCTCAGTGGCAGGTTCGCCTCGCTACCCGCCATCCACTTGGCCCGTAGCGGGACATAGGCCGTCTCAAGGGGCAGCAGCACCACCGGCGCCCCGCCCGCCCGCTCGATCCCGCGCAGTTCGATACACTCGGTACGCGAGCGCAGCCAGCGCAGGTAGCCGGCCACCTGGCCGGCGATTTGTTCTTTGGAGAGTGCCCCGGCGACGGCGCCGTAGTAGTTGGCGACGATCTGGGTACCGGTGACGATGGTGCCGGCGTTGTCTTCGACCTTGACCGCGCGCTCGCCGAGCGCAACGCCGCCAACTTGGGCCACCGCCCCGGAGCCGGTCAGGTTCGCCTGTTGCGCGGCGGCGAGTTTGGCCTGCAATTGCTCGATCTGCCGTTGCAGGGCTGCAACCTCGATCGGTTCGGTCGGTTCAGTCGCCATACGAAGCGGCTCCATTGCGTTTATCCAACTCGGGAAGCAGCGCTTCCCGGACCACAGGCCCAAGCGGAGATACCCTGGCGACGAGGCCAACTTGCGCGGTCGCGTCGCGGCTGAAGCCGCTCCCACCGGGGCGATCAGGGCCGCGCCGGCCTTGATCACAATCCCGACCTATCAGCCAACGGCGAGGTCTGTGGT
>NZ_CAIKKU010000417.1 GCF_903828115.1 uncultured Thiodictyon sp. | reverse complement strand
CGCCAGATCTTTCTGTTCCTGGTGATCCTCTCGGTGGTGAGCGCGGCCATCGTCGCCTTCATCATCTATACCCTGACCCTGGGCAAGATCCGCGAGATCGCGGTGCTGAAGCTCATCGGTACACGTAACCGGACCATTGCCGGGATGATCCTGCAGCAGTCGGTGGGGCTCGGGGTGATCGGTTTCGTGGTGGGCAAGACGGTGGCGACCCTGTGGGCGCCCATCTTCCCCAAATATGTGCTGCTGCTGCCAGGCGATGCCGCCCGGGGCTTCCTGGTCGTCGTCATCATCTGCGTGCTGGCGAGCCTGGTCGCCATCCGCGCCGCGCTCCGGGTCGACCCGGCGGAGGCCATCGGTGGCTGAGTCAACCCACGGGATTCGGATCGAGGGACTGCGTAAGCGTTATGGCAGTGGAGACACCGCCGTGGATGCCCTCAAGGGGGTGGACATGGCGGTGGCCCCCGGGGAGGTGGTGGGCCTGGTCGGCCCCTCGGGGTCCGGCAAGAGTACGCTGCTCAAGTGTCTGGGTGCGGTGATCGAGCCCAGCGCCGGGCGCATGACCCTGGGGGATGCGCCGATCTACGACGAGGGTTGGCGCATCCCGGATCTGCGAGCCCTGCGGCGGGACAAGATCGGCTTTATCTTCCAGGCACCCTATCTCATCCCCTTCCTGGATGTCACCGACAATGTCGCGCTGCTGCCGATGCTGGCGGGCTGTCCGAACGCCTTGGCGCGGGCGCGGGCGCGGGACCTGCTGGCGGCGCTCGACGTCGCCCACCGGGCCGCGGCCATGCCGTCTGCCCTCTCGGGCGGTGAACAACAGCGCGTGGCCATCGCGCGCGCCCTGATCAACCGACCGCCGGTGATCCTGGCGGACGAGCCCACCGCCCCCTTGGACAGCGAGCGTGCATTGAGCGTGATCCGCATACTCAACCGCCTGGCGAGCCAGTATCAGACCGCCATCATCGTCGTGACCCACGACGAGAAGATCATCCCGACCTTCCGGCGCATTTACCGCATCCGCGACGGGCGCACCGAGGAGGAGGCGGGGGAGGGACGGGTGCCGGATTGAGGTCGGCGCTGGGTGCTGAACGTCTGTTTGGAGAGAGAGTAGTTCAGTCGCACAGGCGGCGTATGCGGGTTCGCAGCGAGCAGTCGCGAGCGCTTGTCATCGCCAAGCGAAACCGATGCGCGCTTGCCTTTCATGAATGGTCAGTTGAAACTCGAAGAACTGGGTAAGTACCTCGTCGGTGGTGATGATCTGTGCCGGTTGGAGCGTCGTGCTGAGGGTGATTGCGCGGGCCTGCGCCTGATCCCGCGGGTTGCTGACGGCGATCCGGTAGAAGGTAGCGGCGAAGAGGCAGCGCATCAGGGATGTTTCGGGGCGCCGTAGAGATAGCAATCGTGCTGGGACGCGCCGTCGGTCGGGAGGGCCTGGAGTTGGTCCCGCGGGATGTCACGCATCAGTTGCGCGGCGTACTCCCAGATGGGCATGTCCGTGCCCGCCTCGGGCTGCGCCGCGTCGGGCGTTTCCACCAACAGGGAAACCTCCTGGTGCTCGGCGATCTCAACCGGCTCCAGCGGGCGTAAGACGTCGCCCTCGTAGATCGCTTGCAGGTGTCGGGTCATGGGTAACCTCCGGGCCCACGGTGCGGTGCGGCTGATTATAGGCCCGTTCCGGGTGCCCGGCGGGCGGGGGACGGCCCCGCCGCCGCCTTTCACCGACGGCCGCCAGTTCGGCGCCACGGTAGGCCGCAACGGCGTGCGGGTACAGGGGATGGGGTTAGGTCTTGCCTCCTGCCAGGCAAGAGACAAGAGCTGACCCCCGCCCGCGTGCCCCCCCGCCCGTGCGATAGGCGCATGGGCGTCCCGTTCCCGCGCGTCTGAGGGCGCGGCCCGCGGGCCGCAATTTTTTGGTCTTTGCCTGAAGCACAGAAAAGACTTAGAGTGGCTTTGAGCCAGGCGACTCAGGGCCGACAGCCATGGCTGACCACCTAGAAGATCTGACCACGGAGATGCTTCGCCGCGTCCACACCAAGCTGAGATGCGCCTGCGCTTCACCGGGATCGAGACCGGCCTCGCCTCGCTTGATCATCACCTAGCCGCGTTCCACGCAGTCGACGCCGCCCGCGCCGATGAGATCGCCGACCTGCGGCGCCGCTCGGAGCGCGTGCAACGGCGGCCGGAGTTGGCTGACGCCGTCGAGGCGTGGTCCGCGGGACCTGGGACAGTGTCCGCGACCACAAGCCACGGGATCAAGGCAGCGAAGGGGTCGGGCAGGGAGCTTAGGTTCGGAACAAAGGGGCAAACCGGGGTACGGGGGAAACCGGGGTACGCCCCCGATTTGCCATCCGGCTATAATCCGGCGCGCCTGCATTTTCAACGAACGTGGACGCGCTTCGATGCCACTGATCTCCATCGTTACGCCATGCTACAACGCAGAGTGCTATATCCAGGATACCATTGACTCAGTATGTGCCCAAACCGAGGGAAATTGGGAATGGATCATCACCGATGATCGATCGACGGATCGCTCGGTTGAGATGAACGCCGGCACGGTTTGGAGGGAAGGGCGGCGCGAGCCGTCCCTACCCCGATCGGCGTAGGAGCGGCCCCCGGGCCGCGACGGATTCGATTCAATCCAACCCAAACGCCTGCAGCAGCTTCACCAATCCATACGCGATGCCGCCGGCCGCCGGTATGGTCAAAAGCCAGGCCCATAGCATCCGCTCCACCACGGTCCAGCGCACGGCCGAGAAGCGCTTGGCGGCCCCCACCCCCATGATGGCGGCGGAGATGTTGTGGGTGGTGGAGACGGGGATGCCGAGGCTGGAGGCGATGGTGATGACGGTGGCGGCGGAGGTCTCGGCGGCGAAGCCGTGGATGGGGTGCAGGTGGACCAGTTTGTGGCCCAGGGTCTTGATGATCCGCCAGCCGCCCACCGCGGTGCCGGCGGCCATGGTGACGGCGCAGGTGAGCTTGATCCAGAGGTCGATGTCGCCGTGGGCGAGCGCCGTCTCGCTCGGGCGCATCCAGTCGAGCCAGGTCGGCAGGGTGTCGAGGGTCCCGGCCTGGTGGGCGGAGACCAGCGCGAGGGCGATGATGCCCATGGTCTTCTGCGCGTCGTTGAGGCCGTGGGCCAAGCCCATGTAGCCCGCGGAGAAGAGCTGCGCCTTGCCGAAGAAGGCGTTGCCCCAGCGGGGGCGGGCGATGCGCATGAGGACCCCGCCGCTGCGCGACATGGCCCAGAAGAGGGCGAACAGCACCCCCATCAACAGGTAACCGCCGAGGAAGCCCGCGACCGGGCTGCTAACCATCGGTACCACCACCTTCCAGAGGATCCCGGCGCCTTTGTACCAGGGGTCGGTCGGCTGGGACCAGATCACGGCCCCCCACTGTCCATGGGCGGCGGCAATCGCGGCGCCGCACAGACCGCCGATCAGGGCGTGGGAGGAGGAGGACGGCAGCCCCAGGTACCAGGTCACCAGATTCCAGACGATGCCGCCGCACAGGGCGCAGATGATGACCTGGGAGGTGACATCGACGACGCCCTGGTCCAGCAGTCCGGTGGCGATGGTCTTGGCCACCGCGGTGCCCCAGAGGGCGCCGATCAGGTTGGTGGTGGCGGCGAGCGCGACCGCCTGCATCGGCGCCAGCACCTTGGTCGCGACCACCGTGGCGATGGAGTTGGCGGTGTCGTGGAAGCCGTTGATGTACTCGAAGATGAGGGCGGTGAGGACCACCACGATGAGGAGCGTCAGCACGGCGGTGTCCTCAACTGTTCTTCAGCGCGATCTGGTAGGCGACCGCCCCGGCCTCGCGGCAGCGGTCGATCGCCTTTTCCAGGATCTCGAAGAACTCCTTGATCAGGAACATCTGCTGGCCCTCGTAGCGGCCGGAGTAGAGGTCGCGGTAGAGTTCCAGCATCAGCCGGTCGGCCTCGCTCTCGATCGAGCGCAGGCGGTCGTTCAAGACGCGCATTTTCTCCAGCTTCATGCGGCGCAGTTGCCGGACCATCTCGGCCACCACCAGGGCGGCCTGTTCGAGCATGGCGGCGCGGGGGGCGAAGTCGATCCCTTCCAGGAGCCGGGTGGCCAGGGTGTAGCGTTCGGCGAAGCGCTCCACCTGCTTGGGGATGCGCACCAGGGCGGAGCTCAGGGCCTCGATGTCCTCGCGCTCCAGCGCGGTGACGAAGCTGTTGACCAGTTCCTCGTTGATCTTGTCGGCGATGGCGCGCTCGCGCTCGCGGGCGTGCCGGAAGGCGTCCAGCGCCGGGGCCTTGTCATTGCTGCGCAGCATGACATACAGGGCCTTGGTGCTGTCGGCCGCGGCGGTCGCCGCCTGTTCGAGCAGCCCGAAGAACTGGTTGCCCTTGCCGAAGATCGTCTGGAGCGAAAACATACTGGCGCCTCGGGGGTAATGGGGGCGGGGCCGCCCGGATGGGGGCCCACGGCCGGTGCGTGCGGGCGCTATGTTACAGTCCAGTTACACCGGTTGTCCTGCCGCCGGCCGCAATCCTGGAAAGTTCCTGTGCCCTGGGGGCTGGACAGGATGAGATCAGGACTGATGTATTAACGCACCTATCGTAGGGTACGCATCGCGTACCCGCCAAGCTGCCACGACCGCCGGAGCCGGGTACGCGATGCGTACCCTACAGCTTCCGGACGTTCTCACGGACCGGGCGTCGTTGTCGTTGTCGTTGTCGTAATCGTGG
>NZ_CAIKKU010000416.1 GCF_903828115.1 uncultured Thiodictyon sp. | reverse complement strand
TGCACCGCTTCTCCGATTACGACAACGACTACGACAACGACAACGACAACGACAACGACAACGATTGTGCTTAGCTTGCTCTTGACGCGATACTGATCCACCCGCGGTGCCCTACCGCCCCCACAACACCGCATCCACATAGCGCTTGACCTGGAGGTGGGCCGGGGTGTCGATGTTGGTGAATTGCAGGCTGGTCTGAAATCCGTCCGCACCGGCCTGAGCCCGCACCACCTTGGCGTAGAGATCGCCCATCGACTCCCCGTGGAGGCTCGGCGCGAGATCCGCGACCAGATCGGTACCGCGCCCCAAGGCGCACGGGAGTTCGATCAGGAAGCCGTGGTAACCCAGGTCCAGCACCCGCCCCGACAGCGGTTCCGGGACTATGTGCTTACCGACGAGGCGCCGCAGTTCCAAGGGAAAGTCGACCCGCACCCGCGGCGAGCGGCGCACCTCCACCTGCGGCACCACCAGGCGTCGCGGGTAGTTCACGCAGTGCAGCTCGTAAAGGACCACGGGCGCCGACTTGCCCTTGACCCGTACCTCATTGACCGCGCCGACCTCGATGTGGTCGCGCGCCGCGGCGTGGCACGACTCACTGAGGAGGATCTGACCGCGCAGGCTGAAGGACTCCATGCGCGCAACCACGTTCACGGTGTCACCGATCACGGTGTACTCGCTGTGCTGACGGGAGCCGAAACTGCCCGCCATCACCTCCCCGGTGTTGACCGCGATGCCCACATAGAGCCGGGGCTCCCCGCGCGCCACCGACTCCAGGTTGAGTGCCACCATGGCGTGCTGCATCTCCACCGCGCAGGCCAGGGCGTGCAGCAGGTCATCCGGGCGGCGCTCGGGGGCGCCGAAGAGCGCCATCACCGAGTCGCCCATGAACTTGTCGATGACGCCCCCGTGACGCTTGATGACCCGCCCCATCACCGAGAAGTAGCGATTCAGCAGGCCGATGACGGTCGGCGCGGGCAGGGTTTCGGTCAGCGCCGTGAAGCCGCGGATATCGGCCAGCACGATGGTCGCGTGAGTCCCGGTGATCGGCTGGGATTCCAGCAGGAACTCATCGATCAGCCCGTCCAGGCGATGGCGCAAGGCGCCATGCCGGAACGCGGCGCCGGACTTGTCGCAGACCTCGGCGACCACGCGCGCGACCCCGGCGAGGAACAGTTCACGATTCTGATGCAACATCTTTAGGCTCGGCTTTTTTGCGGTACGTCGTTGAGCTTCAGCATGACACATGGGTGAGCACGCACCTTGTGTCGGCGTGGCAGTTCGGGCAACCGAAAAACGGCCTACACTTCCCGCGACGACAAGCCCAGCGCAACGACCGGGCTCCCCGGCCCCAAGACCGCCCCAAGACAGACCAAGCGAGGCCCTTCATGACCCATCACTCCGCCCCCCGCGGCACCGACCCGTGGCGCCCGCCCCGCGCGCAAGCAAGGTTTGCGCCGCTGTGCCTGGCGCTCTGCCTGAGCCCGGGCCTGGTCAGCGCCGCCGAGAGCCGCATCGAGTTGCGCGACGGCAGCGTCATCAGCGCCGACCTGGTCGGGGTCGGCGATGGTGTCTACCGGGTCCGTAGCGCGGCCTTGGGCGAACTCACGATACCCGAGGCCAAGGTGCTCGCGATTCGTCCCGCGACCGCCGACGCCGCGGCACCGACCAGCGCCGCGGCACCGAACCCGGCCGGAGGCGCCAGTGCTCAGACGCCCGACCTCGCGGCCATCCAGCAGCAACTACTGGGCAACCCGCAGACCATGGAGGCCATCACCCACCTGCAGAGCGACCCGGGCATCCAGGCGGCCCTCGCCGATCCGCAATTCGTGGCGATGATCATGTCCGGCAATGTCGAGGCGCTGCGCACGGACCCGCGTTTTCAGCGCCTGCTGGAGAACCCGGCGATCCGGGCCCTTATCGGCCAGGTGATGGGGCCCTAAGTAACGAGTCATAAACAAGGTAAACAAGGGATAGCGTCGTTGTCGTTGTCGTTATCGTTGTCGTTGTCGTTGTCGTTGTCGTTGTCGTTGTCGTTGTCGTTGTCGGGTTATCGTAGCGCCACGGATGCTCT
>NZ_CAIKKU010000415.1 GCF_903828115.1 uncultured Thiodictyon sp. | reverse complement strand
TGGAACGAGCGCGCACGCCGTTTGATCATGCACCATGATCGCCTGCTGTGCGTGTCCGAAGCCTGGGTCTGGCTCACTGAGGCGCGGATCCTTCTACGACGCATGACGACAACGACTTAATTTTGTCTATACCCTCTGAGCCGACGCGGGCCCCTCCTGTCACCCTTGCTCCGGGCCTTGCGACCGCACCAGTGGCTCAAGAACGCCCTGGTGTTTTTGCCCCTGCTGGCCGCCCATCTGTTCCTGGACCTGCACGCCATCCTGGGCGCGGTTGCGGCCTTCCTGGCCTTCAGTCTGATGGCCTCCGCCGGCTATGTGATCAACGATCTGCTCGATCTGGAGGCGGATCGCCAACACGCGCGCAAGCGACAGCGCCCCCTGGCCTGCGGCGACCTGCCCATCGGGCGGGGGCTGGCGCTGGCCGCGGTGCTGGTGGCGGTCGCCGCCGTGGTCGGCGTCTGGTTGCCGCCGCTGTTCCTGGTCGTCCTGGGCGCCTATTTCGCCGCCACCTTGGCCTACTCGCTGCACCTGAAGCGCCGGATGACCCTGGATGTGCTGACCCTGGCCGGTCTCTACACCCTGCGGGTGATCGGCGGCGCGGCGGCGATCGGCATACCCCTGTCGTTCTGGCTGCTCGCCTTCTCCATGTTCCTGTTCTTGAGCCTCGCCTATCTCAAGCGCTACGCGGAGCTCGAGTCACTGCGCCGCGACGGGGGCAACTGGGCATCCGGGCGCGGTTACGGGATCAAGGATTTGGAGTTGGTGCGGGGGCTCGGCATCCCCGCGGGTTACAGCGCGGTCATGGTGCTGGCCCTCTACATCAACAGTCCGGAGGTCCGGGCGCTCTACCGCCATCCGGAAATCATCTGGCTGGTCTGTCCGCTGCTCCTCTACTGGACGGCGCGCACCTGGTCCATCGCCCATCGCGGGCTCATGCACGACGACCCCTTGGTCTTTGCCATCGCCGATCGGGGCAGCCAGGCGACCCTCCTGCTGTGTGGCCTGACCCTGTGGTTTGCGCTCTAGAGCGGATGGCAGCGCACGCACCCTATCAGTCCTGGGGCCGCTACCCGCGGGCGTTGCCCGCGGGCTTGCGCTCCCTGCGTTTTCGCGATCAACCGCTGCCGCGGGTCGCGGGCAGCGTGCTGCCCTTCGGCAACGGCCGCAGCTATGGGGATAGTTGCCTGAACAACGGCGGCACCCTGCTCGCGACCCGGGGCTTGGACCGCTTCCTGGCCTTCGACCCCGGCACCGGGCTGATCCGCTGCGAGGCCGGGGTCCTGCTCAGTGAGATCCTGTCCCTGACGGTCGGCGGCGGCTGGTTCCTGCCGGTGACGCCAGGCACCCGCTACGTCACCGTCGGCGGGGCCATCGCCAATGACGTGCACGGCAAGAACCACCATCTGGCCGGCACCTTCGGTCACCAGGTCACCCGCCTGGAACTGCTGCGCAGCTCCGGCGAGCGCCTGCGCTGCGGCCCCACCGAACGGGCGGACCTGTTCGCCGCCACCATCGGCGGCCTGGGATTGACCGGCCTGATCACCTGGGCGGAGTTTCGGTTGAAGCGCATCGCCAATCCCTATGTCCAGGTGGAGCGGACACGCTTCGATCATCTGGACGGCTTTTTCGAGCTGGCCCTGGGCACGGACCGCGAACACGAATACACGGTGGCCTGGATCGATTGCCTGGCCTCCGGTCGGCGCCTCGGTCGCGGCATCTACCTGGCGGGGAACCATGCGGCGCCGACCTGCGAAGGCGCGCCCAGGCCGCCGGGCCGAGCGCCGTCAATCCCCTTCGACCCGCCCCTGTCGTTGATCGCCACGCCTACCTTGCGGGCCTTCAACGAGATTTTTTACCGCAAGCAGCCGCGCCGCCCAACGAACGGCGTGGAACACTTTGCACCCTTCTTTTACCCCCTGGACGGCATCGGTCAGTGGAACCGCATCTATGGCCCCAAGGGTTTTCTCCAGTATCAATCGGTCGTACCCATGTCCGTAGGCCGCGACGCCACCCGGGCGATGCTCGAGTGCATCGCAGGCTCCGGGCAGGGGTCTTTCCTCAGCGTACTGAAGGTCTTCGGTGACCGGCCGGCGGCCGGTCTGCTGTCCTTTCCCCGCCCCGGGGTCACGCTGGCCCTTGACTTCCCATATAAGGGCCGTGCCACACTCCGCCTTTTTGAAACCCTTGACACCCTGGTCGCGCAGGCGGGCGGGGCCATCTATCCCGCGAAGGATGCCCATATGTCCCCACGGTTGTTTGCCGTCGGCTACCCGCGGGTCGATGAATTCCGGCGCCACCTCGACCCGGCCTTCTCGTCGAGCTTCTGGCGACGGGTCACGGGAGCTGTCGCATGAGCACCCGGGTCCTGATCGTCGGTGCCACCTCCGCCATCGCCGAGGCGCTGGCCCGGCGCTATGCGTCCCAAGGGGCCACCCTGTTCCTGGCGGCACGCCACACCGAGCGGGCGGCGGCCATCGCCGATGATCTGCGGATCCGCGGCGCCGCCATGGTCGCGGTCGGGGTCTACGACGCGACGGTGCCGGACCGGGCCGAGGCCCTGGTCGCCGCCGCGTGGGAGGCCCTCGGCGGCATCGACGTGGCCCTGATCGCCCACGGGTCCCTGCCGGACCAGGCCGCCTGTGCCGCCAGTGCCGCGCTCACCCGGCAGGAGTTGGAGGTCAACCTGATCAGTGTCATCGACCTGCTGACGCCGCTTGCCAATCGGATGCAGGCCGCGGGGTGCGGCACCCTGGCCGTGATCGGCTCGGTGGCGGGCGACCGCGGACGCCAGAGCAACTATGTCTATGGGGCGGCCAAGGGCGCGCTCGCCATCTTCCTCCAGGGACTGGCCCACCGCCTGGCCCCGGCGGGGGTCCGGGTGCTGACCATCAAGCCCGGCTTCGTCGACACCCCTATGACGGCCGCCTTTCCCAAGGGACCCCTGTGGGCCAGCCCCGACCGGGTGGCGCGCGACATCCAGCGCGCCATCGCGCGCGGCGCGCGCGTCCTTTATACCCCGTGGTTCTGGCGTTGGATTATGCTGGTGATTCGACTGGTACCGGCAACCCTGTTCCATCGCACCAGGCTGTGACGCGCGCCCTTATGATCGGAAAGAACGACAAAATCGTCCTGACGGGCGCCGCCGGACTCGTTGGCCAGAACCTTGCCGTGCTGTTGCGCGAACAGGGCTACACCAATCTGGTCGGCATCGACAAACAACCGCACAATACCCGCATCCTGCGCGAACTGAACCCCCGCATGACCGTGGTCGAGGCCGATCTGGCGCGCCCCGGCGACTGGAGCGAAGCGCTGCGTGATGCCCGCGCCCTGGTGATGCTCCAGGCCCAGATCGGCGGCGCGGTCTACGCGGAATTCGTCGCCAATAATCTCACGGCCACCGAGACCATCCTCGCCGCCTGCCGTGCACACGGGGTCAGCTATATCGTCCACATCAGCTCGTCCGTGGTGAATTCTCAGGCGGTCGATTTCTATACCGAGACCAAGAAGGCCCAGGAACAGTTGGTCCTCGCGAGCGGCATTCCCTGCGTGGTCCTGCGTCCCACCCTGATGTTCGGCTGGTTCGACCGCAAGCATCTCGGCTGGCTGTCGCGCTTCATGCAGCGTTCCCCGGTCTTTCCCATCCCCGGGTCCGGACACTACATGCGCCAGCCGCTCTACAACCGGGACTTCTGCCGTATCATCAGCGCCTGTCTGGAGCGCCGGATCACGGGCGAAACCTACAACATCAGCGGCATGGAGGAGGTCGACTACATCGACATCATCCGCACCATCAAGGCCGTCAGCGGCAGTCGGACACGGATCATCCGCATCCCTTACCGGGCCTTCTGGTTCCTGTTGCGCCTCTATGCCGTATTCGATCGGAACCCGCCCTTCACCACCAAACAGCTCAAGGCCCTGGTGACCCCTGACCGCTTCGAGGTCATCCCCTGGGACCAACTGTTCGCGGTGCGCCGGACACCCTTTGCCGAGGCGATCCACGAGACCTTTACCGACCCGCGCTATGCGCAGATCACCCTGGAGTTCTAGCGGGTGCCGTCAACATGAAACAGGTTGCAGTCATCGGTGCCGGGGCCATGGGCCTGGCCACCGCCTATTTCCTCCAGCAACAAGGCCACCAGGTCACCGTCTTCGAGTCGGACTCGATCCCCGGCGGCATGGCCGCACATTTCGACTTCGCGGGTATTTCCATCGAGCGTTTTTACCACTTCGTCTGCAAGGCAGACCGGCCCCTGTTCGATCTGCTCGATCAAATCGGGCTGGGGGACGCCCTGCAGTGGCGCGACACCTCCATGGGGTTTTATTTCAATGGCACCCTCTACCCTTGGGGCGACCCCTTCGCCCTCTTGCGCTTTCCGGGGCTGGGGCTGATCGCCAAGTTGCGCTATGGGCTCCACGCCTTCGTTGCGACCAGGCGTTCCGATTGGTCCAGGTTAGATGGGCTACAGGCCGATCGCTGGCTACGTACCTGGCTGGGGGCAGAGGCCTACCGGGTGTGTTGGGAAAAGCTCTTTCACTATAAATTCTTCGAGTATCAGGAGCGGATCTCCGCGGCCTGGATCTGGACCCGCATCAAACGCATCGGGACCTCCAGACGCAGCCTGTTCCAGGAACAGTTGGGCTATATCGAAGGCGGCTCCGAAACCCTGATACGGCGGCTGGTGGAGCGCATCGATGACCAGGGCGGGACCATCCATTTGGGCACCCCGGTCCAGCGTATCGTCATTGCTGACGGAGCGGTGACAGGGGTGCTGACTCATGACGGACACCAGCCCTTCGACGCCGTGATCTCAACCATCGCCATCCCCTACGCCGCCGCGCTGCTCACCGACCTGCCGCCGGCGCTGCTCGCGCGCTACCAGGCCCTGCCCAACATCGGCGTGGTCTGCGTGGTGCACAAGCTCCGCAAGCCGCTGACGTCGCATTTCTGGCTCAACATCAACGATCCCCGGTTTGAGATCCCCGGGGTCGTCGAGTTTTCCAACCTGCGCCCCACCGGCACTGATCATATCGTCTACGTCCCCTACTACATGCCCCAGACCCACCCGAAATTCACCTGGACCGACGCCCGGTTCCTGGACGAAACCCGGCGCTATCTGCAACTGCTCAATCCCGACCTGAGCGCGAACGACTTCCTCGCCGCCCGGGTCGGGCGCCTGCGTTACGCCCAACCGGTTTGCGGACCCGGTTTCTTGAAGGACCTGCCGCCGCTCACCCCGGGGATCGCCGGATTGCAGGTAGCGGATACTTCCTATTACTATCCGGAGGACCGTGGGATCGCCGAGGGGGTGCGGCTGGCCAGAGCGATGGCCGACGCCGTCCATGATTGACCAGGAAGCCTCGGCAGTCACTATGCCTGCTGCCGGCAAATCCCGGCCGAGAAATGAATTTACACGCTTCTTGGTCGTTGGCACCGTCGCCGCCTTGGTAAATCTGATTTGTCGTTACCTACTCAATCCGGTGATGGGCTACAGCGCCGCGATCTTGCTTGCCTATCTGTGCGGAATGGTCACGGCCTTTATCCTCTCCAAGGCGTTCGTTTTCGCAGAATCGCCCCTGAGCACTACCACTGAATTCATGCGCTTTACGCTAGTGAACGTCGCCGCCGTGATTCAGGTTTGGGCGGTTAGTATCTTCCTCGCCGAATGGCTGTTGCCGCGGCTCGGGGCCATCACTTATGCCTATGACATTGCCCATCTGATCGGCGTGGCGGTGCCGGTGTTTACAAGTTATTTGGGACACAAGCACTTCAGCTTTTCACACCGATGAGACTCAGTGCCCGGGGGTAGACGCGCGGACCGGCGCAGTATCACGGGTATTGCAATCCGGGTGGATACCCTGCAATATAACGGCCTGTCCGAGCATTTCTTTTAGCAAATAGCCTTTAAACCCTGAGTCGCCCGCTCCGTCGATGCTGACGCCTGCGGAATCGGCGTATGAGTGCCCGGTTAAAGCGTATCCGACGATGCGATTGTCCGCGTTCAGTAGATGGATCGCCAAGGGCCGCACGCGGAAACCGGGGTGAAACGCCCAACCACTCACACGAACGTATCTGTCGTCGTCGGCGATTTCGACGGCGCTGTCCAGGCCACCTTGGCATGGCGCCAGTAGACCGCTGCGTTCAGTGGTTCCGATCAATTTCCGTGCATCCCTCAGCCTAAAATCCGAAAAAACTGAAGAGTTACCTGCTATGCTTGGCGCCGCGGCATCCATTGCATGCTCATAATCAGGGAAAATTTTTTGAATTTGCACGCGGTCCTTCACACCAAGTTCCAGCGCCAAGGCGGCGATGAATTTATCGAACAGATATAGTTAAACGCATAAATCCCTATATTCGATCCACGGTGTAAATTCATCAATCCAGCTTTTGGCATAGCTCATGGCTTTGCTTTCCTCGCTCCATGCATCAGAAATGATGAACTTAAGATGTTCTACTGAACAGATAAAG
>NZ_CAIKKU010000414.1 GCF_903828115.1 uncultured Thiodictyon sp. | reverse complement strand
TTCAGGCGAGAGATGTGCGTAAATCTCCGGGCGTCGATCATCGTTTGATCCATGTTAGCCGTTCCTGGGAGCGCGGGCCTTTGGCTCGCGAGGCGGGCGAGACGCCCGCGCTCCCAGGTGGACCAAACGATGATCGAGGCCAATCTCCGTGGTCTGGACGCTTGCGTGGAGCAATCTCACGCGGCGACCCGGCAAAGATATTACCAATAATTTGAAATCCTGGAGAGCCATCGTCCGGTCACTCTTTGCCTTATTCTTCAATAAGATAAGATTGCAGCGACATCATGGATGACACTGCTACACACATATGTTGTCTGGCATGGCCGGTGTCCTCATGTTCAAGCTCGAATCATGAGCACCGACCGACCGCACCGCGCATCCATCGCTATTTTCAGGCAACCGTTCTTGGAGTCGCTCAGGGTGCCAACCCAGCCAACAAGCCGGGAATTTGCGAGATCAACCGGTCGCGCATGCCGGCTTCCGACGTCGCCTGGTCCATCAGATCGGCGCCGATGTCAAGCAGGGTCGCCTGCTGTTCGGTATTGAGCGATCGGTAGACAATACCAAGGCGCTCCTGTTCGGCGGAAAAGGCCCGACCAATCTGCACCTGATTGGTGAAGCGCGCCATGTCGTCGATGGCTTCGTGATTGGCATAACCGCCCTCGATCAAGGCGATGATCATCTGATTGCGCTCCACGCGCGCGGCAGCCAGTTCGGCGAGCCAGTAGTTTCGTCCCAGGGTGTCGGCCTCGCGGGCAAACAGGTTTTGGTAGAGCGCATCGATCAGCGCGCCATCGTCACCCACCGGATACAGCGCCTGCACGCCGGGTTGATCGAAGAAACTCTGCGCGACCGTGGTCGGTGTCCACTTCGGGTCGATGGTCATTTGATTGACCCAATATTGCAGACCCTCGTTGTCCGGCGCCCAGCCGAGCGTGGCGATGTAGATCTCGGTCACCCGCCAGTCCAGGTCATCGCGCGGATTGGTTCCCTCGACCGCGCCGATCTCGACCGTGTTATTTTGAATACGCTCCTCGCCGCGCTGATCGGTGGTCGCGTCGTTGGGGACGAGGCTGTTGTTGCCGGCATCGAGAATGGGGCTGTCCGCCGCCGCGATGTGGGTTTGCGTTGGGCCGCCGTTGTTGGCGAGCGTCCCGATGGCGGTGGAGATGGGACCGGCGAGGGTCAGGTCGGTTGCGCCCGCCGTGGCATTGACCAAGCCCAGAGTGCCATTTTGGCCGAACAGGTTACCGCCACGCGAGCTGAAGGTGCCGTTGCTGTAGAGCTCGATACCAGCGTTCGGGTCGGTATTGTTGACAGTCGCGGCATTGCCGGCGACGAGGCTATTGCCCATCAGCAGGGTTGACGTGGTATCCCAAAGATAAATACCGCCGCCTTTGGATGTGGCAAAATTATCCGAGATCGTGGTATTGAAGAGGTTGAGCAGGGTCGAGCTACCAACGCATAGACCACCGCCCGTTTTTGCGCTGTTTCCGGATAGGGTATTGTTATGGAAGGTGATAGTCGAACTATTACTGATAGTGATTCCACCACCGCAACCGCTAAGCGCTTCGTTACCGGAGATGGTGCTGTTGGTAATGCTTAAGGTTGTTGCACTGTTGCTATGTAAGGCGCCGCCACCATTATTCTCCGTTGTTGAGTTGCCTATGAGCGTAGATTGATCGATGATAAAACTACCGCGATAACTATAAAAACCACGATTGCGATTGCCGCTCAAGACGCTTTCAAAAATCGTTACTGTGCCGCCATTGTTATTTTCGACACCGGTTTCAGCATTATCAACAATAACGCTCCGATTAACGGCGAGTACAGCGTCACAACACCATGAATTATAAATGCCATCACCGTTATTTTCATCGATTCGACTGTCATTAACTGTCAAATTCCCCCAATTATGAATACCAATGCCGAAGTTCTGATAAATCGCGCAGTTGCTAACGGTCAACGTGCCACCATTCTCGATACCGTCTGCGCCGTTCGTAATTCCCAGCCCGGAAATGTCGACCTCCGCTCCGTCGGATACGGAAAACACGTCCCTACCCGAGCCATTGCCAAGAATCGTCAGCACATCCGCGCCTGGACCGACGATGTCGATGACCCCGGAGATCGTGAGCGTCCCGAGAATCGGCAACAGACCATTCAATCCCTCCTCGAACTCGATCCGATCCGCGCCGGGCTGCGTCTCGGCGTCGAGCAGTGCCTGACGCAGCGAGCCGGGACCGCTGTCGTTGAGAGTAGTGACGGTAAAGGTTGCCGCCTGGGCTACCGCCAGACTCAACCACAGTGCGCCGCCGAATACGGACGCGGTCTTCCACCGACCGAGATCCAACCGACAGCGAACACAACAACTACCACGAACCGAAGCGATCATCACGCTGATTCCCTTGACTGAATTGATAAAAAATTGCTCACAATCGTAAGCGGTTAACGAAACAAAAAAGCTTGTCGTCCCATGACTTCTCCAGGAGTGCGACGCGCAGTCGCTCAGCGAGCCAGTTCGGCCAATAGGGCAGGGATACTGGCAATGGCGCTGTCGCGCGTGGCGGTATCGTCGGTCACATTGGTCAGCACATTTTTACCGAACTGGCGAAGTCTGGCTTGATCCGTTTCGCTCAGCGCGCTGTAGACGATTCCGAGTCGGGTCTGCTCGGCAGCGAAGGCTAGGCTCACCTTGATGCGGTTGCCGAAGCGCGCCATGTCGATTGCTGCATCGGCATTTGCCCAACCGCCGTTGATCATCGCTATGATCATGGCATTGCGTGTGATGCGGCCGGATTGCAGTTCGGCCAGCCAATAGGCTTTACCATCGGCATCGGCGGCGCGGTCGAAGAGGTTCTGATAGAGCGCCTCGATCAGCGCCTCGTAGCCTTGATCGGCGGGATACAGGGTCTGCACCAGTGGCTGATCAAAGAAGCTCTGTGCGACGGTAGTGGCTGTCCAGCCACCGTTCTGCAGGTTGTTGACCCAGTATTGCAGACCTTCGTTGTCAGGTGCGTAGCCGAGCGTGGCGGCATAGATCTCCGTGACTTGCCAGTCGAGGGCAGAGCGGGGATCGTCGAGCGTATCGTCGGACAATCTAACGACGAAAATATCCCCATTGCCGTTATAGTCCGGATCGATTGCGTTGATCACCGGAAAATCCGCGGAAGTGGTGGAACCACTGACATAAACGTCTCCCGAGGGTCCGATAGCTAACCCACTACCTTCCATGCCACTGCCGCCAAGATAGGTCGAATAGACCAGAGTCGAGCCATTCGGGGAAAGCTTGACGACAAAGGCATCGGAGTCGCCATTCAAGTCGCTGCTGATTGCGTTAACCAAGGGAAAATCTGGAGAATTGGTTTCTCCCGCAATATAGGCGTTACCCAGCTTATCGACGGCGACTCCATAGGCAATGTCGCCAATACGTCCGCCAAGATAGGTTGAATATACGAGACTAGAACCATTAGGCGCGAGCTTGGCAATGAAGGCATCACCGGAATAGTCGATATTTAGCACCGGATCGCTCGATGTTCCGTGATATTGAGCATCCAATGCATTGACCAATGGGAAGTCCGATGAATCCGTGTCGCCCGCCATATAGAGACTACCGTCACTATCGAGCGCGATGCTGTGAGGCAGATCTTGGCCTTGATCATCGTTCCGGCCAAAACCCTGTGACCTAGCTGGTCATCGAGGTTGCTGAAGGTGTCGGCAAACGCCCCGCCATTCTTTTACCCTTGGAAGTGACAAGCAACCGAGGGGTGAAGCGATGAACGAAGCGTCTGCCAAGTTTGACTGTAGCCGAGCCATGGCCGCAGAGCGAC
>NZ_CAIKKU010000413.1 GCF_903828115.1 uncultured Thiodictyon sp. | reverse complement strand
CGGGCCTCGCGAGTTGACTCGGCGTCGCGGGTTGCCGCGGCGCCTGGTCGCGGCTGAAGACCGCTCCCACAGGGTCCGAGTCGGCTTGGGCGCTCAGTCGCCGTCGGCCTGGATCGCGGCAAACAGGGGGTCGAAGACCTGGTGGGCCAAAGTCTCGAAGGCCTGGTCGATGGGGTCACGCCCGCGCAGGGCGGTGCGCACCGCCCAGTGCTGCGACTCGCCGGCGCCGCCGCCGAAGCCGCCCTCCCAGGCGTCCCAGGTCTGCTTGTCCCAGCCGGAGCGGGCGAAGGCGCAGGAGGTCTCGGGGTAGAGGGGCAAGGGGGCCGACTGGCCGGACTGGAACAGGGCGATCAGGTGCTCCAGGTGCCCGAGGGCGCCCTGGACCGGCCCCAGGGTCAGCACGGCGAGCCCGAAGGCGCCGGTGCGCTGGTCCTGGCTCTCGGTGATCAGGGTACTGCGCGGCGCGACCCCGGCGGGCGCCAGGTGGTTGAGCACCAGGTGTCGGACCCACAGGGCCACCAGGTCCTGGGCGCGCTGCCGGCCGAGGCGCCAGGCGACGCGTCCCGCGTCCGTGACGCCGTCCACCCAGCCGACGAGCCGCAGGCCGCCGATGGCGAGCCCCAGGTCCAGGGGCGGGCGCAGGTCGCGCAGATAGGGTGCCAGCCCGTCGCGGAAGGCGGCGACCCGCCCGGCCTGCGCGTCCAGCAGCAGTTCGGCGGCGGCGCCGTGGGGCAGGTCGCCGCCGGCCAGGACCAGGGCGCGCGCCTCGCTGTCGGGGCGGCCCTCCCCCGCCAGGGTCAGGAGACGCTGGCGCAGGCCCCAGCCGGTGAGACCGTCCAGGACGAAGGGCTCGACCTCGGCCACGGCCGCCTCGTCCTGCGGGGTGCGCAGGCCCAGGCCGCGGGTCAGGAACCACTCGGCGGGCAGGCGCAGGAAGCGGATCAGGTCATCGAGTTCCAACTCCGGCACGGGCGCGTCCGTCTCCCGGGCGGCGGCCGGCGCGGCCGTGAGCGGGGCAAAGCAGTCGGACCCCGGGGTGCGCCCGGCCTGGGCGGCGCGACACCAGTCGTCCCGGTAGCTCCACAGGCGCGGGTCGGCGCCGTCGAAATAGCGCCGGGAGAAGGGCTGGAGCGGGTGGCGCACCAGCAGGCGCTCCAACAGGTCCACCCCGTCGGTGAAGCGGAAGGCGCCGCGACAGTAGTCGAGCAGTTCGTCGACCAGCACCGAGGGGACCCGCACCGCGTTGTCGCGCTGGTCGCGACCCAGATAGGAGAGATACAGCCGCTCGCGGGCGGACAGCACGGCCTCCAGGAACAGGTGCCGGTCGTCCTCGCGGCGGGCGCGGTCGCCGCGGCGCGGGGCGGCGGCCATCAGGTCGAAGCTCAGAGGGCGCTGGTCGCGGGGGAAGTCGATCCCGTTCATGCCGAGCAGGCACAGGACGCGCGCCGGGATGCTGCGCATCGGGACCATGTTGCAGAAGGTGACCCGGCCGGTCAGGAAGCGCTGGGCGGGGGTGGCGGCGTCGAGCACGGCACCGACCTCGGCACGCAGGATGTCGAGCCCGACCGGGGCCGTGAGCCCGGCCCCGGCCCCGTTGCGGCCGAGCTGGTCCAGCGCGGCGCGCAGGGGCTGGAGCAGGTCCTCCTCGTCCTCGTCCGGGTCGAAGAGGTCCGCGAGCAGACGGTTGACGGCGCCCGCCCAGTCCGCCAGGGTACGCGGGCGGGCCAGGGCCAGGCGCCAGTGCCCCAGGGTCTCGATCAGCTCCTGGAGCCCGCCCAGGGCCAGCGCCTCGGCGCCTTCCAGGTCCGGATAGGGCAGGACCCCGCGGTAGAGGGTGTCGCCCGGCGGCAGGGCCAGCCCCAGGAACAGGCGCCGCAGCCCGCAGGCCCAGGAGTTGGCGTCCTCGCCCGGCAGGTCCAGGTCGGCGCGCATGGCGGCGTCCAGGCCCCAGCGCACCCCGGTCTCGGTCACCCAGGTGCGGATGCGCGCGAGATCCGCCGGCTCGATCGCGAAGCGCCGGGCGATGGCCGGTACCTCCAGCCAGTCCAGCACCTGCGCCGCCCCCAGGCGGGAGTTGGGCAGCCCGAGCAGCTCGGTAACCGCACCCAGCAGCGGCTGCTCGGCCGACAGGCGCCGGTCGGCGATGGACCAGGGGATGCGCCGCGCGGCCGGCGCGGCACCGAACACCGCGTCGATGTGCGGGGCATAGCTGTCGATATCCGGGGCCATGCAGATGATCTGCCGCGGTTTGAGCCCCGGGAGCGTCGCGAAGCAGCGCAGCAGCCGGTCATGCAGGACCTGGACCTCCCGATGACGCCCGTGGCACGCCTGGACCTGGATCGAGTCGTCCGTCGGGTCGAGCGCGGTGCGGTGCTCCGGGTCCGGGCTGCGCCGGTCGCGCAGGGCCAGGATGTCGCCCTGGATCAGGCCGAGCAGGCAGCCCTGGTCCGGCTCCCGGAAGTCCGCTATCCAGTCCCCGCCCATGTCCAGCAGTTGGTCCTGAAAGCCCATGCCCCCGTGGCCCCAGGAGGCGAGCAGCGGGTTACCCAGATCCAGCAGCGCGGTGCTGTCCGGGGTCCCGGTCACCAGGGCCCGGGCGCGCCCGCGCGCCTGCCGCCCCTCGTCGACGATGTCGGCCCAATACTGGTCACAGGGGTTCAGCACGAACAGATGGACCGGGATCAGCCCGGCGAGCCCCACCAGGACCCGGCAATAGATGGGCGGGAGCGCGGTGGGGGCGAACACCATTACGCGCTCCGGCAGGGGCGTGCGGGGCGCAGCGCCCTCGGTCAGGGCGCGATCCAGGCGGGCGAACAGGGCGGCGCGGTGGGGTGTGTGAATCTCCGCGGCCAGCAGGCGCCAGAGGCGGGACTGCCAGTGGTCCTGGTCGGGCTTGAGGCTGGCCCCTTGCTCCCACTCCAGGACCAGCTCGGGGCGATAGACCAGGTATTGGTCGAACAGGTCCGCCACCCGCCGCGCCAACTGGTAGGTCTTGAGTTCGCGCGGCTCGCCGACCAGGTAGCGCGCGGGCTCCGCAAAGGCGGGGTCCGCGACCAGTTGCGGCAGGCAGGCGAAGATCCGCCACACCAGCCGGTCCTTGTCCCAGTCCGATTGGGGCGGCA
The DNA here is from genome assembly GCF_903828115.1 of uncultured Thiodictyon sp. GTDB lineage: Bacteria > Pseudomonadota > Gammaproteobacteria > Chromatiales > Chromatiaceae > Thiodictyon. The sequence continues at coordinate 380 of NZ_CAIKKU010000413.1, read as the reverse complement.
GGTCCGCGAACCAGCACCCGAGCAGGTCCCAGACGAGGCGCGCCGGCAGCGGAAAGCGCAGATTGGCCGCGATCCCGGTCCGCTGCGCCAGCCCCTGCGCCAGCCAGCGCGCCATCCCCTGGTTCTGAGCGACCAGGAACTCCTCGCCGAAGGGGTCCGCGAGCGGCCGGTCGAGCACTGCGACCAGGTGGTCCAGCAGGACCTCGAGGCGGTTGCTGTGGTAGATCTCAAGCATGGGGTGGGCAGACCTGGTGGCGACAAGGGCGGCGACGCGGGGGCCATTGTCACCGCAGGGGGACCCGTTGCGCGAGTCCTCAGGCGACCGGCCGCGGGGTGCGATCAGAACTGATGTAGTGACCGAGATCGCGGGTACGTTGTCG
>NZ_CAIKKU010000412.1 GCF_903828115.1 uncultured Thiodictyon sp. | reverse complement strand
CTGAGCGCCGGCCCGGGCCACGGGCGACACGGAGACGACAACTTCGCCCTGGGCCGTGAACTTGACGGCGTTGTTGACCAGATTGAGAAGAATCTGCCCCAGTCGGAGGGGGTCCCCCAGCAGGCGGCGCGGCGTGGCCGGGTCCAGGTGGAAGCCGAATTTGAGCCCCTTTTCCTCGGCCTTCAGGCTGGTCATGGTGGCGATGCGGTCCAGAACCTCGTCCAGGCTGAAGGGGATTTGTTCCAGCTCCAGCCGGTCCGCCTCGATCTTGGACAGGTCGAGGATGTCGTTGATGAGCCCCAGCAGGGCCTGGCCCGAACTCTGGATCTTGTGGAGATAATCCTGCTGTTTCGGCGTCAGGTCGGTTTCGAGAGCCAGGTGAGTCAGGCCGATGACCGCGTTCATGGGGGTGCGGATCTCATGGCTCATGTTGGCGAGAAATTGGCTCTTGGCGCGGTTGGCCGCCTGCGCCGCGTCCCTGGACCGGGCCAACTCTTCTTCGGCCCGTTTGCGCTCGGTGATATCCGTGATCGAGCCGGACATCCGCAGCGGCTGTCCCGCTTCGTCCCACTCCGCCTGACCCCGCGATCTAAACCATTTGTAATCCCCTTGTTTTGTGCGCAGGCGTAGTTCGATGTTGAAGGGCTCCCGCCGCACCAGGTGGGCTTGTTGCGCGGCATTCACCTGCGGCAGGTCATCGGGGTGCACAATGGCTTCAAAACCGTCCGCGGTGTTGGGAAGTTCATCGGCGTCGTAACCGAGCAGTTCCCGATAACGGGGGGAGTGGAAATCCTGACCGGTGAGGATATTCCAGTGCCAGATGCCATCGGTTGTCCCTTTTATGGCCAACTCGTAACGCCCGAGGCTCTCCCGCAGCGCCTGCTCCGCCCTGGTATAACGAACCACCGCCTCCTGTTGTGCCTGCGCCAGGTGTCTGAGCCGTTGCCGGGTCTCCGCCAACCAGCCGATCACGCTATTGTCAGCGCCGGGCGGGACCTGGGGGGCCGCGGAGAAATCGCCGTGCCCCAGCTTGACGATCTGGGCGCGCACCTCCCCGGCCGCACCGCCCAGCGTCTCCCGCAAGGTCGCCCAGGTCCGCCAGAGCATGACGAACAGAATCAGCCCGACAACAATGAAGATGCCGCGCAACAGCGTGGCATTGTGCGCGGCCGCATGGACCGCGGCGAGGGTCCGCCGGTTCATCAGCACATTGAATTCATAGAGGGGCTGCATGATGTCGGCCTTGGCCTGATGATAGGCGTCGTCATGCAGCAGCCGCCGCGCCCGGGTCAGCGCCGCCTCCCGGTCAGGACCGACCGTCTCGGCAAGTCGCATCGCCGTGAATTCGGTGGCAGTCAAGTGGTCGGAGTGCGCCTTGGCTTGCGCCAACTGGCGAAACTCAGCGTCCCCGAAGCCCGCCTGACGCATCAATTCGAGGAGCGCCATGGCCTGCCCGTTGGCGGGGGGCGGGGGGAGTCGACCGGCCACGACCAGGTCCCAATAGATATTCTGGTAGTGCTCCGGCCGCGGTCGCTTGCCGTCACGGATGTCCAGGATGTCCTGATAGGACTGTTTGTAGACCGGATCGCCGGTCATAATGTAGGTTCGGACCATCCGCGTCAGATCATCGGAGGATTGGCGCAATTCATCCGCCAGCGCCATGACGGCCTGGCGCTGTTCGTTGGCGCGATCGATCGCCTTCTCCGTACGGACGTACATCCCGAAGACCAGAATGAGAGCGGCCAACAGGAACACGGTGAATGTCCGTCGGTTGATCAAGCGGGATACAATACGCTTGCGCGTCATGAGAGGTCGCTCCGTCGCAGCACCGGTGAACACGCCACCCGGTCATCGTCATTGGCCCACGGCGCTCAGCATGATATGCTTGACAACCTGGGTCTTGGTTGGTGAACGTGTCTAGAGGGTACGGCCTTCAGTGCCTGTTTTACCTTTCTGAACCCCCAGAAACTCCGCTACCTCCGCCAGCGTTGTTCCCGCCGCAGCAAAATCCAGCCGGTCAAGCTGCTGCTCCAGGCGCGCCATCGCGTCCGCCCACTCACCGGCTCCCAGGCACTCCCGGAATTCGGCGAAGCAGGCTTCGGCCTTCATGTCCTGCCGGCGCAGCAATTGCGCCAGATCCGAGAGTTGACGTTCCAACCGCGGGTGATCCAAGGGGCCGACGTCGACCGCGAGCGGCGACGTGGGCGGCAACCGTTCCAGTCCGGCCAGCACCGGCGCGAGGGCCGCGGCCAGCGTCTCCAGGCAGCGTTCGATCGCGCGGTTCTCCTCCCGCTTCAGCGCCTGTTCCAGAGCTTCGGCGGCGGCGGCGACGTTGCTCATCGACAGATTACTCGCCACTCCGCGCAGGGTGTGGACCGTCTGACGGGCTTGCTGAAGGTCGCCTGTCGACAGGGCGAGGTGTATGGATTCATGCGCTCCTGACCACTGCTGACCAAAGTGCCGCAGCATTTTCAGGAGCAGTTCCCGGTTGCCCGAGAGCCGACGCAGGGCCGCCGGCAGGTCCACCCCGGGCAGCGCAGCGGGGAAATCAGGGACCGAAAGGGTCTCGTTCGGAGGCTCCTGCGCATCGCCGCGGGTGGGAAGCCAGCGG
>NZ_CAIKKU010000411.1 GCF_903828115.1 uncultured Thiodictyon sp. | reverse complement strand
TCGTTGTCGTAATCGTGGTCGGATTATTCGATTACGACAACGATTACGACAACGACAACGACGACTCAGTCATGCGTGTACTCGGGTAACAACGCCCCGCAGTCCTTGCAGAACCTGGCATCCGACTCATGTCCCTCGCTCAGGCATTCGTGGCAGGTCCGCGTCGTCGGCGGGCGGTTAAAGCGTCGTGCGGTCATCTCGGCGGTGACAATGCCGGTGGGAACGGCCAGGATGCCCCAACCGAGCAGCATCATCACCGAGGCGATCAGTTTTCCAAGGTCCGTGTGGGGCGTCAGATCACCATAACCCACCGTGGTCATGGTCACGATGGCCCAATACACGGCGGTCGGGATGCTGGTATAGCCGTTTTCGGGACCCTCGACCACGTACATGGCGGTCCCGAGCAGCAGTACGGCCATCAACACCACCGAGAGAAAGATCAGAATCTTGCGCGCACTGCCGCGCAGTGCCCGCCCCAAGGCACGGTACTCGGTAATGTAGGCGCCGAGCTTCAGAATCCGAAAGATGCGCAGCAAACGCAGGACGCGTATCCCCTGAAATGCCACTGCATGGGGAAACAGCAGCACCAGGTAGCTGGGCAGAAACGCGAGCAGGTCGACGATGCCGAAGAAGCTGCGCGCATAGCGGGCCGGTTGCCGAACGCACCACAGGCGGGCGGCATATTCCACTGTGAACAATAGAGTGAAAAACCACTCCAGCGCCTCGAGCAGGTCACCATAGCGCGCGGCGATGCGCTCGACACTGTCCATGATCACCACCGACACGCTGACCAGGATCGCGACGAGCAGGGCCAAGTCGAACGCCCGGCCGGCGCGCGTGTCGGCCTCGAAGATGATCGTGTGCACCCGCAGGCGCAACCCCGCCTCCGGCCTTCCGTACCTCTGCCTTGCGGAACTCACCGGTCAGTCCTCCACCGTTCCAGGTTCTGGTCTGGACGGAATCCTCAGGTCTTCGTCGCCGCCGACTTGCTGTGGTACCCGGTCCCCGACCGTCGGGTGGCGGGGCCGGTGGCCCCGGACGTGATGGTCGCAATCGGACGACCGAAGGGGCGGCGCGGTTGCTACAAGCAGTGGGAAGAGGGCGGGATCGCCCCGCAGGTGGTCTTCGAGATCCTCTCGCCCTTCAACAGTGCCAAGGAGATGGCCGATAAACTCGGCTTCTACGACCGTTTCGGGGTCGAAGAGTACTACGTCTACGATCCACCCGGCAACCTTCTGGAGGTCTGGCTGCGCCAGGACGGTCAGTTGCGCCGGATGGCACACATCAAGGGCTGGACCAGCCCACGACTCGGCATCCGCTTTGGCTCGACCGGGGACAGTCTCGCGATCTTCGATCCTCAGGGCCAACCCTTCCTGAGTTCAGTCGAGCTTGCGGAGCGCCTGCGGCAGGAGGCCGCGCGGGCCGAGCAGGAGCGAGCGCGCGCCGATCGCTTGGTCGAGCGGCTCCGCGCCCTGGGCGTCGAGCCTTGAGGGGGTATCTCGGCTGCCGGTTCGGGCCTTGATCGTAAGTCCGGACCTAGGGTGGACGAGCGCTAGCGCAGTCCACCGAATCCCGCGCCGTTGCTGGCGGACTGCGCTGCGCTTGTCCACCCTACGATGCCGCGTGGCCGGAGATGTGACCAAGGCCGCCGGTTCGTTCAACCCTCAACCACGGTACCAAATGAGTATCAAGCCGGGAAAACGAGATAAGAAATGCCTCGTCCTGATTCAGGGCGAGGAGTTGTTCGCGCTGAAAGAGGTTGCCTGCCACATGAGCGAGTGTTTCGGGCTCGACTCAAGAATATTCAACTTGGTTAACTCCCATAAACTCGGTCGGATCTGCAATTTCCGGGCACTGAAAGCCGTACTCGCGGCGGGACGGGGCATTCGCCCCGTCCCGAACGTTCATTCCGTCGCCGATGCTTGCCGGTCCGCAGGTCCGGAGAAAACGTCATGGACGGGGCCAATGCCCCGTCCAGCCCGGTGCGCAGCAAGGGTTGCGCGTCGGCGCCGCGGCGGAGGGCCGCAGTTCCTCGATGATCTCCGCCACCAACCGCCCGGTCAGCGCCCGCATGGTTAAGCGCGTCATGCGGGAAACCTGATCCTCGTCAATGTCTTCTTCGGATTGGGCGGCGTCAATGATGCACAGCAGCGCACGCGCTTCGTCAATCATGGCAGTCCGCAAGCTGTCTTCGTTCTGGTTCCTGTTCCAACTCATGGCAGTCATCAAATGCTCCTGGGATTCTCCGGTAGCCGGGTACTTGCGCGATGAGCTTGCAGTCTTTCTTTTCGCAAGCGGCGCAGCGCGCTCATAGTCCGGTGCTCGGGCTCCCGCTTGGAAGCCCAGCGTTAGGCGGTATTTTCGCCCTTTGCGTAGGAAATCTCGGTACGGTAGCAGACATTGCACTCATCCTCCGACGAAAGGCGCACGGTCAGGACCGCAGAGGAGACAGCACGTAGCACGTAGGTTGGGGTGACAAAGAAACCCCAACGTGATGGCATATTATGATCAATGCCCGCACGACGATGGTTGGCGCACGCCTCGCTCATGTGGCAGGCGCTCCGCGCCGCTTGTGCCGATGGCCGGAGCGATCCTCAAGGCCGGAGTCAGCAGGCTCCTGGCGCCATGCTATTCGGACGGTTGATTCCAATTGTCCATGGCCATGCCACTTATTTCTTCCAGGCTCTTCTCTGGCCATAAGTCCCGCTGCCATTGCGTGTAGTCGAAGGGTTCCCGCAGGATCAAACTGACAAATCGTTCGGCGTGGACCACACCAAGCGCGGCGATCAGCGCTTCGATGCCACGCAATTGCAGTTCAGTGTCGGTAATCGTATTCATCTGCTTTCTTGCCGGGAAGGGATTTTGTGCGTTCTCTAGCTCGAGAATGTATGACTACACCAGCTGCAAGTCTCCCTGTCTTATTCTGGCTTGAATATACAGCTTCGTCTCGGTTTCCAGCCGGACACGGAGATGACCCTGATCGTCGAACAGGGCGAGCACGCGCTCGAATCCAGGCTCCCGTCGATAGTGGATCAGCAGCGCGGACGTGTCGAACAAGTAGATCATGCGCCGAGCGACCGGACACGTTCCAGGTCCTCACGCTCCCGCTCTGCCTCCAGTTCGCCAACCAGGTCCCGACCGGGCGCCAGATGTGCGCCCAGGCCGCACAGGCGGCGTGCCAGTTCGCCACGGTCAACCAGTCGGCGCACCAGCACCGCGTCCGTTCCGTCGAGCGGCGCCCAGTCCAGACGGTCCCCTGGTTTGATCCCAAGACGGCGCCCAATCTCGTCGGGGATGGTCACTGTGTTATCTGACGAAACGTTGGCGATCATGGTTCGGGTCCCGCAAGAGTTCAGAGCCTTAGTATACCGGTAGGCTGACCAGGGGTCAGGCTTTCGTCGTTCCTGGGCAGAGGCAAAAGGCAAGACCTGCCACCGTCCTCCGCTCTGACCCCCGTCCTGCGCTTCTCCCCGTCTTCTCTCTGCGCCTCCGCGCCACTGCGTGAGCTATTCCTGAGCTATGTCACGCGGAGACGCGGAGGCGTAGAGGAGGATGAGAATCGCCCGCTTGGCCGGAGCGATGATAAAGGAACGCGCAGCACAGGGCCTCATCCATAAACGGGCGCTTGACGCGCGCCGTAACTCGACACCCCGCTTCGCAGCGTCGGGTTACGCTGCGCGAACCCGACCTACGGCACTCGGCCGGAGTTACCCGCGGCGGGACGGGGCATTCGCCCCGTCCCGAACGGTCATTCCGTCGCCGATGCTTACCACAGGTCCGCCAGTCCGGAGAAAACGTCATGGACGGGGCGAATGCCCCGTCCGGCATGAGCCTTAGTCACTCCAACTAGCACATTGGCCGTTGGCTTTGCGATATCCAGGGCCTCCGCGACTTCCGCATCCACCCCCACCGGTCATGCCACTAAAAGGAGTCTCATTGCCATATTGGCCGCGAGTCTCGACAGCACGGCGTTCTGCTGCTTCAACCTGCAATAGCTGTTCCTCGTTAAGAGGTGTCTTATCGCAAAGATTTGGTGTGCTTCCTGTAATGCAGATGCGCAGATTCTCAGCTTGCTCCGCGGCTTCTACTTTTGAGAGTTGCTCCTTGGTAAGAAGCGCCTTATTGCAAATGCTTGGGGTGCGCCCGGTGCTACAGGTATGCAGGTTATCAGCCAGTTCCGCGGCTGCCACCTGCAATAGTTGCTCTTTGGTAAGAAGTGCCTTATTGCAAATGCTTGGCGTGCGCCCGGTGCTACAGGTGTGCAGGTTATCAGCTAGCTCTGCGGCTTCCACCTGCAATAGTTGCTCCTTGGTAAGAAGTGCCTTATTGCAAATGCTTGGGGTGCGCCCGGTGCTACAGGTTCGCAGGTTGTCAGCTAGTTCCGCAGCTTCCACCTGCAATGCCTGCTCCTTGGTAAGAAGCGCCTTATTGCAAATGCTTGGGGTGCGCCCGGTGCTACAGGTGTGCAGGTTATCAGCGAGTTCCGCGGCTTGCACCTGCAATAGTTGCTCCTTGGTAAGAAGTGCCTTATTGCAAATGCTTGGGGTGCGCCCGGTGCTACAAGTGTGCAGGTTATCAGCTAGCTCCGCAGAAAGCACGTCTCTCAGTTCAGCTTCAGACAGGAGATTCTTCTTGCAGAGGGTTTTAGACTTGCCAGTAAGACAGATCTTAAGATTCTCCTGTTTTTCCGATTCTGTGGCCTGTTGCGTTTGTGCTGCTACCAGCATAGAAATCAGAGCAGCGAAAGCAGCGGCAAAAACGGAGATTGTTTTTTGTCTCATCGAGCCCTCGCGAAACCGGTAAAATTTGATCTTGCTGTGTTGCTTATTCTTCCAATTCACTTTGTACTTGATGAATTAGGGCCATTGTTTCTCGGCAGAACGCTAGCACTTCCGCCCAACGGCCATACCGCAACTCACTCCGCCTCCGCCACCACCTCCCCCCCAATCCCATACCGCGCCAGCTTCACATAGAGGCTCTGCCGGCTTAAGCCCAGCAATTCCGCCGCCGAGGCGCGATTGCCGCCGGTGAGTTTCAACGCCGCCTCGATGCACAGCCGCTCGATGAGGTCGGTGGATTCGCGCACCAGGTCTTTGAGCGGCGCGCTGCCGACCCGGTCGGTGAATTGGGCGACCCACACCGGCAGGCCGGCGCTGGTTTGCTCGCCGCTGCCCAGCCGCCGGCCGACGTCGCGGATGAAGAAGCCGAAGCAGGGCAAGGGCCCGTGTTCGATGGCGGCGCCCGAGATCTCGACGTCGGCGGTGGTGCCGTATTGACCGCGCAGCGTGGTCTTGAAGAGCCGCAGGGTGCCGTGCTGGCGCAGGGTGCTCAAGAGGACGTTGAGGTCGATCCCGGCGCGGCCCAGCCAGCGGTCGAGTGATTGGCCGCGCAGCAGGTGCTCATTGGCCAGTTCGACCTGATTCAAAAAGGCGCGATTGGCGGCCAGGATGCGGCCCTCGGCGTCGGTGATCAGGATGGAGTCGGGCGCCGCCGCGACGGCCTTGAGCAGTTTGGCCTCGTTGTCGGGGAGCGCGGCGGCCCCGGGGTCGGTCGGCAGCGGGCAGATCCGGACCACGAACAGGGTCGTGTCGTCCTGGCGCAACAGGGAGGCGGAGACCACGATCTCCCCGGCCGCCTCGCGGCGGCGCACGCTCACGCTGTCCACCTTGCCGCTGGCGAACACGCTGCCGAGCAGGGCCTCGATGGCGCGGGTGCTCTCGGGGTCGAAGCCCTCGGGGAAGGGCCGTCCGACCACCCGGCTGGCGCTGTCGCCCAGCAGCAGGGCCGCCGCGGGATTCGCCTCCACCACCCGGCGCAGGCCCGCATCGACGATCAGCACCGCCTCGGAGACGCTTTGGAAGAGCAGGCGGTAGCGGGTCTCCATCTGGCGGAAGCGCCAGTAGTCGCGTTCCAGGGCCTGCTGGGCGTCGACCAACTGCTGCTGGAGCGAGGCCACCGCCTGCAGCTCCCGCCCGACGGCCAGGATCTGCCCGTGCTTGCCGAAGCGGATGGCGCGATACTGGACCGGGACCTCCCGGCCCGGGCGCCCCAACTGGCTGACCTGGCGCCACTCGCCCGGCCATTCGGCGCGGGCCTCACGCAGGATGGCCGCGACCCGGGGGCGGCTGTCGCTGGCGACGGTGTCCAGCCAGGGGCGGCCCCGCAGGTCGCCGCCCAGTTCCTGCGACAGGGCCTCGTTGCCGATGGCGCAGTCGAGGATGGTGCCCTTGGCGTCGAGCACCAGCGAGATATCGCCGACGGTGCGCAGCAGGTCGACCGCGACCTTGCCGTCGATGCGCTCGGCCAGGGTGCCCGGGGCGCTCAAGGCCGACCCGCCCGCCGCCCGGCCTCGGGGCGGCACTCAGGACGCGCACCGGACGCAACCGGACGCAAGCGGGGCCGCACGAAGCCGGCGAGGGCAACCGGGGGGACAGAGCGCATCACAGTGACTACCCTCGCGCAGACTTGAGATAAAATGGCCGGCTCGCACCCGTAGGAGCAGTGCGGAAAGGTCCGCACCGGGCCTAAGGGTATCCCAAGTCTGTCTACTCGGCTGGGAATGTCAAGTTTCCACTACGTCAACTTGCATTGACACTCGCCCACCACAAGGCTAGATTGTGCGCAGTGGCAACGGCTTCGGCCCCGACCGCGCCCCCGTCCCCGGACCCGCTGACCAAGCTGCGGTCATGGCCGGTCTGTGCGGCGTAGTTCGCCAAGAAACCAATCATTTGATTTCAGGTACCGCCAGAGCATGCCCCTTTACACGCCGGAGGAGCGCAAGCGCCGCGACGCATCCCCTTGGACCCTGGTCCAGGGCATCCTCGCCCCCCTCCAATTCATTGTATTTCTGATCAGCCTGGGGCTGGTCCTGCGCTATCTCGCAACCTTCGAGGGGGCCGAGGCCGCGACCATCTCCATCGTCGTCAAGACCCTGGTCCTGTATCTGATCATGATCACCGGGTCGATCTGGGAGAAGGTGGTCTTCGGCCGTTACCTGTTCGCCCCGGCCTTTTTCTGGGAAGATGTGTTCAGCATGTTGGTGCTGGCCCTGCACACGGCCTACCTGGTCGCGCTGGCCTTCGACCTGCTGTCCGTCCGCGACCTGATGTGGCTGGCCCTGGCCGCCTACGCGACCTATGTGATCAATGCCACCCAGTTCCTGCTCAAGCTGCGGGCGGCGCGCCTCCAACAGGCCCGCGAATCCGCCGCGGCCCCAGGCGGCCCCGCGCCCATGGGGCAGGCGGAGACGGCCCTGTGAGCGGCGCCGTGCCCGCGTCGCCCGGCGCCCGCGGCGCCGCCTTACCGCAAATCCTGCGCGAGTCCGGCCAGTGCGAGGTCTTCTGCGGGCTCAGCAGCATCGTCTGGCTGCACCGCAAGATGCACGACACCTTCTTCCTGGTGGTCGGCTCACGCACCTGCGCCCACCTGCTCCAGTCCGCCGCCGGGGTGATGATCTTCGCCGAGCCGCGCTTCGCGACCGCCATCCTCCAGGAACGCGACCTGGCCGGTATCGCCGACTGTCATGACGAACTCGATCTCGTCGTCAACCGCCTCCTGGAGCGTCGGGCGGACATCCGCACCCTGTTCCTGGTCGGTTCCTGCCCCTCGGAGGTCATCAAGCTCGACCTGCACAAGGCGGCCGAGCGGCTGACCAGTGCCCAGCGGGGGCGGGTCAAGGTGCTCGCCTTCAGCGGCAGCGGCCTGGAGACCACCTTCACCCAGGGCGAGGACCAGTGCGTCGCCGCCCTGCTGCCGGAACTGCCGCGCCCCCAGGCCGGGGAGCGCAACCTGCTGGTGCTCGGGACCCTGGCGGATGTCGTCGAGGACCAGTTCAACCGCCTGTTCGATGCACTTGGCATCGGGCCGGTGCAGTTCCTCCCGGGCACCGACACCCAGTCCTTCCCGCCCCTGGGGGAGGGAACCAGCGTCCTGTTCGCGCAGCCCTTTTTCAACGAAACCGCGGGGCTGCTGGCGGCCCGCGGGGCGCACCTGCTGAGCGCCCCCTTCCCCTTCGGGGTCGAGGGGACCCTGGCCTGGCTCAAGGCCGCCGCCCGCGCCTGGGGGCTCACGGACGCGCAGTTCGAGGGCACCACCGCCGGCCCCGCCGAGCGGGCGCGCGGGTCGCTTGCGCGTTACCGCGAGGTGCTGGCCGGGCGGCGCATGACCTTCCTGCCCGACTCCCAATTGGAAATCCCGCTCGCGCGCTTTCTGCACCGCGAGTGCGGGGTCGAACTGCTCGAGGTCGGCACCCCCTATCTGGACCGGCGCGCCATGCAGCCCGAACTGGACCTGCTCCCGCCGGGTCTGCGGCTGGTGGAGGGTCAGGATGTGGACCGGCAGTTGGATCGGGTCGCGGCCGAGCGCCCGGACCTGACCGTCTGCGGCCTGGGCTTGGCCAACCCGCTGGAGGCGCTCGGTCTGCGCACCAAGTGGTCGATCGAACTGGTGTTCACGCCTATCCACGGCTTCGAGCAGGCGGCCGACCTGGCAGAACTGTTCGCCCGCCCCCTGCTGCGCCGCGCCGCCCTGAAGGTCTAGCCATGCAACTGACGGTCTGGACCTACGAAGGGCCTCCGCACATCGGTGCCATGCGCATCGCCGCCTCCATGCGCGCGGTGCACTGCGTGCTGCACGCCCCCCAAGGCGATACCTACGCGGACCTGCTGTTCACCATGATCGAGCGCGGTGAGCGCCGCCCGCCGGTCAGCTACACCACCTTCAAGGCGCGCGACCTGGGGACCGACACGGCGGAATTGCTCAAGACCCGGGTCCGGGAAACCTACGAGCGCTTTAAGCCCGACCTGCTGCTGGTCGGCGAGGCCTGCACCGCGGAACTGCTCCAGGACCAGGCGGGGACGCTCGCCGCCTCGATGGGCCTGCCGGTCCCGGTGGTGCCGTTGGAACTCTCCGCCTTCTCCCGCCAGGAGAACTGGGGGGCGAGCGAGACCTTCTACCAGATCGTGCGCCGTATCCTGCACCAGCAGGTCCCGGCCCCCGGCAGCACGCCGCGGGCGAGCGTGCGCGAGCGCTGCGCAGGCCGCCGGCCGACGGCCAACCTGCTCGGCCCCACCGCGCTCGGCTTTCGCTGTCGCGATGACGTGGTGGAGGTCACCCGGCTCTTGGACTCGATCGGCGTGGACGTCAACCTGATCGCCCCCCTGGGCGCCTCCCCCGCCGACATCGCCCGGATTCCCGAGGCCGACTTCAACTGCTGCCTCTATCCGGAGGTCGCCTTGGCGGCCTGCAGTTGGCTGGAGCGGATGTTCAAGCTGCCGACGGTGAAGGCCATCCCGATCGGGGTGGGCGCCACCCGGGACTTCCTGCGCGAGATCGGCGCCCTGACCGGCATCGCTGTCGATGCGGCCCTTGCGGCCGGCGCCTCGCGCCTGCCCTGGTACTCCCGCTCGGTGGACTCGACCTATCTCACCGGCAAGCGCGTTTATATCTTCGCCGACGCCACCCACGCGATCGCCGCGGCCCGCATCTGCGCCGAGGAACTGGGGTTCAAGGTCGTCGGCCTCGGCACCTATTCGCGCGAACTGGCCCGCGAGGTCCGGGCCGCCGCCGCGCTCTATGGGACCGAGGCACTGATCACGGACGACTATCTGGAGGTCGAGACCCAGGTCGCGGGGCTGCACCCGGAACTGGTGTTGGGCACCCAGATGGAGCGCCACATTGCCAAACGGCTCGGCGTCCCCTGCGCCGTCATCGGCGCGCCCCACCATGTGCAGGACTGCCCGGCCCGCTACGCCCCCCAAATGGGCTTCGAGGGCACCAACGTCATCTTCGACACCTGGGTCCACCCCCTGATGATGGGCCTGGAAGAGCACCTGTTGACCATGTTCCGGGGCGATTTCGAGTTTCATGACGAGGCCGCCCCCTCGCACCTGCACGGCCCTCTCCCCAACCCCTCCCCCACGGGGGGAGGGGCTCCCGACTCCCCTCCCCCCGTGGGGGAGGGGCCGGGGGAGAGGGGGCCTCAATGGGCCCCCGAGGCCGAGCGGGAGCTGAAGAAAATCCCCTTTTTCGTCCGCGGCAAGGCCCGCCGCAACACCGAATTATTTGCCACTGAACGCGGCATTCAAATGATTACCGTGGAGACGCTCTACGATGCGAAAGCGCACTTCGGACGCTGACCGTTCGACCCCGCGGGATACCCCGATCCGCGTCGTCATCGTGGCCCTGGACGGCCACTTGGCGGGCACCCTGGACCGGGCGCGCCCCGGTCTGCGCCGGGATATCCCCGGACTGGCGCTCAGCCTGCACGCCGCCGCCGAATGGGCGGGGGACCCGCAGGCGGTCGAGCGCTGCCGCGCCGACGTGGCCACCGCCGATATCGTCATCAACACCATGCTGGTGATGGAAGAGCACATACAGCCGATCCTGCCGGCGCTGCAGGCGCGCCGTGATCACTGCGACGCCATGGTCAGTTGCATGTCCGCCGGGGAGGTCATGCGCCTGACCCGCATGGGCGGCTTCAGCATGGACGGCAAGCAGGGCGGCCCCCTGGCGCTGCTCAAGCGCCTGCGCGGCGGCAGCAAGAAGGAGGGGCAGGAGGCCAACGCCGGCTCGGCGCAGATGAGCATGTTGCGGCGCATCCCCAAGCTGCTGCGCTTCATCCCCGGCACCGCCCAGGACGTGCGTGCCTATTTCCTGAGCCTGCAATACTGGCTGGCGGGCTCCGAGGAGAACATCGCCAACCTGGTCCGCTATCTGGTGGACCGCTATGCCGACGGCGAGCGCCGCCCCCTGCGCGGCACCCTCAAGGTGCCCCCGCCGCTGGAATATCCGGACGTCGGCATCTATCACCCGCGCCTGCCCGGTCACATCAGTGACGACCTGGGCAAGCTCCCGCCCGCCGGGCGCGACTGCAAGGGCACCGTCGGGCTGCTGCTGATGCGCTCCTATGTCCTGGCCGGCAACGCCAATCACTATGACGGGGTGATCGCGTCCCTGGAGTCCCGCGGGCTGCGCGTGGTCCCGGCCTATGCCAGCGGGCTCGACGCCCGCCCGGCGGTCGAACGCTTCTTCATGCACCACGGCCGCGCCACCGTGGACGCGGTGATCTCGCTCACCGGCTTCTCGCTCGTCGGCGGACCGGCCTATAACGACGCCAAGGCGGCCCAGGAACTGCTGACCAAACTGGACGTGCCCTATCTGTCCACCCTGGCGGTCGAATTCCAGACCATGGAGCAGTGGCAGGACTCGGACCAGGGACTGCTGCCGGTGGAGGCCACCATGATGGTCGCCATCCCGGAACTGGACGGCTGCACCGGGCCCATGGTCTACGGCGGGCGCTCCAATGCCGTCGCCGTCGATCAGGCACGCGACATGCAGTCGCACAATGAGCGCACCGAGATGCTGGCATCGCGGGTCGCCCGGCTGGTGTCGCTGCGGCGCACGGCGCGGCGCGACCGCAAGGTCGCCATCGTGCTCTTCAACTTCCCGCCCAACGCGGGCAACACCGGCACCGCCGCCTACCTGTCGGTCTTCTCGTCCCTGTTCAATACGTTGACCGCGCTCAAGGCGGCCGGTTACGCGGTCGATGTCCCCAAGGACGTCGATGCGCTGCGCGAGGGCATCGTCAACGGCAACGCCTCGCGCTATGGCGCGCACGCCAATGTACACGCCCGGGTCCCGGTCGACCACCATGTCCGCCGCGAGCCCTACCTGAAGCAGATCGAAAAGCAGTGGGGCTCGGCCCCCGGCAAACAGCAGGCGGACGGGCGCTCCATCTTCGTGCTCGGCGAGCGCTACGGTAACGTCTTCGTCGGCGTGCAGCCCGCCTTCGGCTACGAGGGCGACCCCATGCGCCTGCTGTTCGAGAAGGGCTTCACCCCCACCCACGCCTTCACCGCCTTCTATCGCTATCTGAAGGAGGAGTTCGGGGCGGACGCGGTGCTGCACTTCGGCACCCACGGCGCCCTGGAGTTCATGCCCGGCAAGCAGTCGGGGCTCTCCGCCGAGTGCTGGCCGGACCGCCTGATCGGCGACCTGCCCAACCTCTATCTCTATGCCTCCAACAACCCCTCGGAAGGCACCATCGCCAAGCGCCGCGCCGCCGCGACCCTGATCAGCTATCTGACCCCGCCGATCGCCCACGCCGGGCTCTATCGCGGGCTCATCGATCTGAAGGGCTCGATCGAGCGCTGGCGCAGCCTGCCGCCCGACGAGGTCAATGAGCGCCACGGCCTGGCCGAACTGATCCAGGCGCAGGGGGCTGAACTCGACCTGAACCCGGCCGAGCCGGCCTGGGGCGATACCTTCGAGGAGCCCATCGCGCGCCTCAACAAGGCCGTACTGGAACTGGAATACACCCTGATCCCGGACGGCCTGCACATCGTCGGTCAGGTCCCGACCACCGATCAACGCATCGACCTGCTGCTGGCCATCGCCGAGGCCAGTCACGGCGCCCGCCCGGCCCGCGAGGCACTGGCCGCGCTGGTGGGCGGGGCCAACGTCAATCGGGCACTCGCGGCCGGGGCCATGCCCAAGACCGAGGAGAATGTCAGTCTGCTGACTCAACTCGGTGAGACCAATCGGCTGCTGACCGAGCAGCACGAGATCCCATCCATCCTGCACGCGCTCGACGGCGGCTATGTGCGCCCCGCCCCCGGCGGCGACCTGCTGCGCACGCCCGAGATCCTGCCCACCGGGCGCAATCTGCACGGCTTCGACCCCTATCGCATCCCCAGCCGCTTCGCCGTGGCCGACGGGGCGCGCCAGACGCAGCGCCTGCTGGAGCGCTATGCCGTCGAGGGCAACCCGCTGCCGGAGTGCGTGGCCCTGGTGCTCTGGGGTACCGACAACTTGAAGACCGAGGGCGGCCCCATCGCCCAGGCCCTGGCCCTGATGGGGACGGTGCCGCGCTTCGACAGCTTCGGGCGCCTGGCCGGCGCCGCCCTGATCCCGCTGGCCGAACTGGGCCGGCCGCGGATCGACTGCGTCATGACGCTATCGGGCATCTTCCGCGACCTGCTGCCGCTGCAGACCCGGCTGCTCGCCGACGCCTCCTATCTCGCCGCCACCGCGGACGAGCCGCTGGACCAGAACTTCGTGCGCAAACACGCGCTGGCCTACCAGGAGGCCAATGGCTGCGATCTGGAGACCGCCGCGCTGCGCGTCTTCAGCAACGCCGACGGGGCCTACGGGGCCAATGTCAACTATCTGGTCGACAGCAGCCGCTGGGACGAGGGCGATGAACTGGCCGAGACCTATACCCGCCGCAAGTGCTTCGCCTACGGCCGCTCCGGCAAGCCCATGCAGAACGCCGATCTGCTGACCAGCGTGCTCGGCAATGTCGAACTCGCCTACCAGAACCTGGACTCGGTGGAGTTGGGCGTCACCTCCATCGACCACTATTTCGATACCTTGGGCGGCATCAGCCGCGCCGTGGGCCGCGCCCGCGGCACCGATGTCCCGGTCTATATCGGCGACCAGACCACCGGTGACGGGGTGGTGCGCACGCTCGCCGAGCAGGTGGCGCTGGAGACCCGCACCCGCATGCTCAATCCCAAGTGGTACGAGGGGATGCTGGCCCACGGCTACGAGGGGGTGCGCCAGATCGAGACCCATGTGACCAACACCATGGGCTGGTCCGCCACCACCGGCCAGGTCGCCCCCTGGGTCTACCAGCGCCTGACCGAGACCTATGTCCTGGATGACGAGATGCGCGAGCGCCTCGCCGCACTCAATCCGACCGCCTCGGCCAAGGTCGCCAGCCGGCTGATCGAGGCCCACGAACGCAATTACTGGACGCCCGACGCCGCCACCCTCGAGGCCCTGCGCCGCGCCGGCGAGGAGTTGGAGGATCGGTTGGAAGGCGTCTTCCAGGAGGCCGCCGCTTGAACGCGCAAGAGAGTACGTTAGTACGTCAGTACGTTAGTACGTTAGTACGGAAGTACGGGGCGTTGCCGCGGGAACTACCGGTTCCCGTACTCGCGTACTCATGTGCTTCCGAACGGGGACCGGTGCGACGTTGCGGGAACGCGCTCTTCCCGTACTCCCGTACTCACGTACTCACGTACTGGAGTTCCGACGATGTCGCGTGAAGTCGCTCTTCCCGTACTCCCGTACTCCCGTACTCCCGTACTCCCGTTGGACGGAGAGGGCAGCGTCCAGTTCCAGGAGGACGAGGCCATCGGCGGGCAGGCCAAGATCTTCGCGGTCTACGGCAAGGGTGGGATCGGCAAGAGCACGACCTCGTCGAACCTGTCGGTCGCCTTCTCCAAGCTCGGCAAGCGGGTGCTGCAGATCGGCTGCGACCCCAAGCACGACTCCACCTTCACGCTCACCAAGTGCCTGGTGCCCACCGTGATCGACATCCTGGAGTCGGTCCAGTTCCATCCGGAGGAATTACGGCCTGAAGACTACTGTTACGAGGGCTATAATGGTGTGATGTGTGTGGAGGCCGGCGGGCCCCCGGCGGGCACCGGCTGCGGCGGCTATGTCGTCGGCCAGACGGTGAAGCTCCTGAAACAACATCACCTCTTTGAGGACACCGATGTGGTGATCTTCGACGTGCTGGGCGACGTGGTCTGCGGCGGCTTTGCCACGCCCCTGCAGCACGCGGAGCGCGCCCTGATCGTCACCGCCAACGACTTCGATTCGATCTTCGCCATGAACCGGATCGCCGCGGCGATCATGGCCAAGGCCAAGAACTACCGGGTCCGCCTGGGCGGGGTCATCGCCAACCGCAGCGCCGAGACCGATCAGATCGACCGCTTCATCGACGCCGTGGGCCTGAAGCGTTTGGCCCATCTCCCGGACCTGGACGTGATCCGGCGCAGTCGGCTCAAGAAGTGCACCCTGTTCGAGATGGACCCGGGGCCGGAGGTCGAACTGGCCAGGGCCCAATACATGCAACTTGCCGCCGCCCTCTGGGCCGGTACCGAACCCCTGACCGCGCAACCGATGCGCGACCGGGATATCTTTGATTTTCTGGGATTCGATTGATGCCGACCAGCTCTTATCAAGAACGCCGCGGCGAGATCGAGACCTACTTCGACCGCACCGCCTCGGATGCCTGGGGTCGGCTGACCTCCGACGCCCCGGTCAGCCGGGTGCGCGCCACGGTGCGCGCCGGCCGTGACCTCATGCGCGCGACCCTGCTCGGTTGGCTGCCCGCGGATCTGGCGGGGCGGCGGCTGCTCGATGCGGGTTGCGGCACCGGGGCCCTGGCGGTCGAGGCGGCGCGGCGCGGGGCAACCGTGGTCGCCATCGATGTGGCACCGACCCTGATCGCCCTGGCGCAGGAGCGCAGCCCCAAGGATCTCGGCGGCGGCAGCCTCGAGTTCCTGGTGGGCGACATGACCGACCCGGCGCTCGGGACCTTCGACCATGTGGTCGCCATGGACTCGGTGATCCACTACCGCAGTGAGGACGTGGTCGTCCTGCTGGCCAAGGTGGCCGCCCGGACCCAGGGCTCCATCCTCTTCACCTTCGCCCCGCGCACCCCGCTCCTGGCCCTGATGCACGCCGTGGGGCAGTTCTTCCCGCGCGGCGACCGCTCCCCCGCCATCGTGCCCGTCAGTCCCAAACGGCTGGCGCAACTGATCGCGGCGCAAGCGGGCCTGGCCGGCTGGCGCCTGGGCCGCACCCAACGCATCGCCCGCGGCTTTTACACCTCGCAGGCCCTGGAGTTGGTCCGGGGGCCGACAGGGGGGCCGGCGCACCCATGAGGTCGATCGGCGCCATCGTCACCCGCGAGTGGCTGCGGCTGGGGCCGCGCTTCCTGCCCTTCGCGGACGTCGGTACCCGGGAACTGCCCCTGGGTCGGCTGTTGCGCCTCGCCCTGTTCCAGGTCTCGGTCGGCATGGCCGTGGTGCTGCTCAACGGCACCCTGAACCGGGTGGCGGTCGTGGAACTGGGCATCCCGGTCTGGATCATCTCGGTCATGGTCTCGCTGCCGCTGCTGTTCGCGCCGTTGCGCGCCCTGATCGGCTTCCGCTCGGACCACCATGTGTCGGCGCTCGGCTGGCGGCGCGTCCCCTATATCTGGATGGGCACCCTGCTGCAGTTCAGCGGCTTCTCGATCATGCCCTTTGCGCTCCTGGTCCTGGGGGGTGACGCCCATTGGCAGGGTCCGATCGGCCCCATCGGCGCGGCGCTCGCCTTCCTGCTGGTCGGCGCCGGCCTGCACATCACCCAGACGGCCGGGCTCGCACTCGCCACCGACCTGGCCCCGCCGCAGGTGCGCCCCCGCGCCGTCGCCCTGCTCTACGTGATGCTGCTCCTGGGGATGCTGGTCAGCTCCCTGATCTTCGGCCAGATCCTCGCGGACTTCAGCCAGAAGCGCCTGATCCAGGTGCTGCAGGGGGCGGCCCTGGTCACCATGATCCTGAACGTGATCGCGCTGTGGAAACAGGAGGCCCGCAACCCGGCATTGACCCGCGCCGGCCGCGCCACCCCCGCCTTCCGCGACTCCTGGGCCGCCTATCTGCGCGGCGGCCGGGTCACGCGGCTGCTGGTGGCCCTGGGGCTCGGCACCGCCGCCTTCAGTATGCAGGACATCCTGCTGGAACCCTACGGCGGCCAGGTGCTGCACCTCACGGTCGGGGCGACCACCGAACTCACGGCCCTGCTGGCGGGGGGCACGCTCCTGGCCTTCGGGCTGGCCGCGCGGCACCTGGGCCGCGGCGCCGATCCCTATCGCCTGGCGGGCCTGGGCGCCGTGGTCGGGGTCTTTGCCTTCGCCGCGGTCTTGCTGTCCGCGCCCCTGAATTCCACCGTCGTGTTCCGGATCGGCACCTTCCTGATCGGCTTCGGCGGCGGGCTCTTCTCGGTCGGCACCCTCACCGCCGCCATGGGGATGACCCAGGGCGACGAGAGCGGGCTGGCCCTGGGCGCCTGGGGCGCCGTCCAGGCGACCGCCGCCGGGCTTGCGATCGTGCTGGGCGGCACGCTGCGCGATGTCATCGGCGGACTGGCCGCGCAGGACGCTCTGGGAGCCGCCCTGACGAGTCCGGCGGTCGGCTACGGGGCCGTCTACGCGCTCGAGATTGTGCTACTTTTCATGACGCTGGCCGCTATCGGCCCGCTCGCGGGCAGTTCCGCTGCGGGTCGCAAGACCGCGTCAAACAGCTTCGGCCTGGCCGAATTTCCCGGCTAGCCATTTGCCCTCGGGAGGGGAGTATGTTCGCAGCAGCACCTAGCTACATCGATTTTGGCCAGATCGCGATCTGGGCCTTTTGGTTGTTCTTCGCCGGACTGATTATCTACCTCCGGCGTGAGGATAAGCGGGAAGGATACCCGTTGGAGTCGGAGCGCTCCCCGTTCATCACGGTCGTCGGCTGGCCCAACCTGCCCGCACCCAAGACCTTTATCCTGCCCCATGGCCACGGCACCGTGACCAAGCCGAGCCTGGAGCCCGCCTACCAGGTGAACGCCACCCCCGTCGAGCCCTGGCCCGGCGCCCCCCTGACCCCCACCGGCGACCCCATGCTGGCCCGCGTCGGCCCCGGCGCCTGCCCGACCCGCATGAACGAGGCCGATCTCACCTACGAGGGCGTGGACAAGATCGTCCCGATGCGTATCGCCAAGGAATTCTCGGTCGCCGAGGGCGATGCCGATCCGCGCGGCTTCGCGGTGATCGGCTGCGACGATCAGCAGGGCGGCACCATCTCCGAAATCTGGGTCGACCGCTCCGAGCCGCAGATCCGCTACCTTGAGGTCGATGTCAAGGGCGGCAAGCGCGTCCTGCTGCCCATGGGCTTCGCCCGTATCCTGAAGAAGAAGGGGCAGGTAAAGGTCGCTGCCATTACCGCCGCCCAGTTCGCCAATGTTCCGGTTCAAGCCAGCCCCAGCCGCATCACCCTGCGCGAAGAGGACCTGGTGTCGTCCTACTACGGCGGCGGCAAGCTCTATGCCGTCCCGGAACGCCTCGAGCCCTTCCTCTGAAGCCGTCAATGGCCGAGTACGACCACGAACCCGTACCGGGCCTGCCGGAGCGCCTCCCCCCCGGGGAGGCGCTGCTCTGGCAAGGTGTGCCGCGCTGGCAGTCCATGGCGCGGCACGCCTTCCACGCCCGCAAGGTGGTCTTCTATTTCATCGCCCTGTTGATCCTGCTCCTGGCCTGGAACCTCCAGGGGGGCAAGTCGCTGGTCGTGGCCCTGGGCGGGGCCCTGTGGCTTGCGCTGCTGGGCGCCGTCGCGGTCGGCGTGCTGACGCTCCTCGCCTGGGCCATGAGTCGGGCGACGATCTATACGATCACCAGCCGGCGGGTGGTGATGCGCATCGGTGTGGCGATTCAGATCTGCATCAATATCCCATTCGCCCAGATCACCAGCGCCGGGCTGCGCCGGTATCCCGACGGATCAGGGGACCTGCCGCTCACCCTCACCGGGCCGGTGCGCGCGTCCTATATCGTCCTGTGGCCCCACGCCCGTCCCTGGTATTTCTCGCCCCCCCAGCCCATGCTGCGCGCCGTCCCGGACGCCGCCAAGGTCGCCGAGATCCTGGCCGGCGCCCTGGCAAGCGCCCGCCCCGCCCAGCCTGACCCCGACCCCGCGCCAACCCCATGAGCCCGATTCCCACCCCATCCGGGCCCGCGCCGCACTACCTTCATCCTTCATCCCTCATCCTTCATTCTTGCTCCGACCATGGCTGACCCGTCCCCCAACGCCCACTTTCCTCGCAAGGTATTGATCGCGTTCGCCGCGCTGATCGGATTTTTCCTGGTCCTCGTGACCGCGGCGGTCCTGACCGGGTACAATCCCAGTCAACTGCCGCCCTCGCCGGCGGTGTTCAGCCGGGATCTCCGTTTTACGGATCGACCCGACGGGACCACGCTGGTCCAGGACGCCACCGACGGCACTACGGTGGCCGTGCTCCCGGTCGGCGGCGAGGGTTTCGTGCGCGGGGTATTGCGCACCACGTCCCGGGGGCGGCGCAACGCGAGCGTGCCGCCCGAGACGCCGTTCCGGCTGGCCCGGCTCACCGATGGCCGGCTGAACCTGACCGATCTGGGGACGCAGCGGGTGATCGAATTGCGCTCCTTCGGCCCGGCCAATGACGCGGCATTTGCCGTTTTCCTGGGCAGCAAGGCCGCCATCGCCACCGCGCCAGGCGCCCCGGCGGTGAAGACCGACGCTACCCATTAGCCCGCCCCCCGGACTCGGCCGGCGGAACCAGGAACCACGCATGCTCTCGTTTGTCGTCCCGGCGCTCTACGCCTTGTTCGTCTGGTGGCTGGGCACCGGCATCATCCTTTACCTGGACGGACTGCCCCAGCGGACCTACCGCTGGAGCCTGACCGGCGCGGCGGCGGCCCTGGTCGCGGGCGTCTACGGCCTGGTCCTGACCGGTACCGGAGCGTCCCTCGCCCATGTCTATTGCGGCTTCACCTGCGGCGTCCTGATCTGGGGGGCGCTGGAGATGAGCTATTTCATGGGCCTCGTGAGCGGCCCCCGCAAGGCGCCCTGCCCGCCGCGTTGCGGGCCATGGAAACGCTTCGCGCTGGCCGTCGGGACCAGTCTCTACCACGAGGTCTCGGTACTCGTCACCGGCGTCATCCTGATCGCCCTGTGTTGGGACCAGCCCAATCAGGTCGGGGTCTGGACCTACAGTGTCCTGTGGATCATGCGCTGGAGCGCCAAGCTCAATGTCTTCTTCGGGGTACCCAACCTGCATACGGACTGGCTCCCCGAGCACCTGCGATTCCTGCAGACCTACATGGGTCAGCGACACATGAACTATCTGTTCCCCGTGTCCGTGACCCTGGGCACCGTGGGCGTCATACTCCTGGTGGGCCGGGCCCTGGATACCGACATCGCCCCATTCAGCGACACGAGTTACGTACTGACCGCAACGCTCCTCGCCCTGGCGGTCCTGGAACATTGGTTCCTGGTGCTGCCGCTGCCGGACGAGGCCCTGTGGTCCTGGGCCTTCCAGCGGCGCGCCGATACCGGCGCATCGCGGACGCCGGTGTGCCCCGTGTGCGCACAGGATCGACCCCGATCCCTGATCCCTGATCCCCCTGCGGGGCATCTGATCCCAGAAAGAGCAGTTTAGCCGCAAATGAACGCAAATTGACGCAAATAATCAGAGACTTGGCTTTTACTGCATATTCATCGTCCGGGTGACGCCGGCGACGATGATAACCAGTAGATTTATTTGCGCTTATTTGCGTTCATTTGCGGCCAAATACTCTTTTTAGGCTGATCGATCGGCCGGGGGGACGGACAAAAGCGCCGTGCGCGGCTCGCGCAAGGCCACTCAAGGGCCACTGAAGGCACCCATTCAGCGACAGTTTTTCGGAGGTGGACAATGCGCATTTTAATGATTCAGCCGAACTATCACGCGGGCGGCGCGGAGATTGCCGGCAACTGGCCCCCCGGCTGGGTCGCCTACATCGCCGGCGCCCTGAAGCATGCGGGCTATACGGATGTCAGCTTCCTGGACGCGATGTGCGAGCACATGCCGGACGACGTGTTGCGCGAATACATCCGCAAGCACGCCCCGGACGTGGTGCTGGCGACCGCCATCACGCCCATGATCTACAAGGCCCAGACCACCCTCCAGTTGGCCCGCGAGGCGCTGCCCGGCTGCGTCACCATCCTGGGCGGCATTCACCCGACCTTCATGTATACACAGGTCCTGGGCGAGGCCCCCTGGATCGACTACATCGTGCGCGGCGAGGGCGAGGAGATCATCGTCAACCTGCTGCGCTCGGTCGAGAAGGGTACCGACAAGCAGGACCGCGCCCGCATCCAGGGCATCGCCTTCCTGGACGAGGCCGGCCAGGTGGTGGCCACCCCGGCGCACCCGGTGATCCAGGACCTGGACACCCTCACGCCCGACTGGTCCATCCTCAACTGGAACCACTACATCTATATCCCGCTGAACTGCCGGGTGGCGGTGCCGAACTTCGCCCGCGGTTGTCCCTTCACCTGTCGCTTCTGCTCCCAGTGGAAGTTCTGGCGCACCTATCGTCACCGCAACCCGAAGAAGTTCGTCGATGAGGTCGAGTCCCTGGTGCGCGACTACAACGTCCGGTTCATGATCCTGGCGGACGAGGAACCGACCATCTTCAAGCGTCAGTTCGTCGCCCTGTGCCAGGAACTGATCGACCGCAAGGTGAATATCCACTGGGGTATCAACACCCGCGTGACCGACATCATGCGTGACCGGGATCTCCTGCCCTTCTACCGCAAGGCCGGGCTGGTGCATGTGTCGCTCGGCACCGAGGCGGCCGCCCAGTTGAACCTGGACGTCTTCCGCAAGCAGACCACGGTGGAGCAGAACAAGCTCGCCGTGAAGCTCCTGCGCGACGCCGGTATCGTCGCCGAGGTCCAGTTCATCATGGGCCTGGAGAACGAGACCAAGGAGACCATCGAGGAGACCTACCGCCTGGCGCAGGACTGGAAGCCGGACATGGTCAACTGGAACATGTATACCCCCTGGCCCTTCGCCGAGCTGTTCGAGGACTTGGGCGATCGGGTCGAGGTGCGCGACTACTCCAAGTACAACTTCGTCACGCCCATCATGAAGCCCGAGGCCATGACGCGCGAGGAGGTCCTGAAGGGCGTGTTGCGCAATTACGCCCGCTTCTATGCGCGCAAGAGCTTCTTCGAATACCCCTGGATCAGGGACAAGTTCAAGCGCAAGTACATGCTCGGGTGCCTGAAGGCGTTCCTGAAGACCACCTGGAACAAGACCTTCTATGATCTTGAGCGCGTCAAGTACAAGGGCGGCATGTCGACCGAGATCGATCTGGGCTTCGACCAGTCCAAGGTCCTGACCCAGGAGCAGATCGCTGAACTGAAGATCAGCCGCCCCGACCTGTCGGCGGACGTCAACTTCAAGGGCACGCCGATCAAGATCCTGGCCTGCGGCGGACCCGATCAGCAAATCGACGAGGCCACCGGCCTGCCCCCGGCAGTCAGCGAGAAACCCGCGCCCCAGCGCCCCGTCGTCTCGTCCGTGTAGGGAGGATGCAGCCATGACCGCGGCCCTCTTCGCCGATATCCCACAGGAACTGATCGAGCACTTCGACCAGGCGACGAGTGACGCGGTCGGCCTGCCGCCGCCCGCGGGCGGGCAGCGGCAGGCGGCGGCGCACTATGCCGAGTCGCTGCGCGCGCTCGGCGGGCGCCCGGACGAGCCGGTGGCACTCTATGTCCACCTGCCCTTCTGTCCGGTGCGCTGTCTCTATTGCGCCTGCCACACCACCATCACCCACGACGGGACCAAGATCGACCGCTATCTGGACACCCTGGAGCGCGAGCTGGACCTGGTGACCGAGCGGCTCGGCCGCGGCCGGCCCCTGACCCAACTCCACTTAGGCGGCGGTACGCCCAACTATCTCACCGACTGCCAATTGATCCGCCTGATGGAGATGTTGGCGCACCATTTCCGCATCGGCACCGACACTGCGACCAACATCGAATGCAATCCCCGGCGCGCCTCGGCCGGGCAACTGGACCTGCTCAAGGGGCTCGGCTTCAAGGGCGTGAGCTTCGGCATCCAGGACCTGGATGCCCGGGTCCAACACGCCATCGGGCGTGTCAATTCAGTGAGCCTGGTGCGCGACGTCTGCGCCACCGCCCGCGACATCGGGTTCGATTGCATCAGCCTGGACCTGATCTATGGGCTCCCCAACCAGACCCCCCAAGGCTTCGCCTCGACCCTGGACCGGGTCATCGAGATCAGCCCTGACCGGGTGCGCCTCTTCAGCTACGCCCACCACCCCACCACGCGCCCGCACCAATACGCCATCGACGCCGCCTCCCTGCCCGGCCCGGCCGAAAAGCTCGCCCTGCTCCACGGCGCGGTGCACACCTTCACCGAGTCCGGCTACAGTTGGATCGGGGTGGACTCCTTCGTCAGGAATGGCGACGAACTCGCCGACGCCCAGGCGGCCGGGACCCTGCGCCACACCTGTATGGGCTACACCTGCGGCCCGGCCCGCCACCTGCTGGCCTGCGGCACCAGCAGCCTGGGTGAGGTGGACGGGGTCTATGTGCAGAACGAGCCCAACGCCGACGCCTGGCGCAAGGCGATCGAGGCCGGACGCCTCCCCATCCTGTGGGGCCACCGCCTGAGCGACGTCGACCAGCGACGCCATCAGGCGATTCAGCACCTCCTGTGCAACCTGGAGGTACCCCTGAACCTGCTGGCCGGTCTCGCGGCCGACTATGAACGACTGGTGCGCTGCGCCGAGCACGGCTTAGTCGAGGTCGGCACCGACCGCATCAAGGTCACCCCACGCGGGCGCTACTTCCTGCGCGGACTCTGCACCCAAACCGAGCCCAGCCTCGGCTGGAGCAACAACCACTGGGGCGTGCCTCAACTACGGTGACCCGTTGAGTAACGAGACCAGAACAAGTTAAACACAACACCATCGCTTTCGTTGTCGTTGTCGTAATCGAGAAGCGCTGCAAGTTGGCGTCCGAGAGACCCCGGGCGCCAGGATAAC